>DJGG01000139.1:5938-8634 GCA_002432195.1 Desulfobacteraceae bacterium UBA5852
AAGCGGTGCCCATGACCCTCCGGGGAAGGGTTTGCCCGGATATTGCCTTTGGGCCGGATGCTTGATTATCCACTGCCGGTTAGCGCCGGTGGAAACCGAATACCACGTGGGGCGGTGGCGGCAGAAGGATCGGCAGCGGGCCCAGCCACTCCACCCGGGGGGCCAGGCGGCTGAAGCCAAGGTCGCGATGGCGGTGATGGGGGCTGGGGGGCGGAAGGTAGGCCCGGGGCCGGTAGCCCGCCCCATAGCCGGGCGCGTAGTGGTGGTAGACGTGTTTCTCCACCTGCCGCGGGTATCCCCGGCCCGCTTGGCCGCCATGCCGAGACCAGTGGTTCCGGTGTTCATGGTGCCGGCCGCGCTCGGAATGGTAGCCGGTGTCGCCGCGGCCGCGGCGGCCGTCGCGCCCGTCCCCGGCCGAGGCCGTGCCGGCGCCCAGCAGCAGAAGGGCGGTGCCAATAATTCCAAGTTTGCACAGTCGTGACGTCATGGCGGATTCTCCTTGTTGACGTTGGTCGGATGCCGTCCGCAGGCCCCTGGCCGCGGCGTCCCGGGCGCTTTCCCGGAATGCGGTGAGGGAATGGCCGCGGATGTGACCATACTGACGAGGCGGGACCGGAAAAAGTCGACACGCCCGCCCGTCGGCATCCGCACCTCGGGCACGAAGGGCTTGACCGGAGGGCCAAAGCGCGTCACAACACCCCCTGTGGCCTCGCGGACCGAGCGGCCGCGGCCGGTCTTTCAGCATTCCATGGAGAGGGAGAATTATGGCTTACACGCATCTCGTCGTCGAGGTCGGAGACCGTTTCGTGGGCGTCATCACGCTAAACCGTCCCGAGCAGCTCAACACCTTCAACAGCCTCCTGGCCGAGGAGCTCCACCAGGCCCTCGTGGCCATGGATGCCGAGCCCCGCGTGCGGGTGGTCCTCCTGAAGGGGGCCGGGAAGGCCTTCTGCGCCGGTATCGATGTCAACGAGCTGGAGGGCAAGACCGTCATGGAGTACCGGGCGTGGATCGAGCACATGGAACGCCCCCTGGTGGCCATCTCCCAGATGAAAAAACCGGTCATCGCCCAGCTCCACGGGGTGGCCGCGGCCAACGGCCTGGGGCTGGTGGCCGCCGCCGACCTGGCCATCGCCGCGGACAACGCCAAGATGGGCCTGACCGCCATCAACGTGGGGCTCAACTGCGTGGGGCCGGTGATCCCCGTGGCCCGCTGCGTGGGGCGCAAAAAGGCCCTGGAATTGCTGTTCTATGGGGACCTCATCAAGGCCCCCGAGGCCTGCGCCCTGGGACTCGTCAACCGGGTGGTGCCCAAGGACGAGCTGGACGCCGCCGCCCGGGAATGGGCCGAGAGCCTGGCGCGCAGGAGCCCCGTCGCGGTCCAGATCGCCAAGAAGGCCTTTTACGCCTCCGAGGACCTTGGCTACCAGCAGCAGTTCGACATGATGAACGAGGCCTTTGCCCGCCTCTGCACCACCCGGGATGCCAAGGAAGGCGTCCAGGCGTTTTTCGAGAAGCGCGCGCCCCGCTGGGAAGAGCGTTGAGGGGGCCCGGGGGGGTGGTCGTCGCCGCGATGAATTCCGAACGTCGGGGGAAGAGGTCCATCCATGGCGGCTGAGGGTGCGGCGGAGGCCTTCGAGCGCCAGGCGGAGATGCTGGCCCACCGGGTGCGCAAACGGTTCAAGCACTTCCACCGGCGCTTCGCCCGGGAGGGCATCGAGGTCTTCCGGCTCTACGACTGGGACATCCCGGAAATCCGCGCCGTGGTGGACTGGTATGCCGGTCATCTCGTGGTGGGGGAGTATGTGCGGCGGCAGTCGCTGCCCGAGTGGCTGCCCTGCATGGGGGCGGCCGCGGCCCGGGCGCTGGAGGTGCCCGGGGAGCGGCTGCACCTCAAGGCGCGCTATGCGGGCAAGGGGGAGGGCCCGCNNTACGCGCGCATCGACCACACCGACCGGAAGATCCAGGTCCGGGAGCGGGATCTGACGTTTCTGGTGAACCCATACGACTTCGTGGACACCGGGCTCTTCGCCGATCACCGCGACACCCGCCAGATGGTGCGGGAGATGGCGGCCGGCAAGGACCTGCTCAACCTCTACTGCTACACGGCCACCTTCTCCTGCTACGCCGCCCGGGGCGGGGCCCGCTCCACGCTTTCCGTGGACCGGGCCCAGGGCGCCATCCAATGGGCCCGGGAGAATTTTGCCGCCAACGGCCTGCCGCCCGCCGCCAATACCCTCGTCCAGGCCCACACCTTCGATTTTCTCAAGCAGGTGCGGCGCCGGGGGACGTGCTTCGACCTCGCCGTGGTGGACCCGCCCTCCTACTCCTCCAGCCAGACCCGCGGGGAGGAATTCGATGTCCTCCGGGATCACCCCCGGCTGCTGCGGGCGGTGCTGGCGGCGATGCGCCCCGGGGGCATCGTGATTTTCTCCACCAACCACCAGGATTTTCAGCCCCGCCTGGAGAGCCTGGAGGCCTCGGCAATCCAGGAAATCACCGCCGCCACCATTCCGGAAGACTATCGCCGCATGCGCCCCCCCGTCCACCGCTGCTGGCGGATCGCCGTCTGAGGGGCGATGACCCGACAGCGGTCCGGGCCCTCGCTGCCCGCCCGGGAAGGTGCCATCGTTGCCGGTAGGCGACACCGGTGTCGTATCCCGACAGTATGTGACCTATCAGCCTGTGGATAAACT
>DJGG01000140.1:0-179 GCA_002432195.1 Desulfobacteraceae bacterium UBA5852
CGGCAACCGGCCGTCTTTCCGGCGCCGCCGGAAGGCGGCGCCTGCCAAACCACTTTCGGCTGTCAGGAAGACCGGGATTTGGCGTAGCCGATCTGGGTGAGGGCATCGGCGATCTCCTCCAGGCAGGTCGGATCGTCGATGGTGGCCGGCATCTTCCATTCCTTGTTGTCGGCGATCTT
>DJGG01000140.1:236-20964 GCA_002432195.1 Desulfobacteraceae bacterium UBA5852
ATTCCTTGTTGTCGGCGATCTTGGCGATGGTGCCCCGCAGGATTTTCCCCGAGCGGGTCTTGGGAAGGCGTTTGACCACCGTGGCGGTCTTGAAGCCGGCCACGGGGCCGATGCGGTCCCGCACCATCTGGATGACCTCCTTGACGATCTCCTGGTTGGGACGGGTCACCCCGGCCTTCAACACGATGAAGCCCACCGGCACCTGGCCCTTGAGCGCGTCCTCCACACCCAGAACGGCGCACTCCGCCACGTCCTGGTGGTCGGCCAGGATCTCCTCCATGGCTCCGGTGGAGAGGCGGTGGCCGGCCACGTTGATGATGTCGTCCGTGCGCGACATGACGTAGACATAACGGTCCTCGTCGATGTAGCCCGCATCGGCGGTCTTGTAATAGCCGGGAAATTCCTCCAGGTAGGATTCCACGTAGCGCTTGTCTTTCTGCCACAGTGTGGGCAGGGCTCCCGGCGGCAGCGGCAGCTTCACCACCAGGGCGCCGATTTCGCCGGCTTTGACCGGTCGGTTGTTGGCGTCCACCACCTGGACGTCCCAGCCGGGGGCGGCCTTGGTGGGAGAACCGTATTTCACCGGGAATTTGTGCAGCCCCATGCAGTTGGCGCAGATGGCCCATCCGGTTTCCGTCTGCCACCAGTGGTCGATGACCGGTACCTTGAGGTTGCGCTCGGACCACTGGATGGTGTCGGGGTCGGAGCGCTCGCCGGCCAGGAAGAGGTATTTGAAATTGGACAGGTCGTATTTTTTGATCAGCTCGCCCTTGGGGTCGTCGCGTTTGATGGCCCGAAAGGCCGTGGGCGCCGTGAAGAGGCTGCGCACGCCGTGCTGGGAGATGATCCGCCAGAAGACGCCGGCGTCCGGGGTGCCCACGGGCTTGCCCTCGAAGAGGATGGTCGTGCAGCCGCGGAACAGCGGCCCGTAAACGATGTAGGAATGGCCCACGACCCAGCCCACGTCGGAGGCGGCCCAATAGACGTCTCCGGCGTCCACGTCATAGATGGCCTTCATGGTCCATTTCAGGGCCACCATGTGCCCGCCGTTGTCCCGCACGACCCCCTTGGGTTCCCCCGTGGTGCCCGAGGTGTAGAGGATGTAAAGGGGGTCGGTGGCCGCCACGGGCACGCATTCCGCCGGTTTGGCCGCTGCCAGGGCCTCCTGCCAGTCCACGTCCCGGCCCGCCACCAGGGAGGCCTTCTCCATGGGGCGCTGGAAGATGATGCACTTTTCGGGTTTGGAGGCGGCCAGATCGATGGCCCCGTCCAGCAGGGGTTTGTACTTGATGACCCGCTGGACCTCGATGCCGCAGGAGGCCGAAATGATGACCCTGGGCTTGGCATCGTTGATGCGGGTGGCCAGCTCCTTGGCCGCGAAGCCCCCGAAAACCACCGAGTGCACGGCCCCGATGCGCGCGCAGGCCAGCATGGCGATGGCCGCCTCGGGAATCATGGGCATATAGATGATCACCCGGTCGCCTTTCTGGACCCCCTGGTTGACCAGGGCGCCGGCAAAAAGGGCCACCGCGTCCCGCAGTTCAGCGTAGGTGTAGGTTTTGATGGTGTTGGTGACGGGGCTGTCGTAGATCAGCGCCGTCTGGCCGCCGCGGCCGTTGTCGACATGGAGATCCAGGGCGTTGTAACAGGTGTTCACCACGCCGCCAACGAACCAGCGGTAGAAGGGCTTGTTGGAGTCGTCCAAGACCTTGTCCCATTTCTTGTACCAGTGGCAGTCCGCAGCCGCTTCCCCCCAGAAGCCGGCCGGATCTTCCAAGGATCTCCGGTAGGCTTCGTCGTATAAATTGGTCATGGATCCGGTTCCTTTCTTATCGAATAGCGGGTTGGCTTCAATGTGCGGTTACCCGACCTGCAAGCCGACGCGACCCCTCACCCCCTTTCCCGGCTGGCCCGGAGGAACCATGTGGGTGGGCAACCGAAAACGCTCCTGTCGGAGATGTTCATGGCCACGCGACACCTATGCCACAAAATTCAAACTTCCGAAAGCCATTTAAGCAATAACGGACTTCCAGTCGATATAATCCGTCTTATTGGATGAATTGGATTCAGCGCCATCGGGTGGTGTCCGTTCCGCATGGGTCGCTGGGCCGTCGGACCGGGATGGCAGGGGGTTGAGACGCGAGTTCGAGGAGGTCAACGGTGCACAACCGCAGGCATGCTGGCCGGATGAGGGCATGCGGGTGGACGCGGCCTGACGGACCGGCGTCGTGCCTGCCGTCCCGCCGAAAGACGGGGCCTGCGGAATGCCGGCCCGGCACGCCCGATCGCGGTGGGGGCCGGAAAACGACCCGGTCGGCGTCGGGCGCCGGCGGATCAACGCCGTTCCGGCCGGTTCAGCGGAATCGCCGTAGGGCGCGCTCGAATCCCGGCAGGGCGTTCCGAATGGTCTGGTCCTCCACGCAGAAGGCGATGCGGAAGTGGCCGGGGCCGTTGAAGCCGCTGCCGGGCACCACGAGGATCATTTCCTCCTGGAGGGCGCGCACAAAGGCCACGTCGTCCGGGATGGGGCTGCGCGGAAAGAGGTAGAAGGTCCCCGGCGGGGTCACGAATTCGTAGCCGCAGGCCTCCAGGCCGCGGCACAGGAGGTCGCGCTTGCGCGCGTACTCCCCGATGTCCACGCTGAAACCCTGAAGGCAAGCCACGATCTTCTGCATCAGCGCCGGCGCGTTGACGAATCCCAGGATGCGGTTGGCCAGGGCCATGCCGTCCATGATCGCCTGGCGGTGAGTGGCCGCGGGGTTCACGGCCGCAAAGCCGATGCGCTCACCGGGGATGGAGATGTCCTTGGAATAGGAGGTGGCGATGAGGCTTTCCGGATACGCCGCGAAGACGCTGGGCACGCTGTGGCCGTCGAAGACGATCTTGCGGTACGGCTCGTCGGAGATGAGATAGATGATGTGCCCGAACTCCCGGCTCTTGGCGCCCAGCAGGGCGCCTAGCGCGGCCAGGCTCTCCGCGTTGTAAATCTGTCCGGTGGGGTTGTTGGGGGAGTTAACCAGCACCACCTTGGTGCGCGGCGTGATGGCCGCCGCCAGCGCTTCCAGGTCCAGGGTAAAGTCGGCCTGCGTGGGGGCGGTGGTGAGCACCCCTCCGTGGTTGTCGGCGTAAAAGCCATATTCGACGAAGCAGGGCACCGGGGTGAGCACTTCATCCCCGGGGTCGAGGAGAGTCTTGAAGGCCACGTTCAAGGCGCCCGAGGCCCCGCAGGTCATGATGACCTCGGCCGCCGTCACCGTGCAGCCCTGTTCCCGGGTCAGGTATTCCCCCACCGCCTGGCGCACGTGCGGGTAGCCGGGATTGGGCATGTAGCCGTGATCGGAGCCGCCGCAGGCGCAGACCGTCTCGCTCATGGCGCGGGCGAAGCACTCGGGCGCCGGAACATTGGGGTTGCCCAGACTGAAGTCGAACACCTTGGCCGCCCCATGCCGGGCCTTCAGGCGGGCACCCTCTTCGAACATCTTGCGGATCCAGGACGAGCGTGCGATGGCGCTCTCGATTTTTCTGGCGATGGACATGCGAAGCCCCCTCGGATGGGTGGGTGGGCGCCAACCGCCGGCCGGCGCGGCGATCTCTCCGGGGAGCGACGCCGAAGCGCCACGGCCATGGACCGGCGCAAGCCCGACAAGTGCCCTGGTCAGACCCCTTCCACGGATTTCACGGCGGGAATTTCCCGTTTCAACAGACGTTCGATGCCGTTGCGCAGGGTCATCTGGGACATGGGGCATCCGGCGCAGGCGCCCTTGAGACGCACCTTCACCACGCCGTCGATCACGTCGACCAGTTCCACATCCCCCCCATCGGCCTGCAGCTGGGGCCGGATCTTCTCCAGAACGGATTGCACCTGAGCTTTCATGGCCAACTCCTTGTGTGGGTGGTTCGTTCGGCGACGTCTCGCGGCGTCGTCCATCGGGCGCGCCGGTTCAGACGGCGGCCCCGCCATCCCGTAGGGATCGCCCCGGCCCTTCAGCCGGAGGCGGTCGGATCTGCCGGCTCCGGCATCGCGCCCACCGGCGCTTGCGCGGCCGGCAGCGGCTGCCGCCGGGCCTGGAAGGCGCGCTGAAATTCCGCGAACCGGTCATCGAGGATCGCCCGTCGCATGGCCGCCAGCAGGCGCACATAATAGCGCAAGTTGTGAATGCTGGCCAGCCGATAGGCCAAAAGCTCCCGCGCGATGAAAAGATGGCGCAGGTAAGCCCGGGAAAACCGCCGGCAGGTGTAACAGTCGCAGGCCGGGTCCACCGGTGACGTGTCCTGGCGGAAGCGGGCGTTGCGGATGTTCAGGGTGCCGGCGGGGGTGAAGAACTGCCCGTTGCGGGCGTTGCGCGTGGGCATGACGCAGTCGAACATGTCGGCCCCGCGCGCCACGAGCGCCACCAGGTCATCGGGCGTCCCCACGCCCATGATGTAGCGCGGGCGGTCGTCGGGCAGCAGGGGCAAAGTGGCGGCGGCGGTGGCGTACATGACGGGGGGCGGCTCCCCCACGCTCAAGCCCCCCAGGGCATAACCGGGGAAGTCCAGGGCGCGCAGCTGACCCACGGAAGCGGCCCGCAGCGCGGGGTCCATGCCTCCCTGGACGATACCGAACAGGGCGCCCTTGGGCCCGTCGTGGGCCTCCCAGGTCTGCCGACAACGGGCCGCCCAGCGGGTGGTGAGGTCCAATGCCCGGCGCAGGTCCTCCGGTGCTGCCGGAAAGGCCACGCACTGGTCCAGACACATGAGGATGTCGGACCCCAGGGTCAGCTGGACTTCGGTGGCCAGTTCCGGGGTAAGCAGGTGGCGGGAGCCGTCGATGTGGGACTGGAAGGCCACGCCCTCCTCGGTGACCCGCCGGAGGGCGGCCAGGGAAAAAACCTGGAAGCCCCCGCTGTCCGTGAGGATGGGCCCCCTCCAGCCCATGAACCCATGCAGCCCGTCAAAACGCCGGATCACCTCCATCCCAGGGCGCAGGTAGAGATGGTAGGTGTTGCCCAGGATGATGCGGGCACCCAGGGCCTCGAGCTCTTCCGGGATCAAGGCCTTGACGGTCCCCTGGGTGCCCACGGGCATGAACACGGGGGTGGCGACGGGACCGTGGAGGGTGCTCAGCTCCGCGGCCCGGGCCTGGGTTTCCGACGATCGGGCGACAACCTTGAAATCCGGCATGCTGGCCATGGTCCTCGAAGAGGGGCCGCGCTTCACGCGATGAGCATGGCATCCCCGTAGCTGAAGAAGCGGTAGCCCCGGGACACCGCTTCGCGGTAAGCCGACAGCATCTCCTCACGCCCGGCAAAGGCCGCCACCAGCATCAGCAGTGTCGAGCGTGGGAGGTGAAAATTGGTAATCATGCCGTCCACCGCGCGAAAGCGGTAGCCGGGGAAGATGAAGAGATCGTTCAAGCCCTCGCAGGACGCAAGGCGGCCCTCGGGGTCACACGCGAATTCCAGGCTGCGCACGCAGGTGGTACCCACGGCGATCACCCGGCGTCCGTCGCGGCGGGCCGCGTTCACGGCCGCGGCGGCGGCGGCGGGGATCCGGAAATATTCGGCGTGCATGCGGTGTTGGCGGATGTCCTCGACGCGCACCGGCAGGAAGGTGCCGTAGCCCACGTGCAGGGTGATGGTGGCGGTCTGAACCCCCCGGTCGGCCAGCCGGGCCAGGAGCTCCCGCGAAAAGTGCAGGCCGGCGGTGGGGGCGGCGACGGCCCCGTCCTCGCGGGCGTAGACGGTCTGGTAGTCGGTTGCATCGTTGCCGGACGGGGCCTGGTGGGGTGCCCGGCGGATATAGGGCGGCAGCGGCATCCGGCCCTGGCGGCGGATCTCCACGGCGGGGTCGCCGTCGGCCGTGAAGCGCAGCTGCAGCCAATCCTCCTCGGCGGCCAGAACGTCGGCCGTCAGGTTGGCCCCGAAATGCAGGCGGCTGCCGGGGCGCGGGCGCCGGGACGCGCGCACCAGGCACGGGCAGACAAACTCGCCCTGCTGCTGCCAGCGGCGGCGGGCGCCATGGAAATCGAGCAGGAGGGCCTCCACCTGGCCGCCGCTCGCCTTGCGCCCCAGGAGACGGGCGGGCACGACCCGGGTGTCGTTGAGCACCAGCAGGTCGCCGGGGGTCAGGATCGCCGGCAGTTCGAGGAAGCGGCGGTGGGATCGATCGCCGGAGCCGCGTGCCACCAGCATCAGGCGGGAACGGTCGCGGGCCGGCGCGGGGGCCTGGGCGATGAGCTCCTCGGGCAGGTCATAGGCATAGTCGTCAAGGGCGAACATTCAGGGCCAACCGTGCTTGCCGGCATAGACCAGCACCAGCCCGCCGATCATCATCAGCAGGCCCCAGCGCCGCAGCGTGTGGTCCGGCAGGCGGCCGATTTCGCGCATCATGGCCTTCAGCCGGGCGGGACTGGCGAAATAGGGCGTGCCTTCGACAATCATGACCATTCCGATGACGCATACGAAGAACGCCATGGCCGATTTCCCCGGCGGCCCAGGCCGGACCCTGGCCTTCGGCCGAATACGTGTTTACTTACAGATCCACAGCGCTGCGCGTGCCGGTGCCGGCGTCCGTCGCCTGCGGCACGAGCCAGAACCTATAGACCCCGGACGGCGGTTTTGTCAAAGCCTATGCCGACCTGCGGGAGGAGCGCCACCATGGCCGATGCACCGCCCCCCAAGGTCAACCGCTGGCATATCCAGAGCGCCGAGGAGGCCGCCGCCTTTCTGGCCAAGAAAGGCCGCAACGCCGCCAAGGATGCCGGCTGTCGGCGCATTCTGGTGGTGGGGGGCAACAGCGCCGTCACCGATTGCGTCTGCCGCGATCTGGCGGCGCACCGCATCGAGGCCCAACGCCTGGACCTCGCCGCGCTCGGCGAGGCCGTCCGGGAAGGCCTCGGCCCCCTCGGAGGGATCCTCTGCACCTACACCGACATACGGCGTTCCCATGCCGCGGCGCAGGCCGTGTTGGCCGCCCCCGCCCTGAAGCACCTGACCTTCGAGTGCGTGGTGCTGCCGGAATCCGACTACCGGGCCCTGCGCCGGCATGATCGGCACCGCGCCACGGATTTCGTTTCCCCCCTGCCCACCTTCGAGGCGGATGTGTTTGCCATCTACGAGGAAGCCCTGGAGCACTTCGCGCCCAAATGCGATCTGCGGGATTTCATGGACCTGTGCCAGTTGCTGGATGCCGTCAAGCGCAACCGGATTCCCGGGGCCATCGCCGAGTTCGGCTCCTTCCAGGGCCACAGCGGTTACCTGATGGCCGATTACCTGGCGCGCAGCGCGGATCCGCGGCGTCTCCTGCTCTTCGATACCTTTGACCGCTTCCCCGGCGAACCCCTGGGCATCGATCGCTTCTGGAGCGGCTCCCACCCCGTGGATTTCGCGTCCCTGCGGGGCACGTTCGCGCGTTTTCCCTTCGTGGAGCTGGTGCGCGGGGATTTTACCGCCACATTCGATGCGGCCGGCGTGGACCGGCTGGCGCTGGCCTACGTGGACTGCGACTCCTTCCGGGCCACCGAATTCGTGCTCCGGTGCCTGTTCCCCCATGTGCTGGCCCCCGGCGGGATCCTGGCGATCGAGGACTACGGGCATCCCCAGCTGCTGGGCAGCCGGGCGGCCGTGCACCGTTATTTCGACGGGCTCCCGGGCTGCGTGCCCTTTTTTTCCCAGTTCAGCGGGCTGTATATCGTGATCAAACTCTGACATGGAGGGCGGCTAGGCGAATCTGGCAGCACCATCTGGTGACCGTGGGCGGCCTGACGATCTATGGCGGGCAGGCCATGACCGACCCTGCTTTTCGACCCCCGGGAAAGGCGCTTCACGGAGCTGATGGGCGACGGCGCCGTCCTGGACATCGAGGAGGACGCGGTCCTGGTGCTTAACGAATTGCAGGGCTGGCCGGCGGACGCCATCCGGGACGCCATCTTGGCAGCCTGCGAGCGGTTTCGCGGAGAGGCCCCGCGCCACGACGACTTGACGGTGGTGGTGGTCAAGCTGGCCTAAAAGGCGGTGGCTTTTGACAGGTCCCTCCCCGATCGCCACCATCGGAATGCCGACGGGGGGCCATCCGCGCCCCGTCAGGCGGAGCTTGTCAAGGGGCCGGAGGCGTAGTAGAGATGCGGCATCCCGGCCACCGCCTGCGCGGCGCCGGGCACAGCCCCACACCGGCAAGGAGTGCCCATGGGCGCAACCCCGACTCCCGTGATCCGGCGGTCCCTTTTCTCCTGGATCTGGGGCGCCAACACCCGCCTCCAGATCCTCGTGCTGCTGCTGATTTCCGTCACCGTCTTTGCGCGGGTCCTGCCTCTCGAGATGCAGAAGCGCATCGTCAACGAGGCGATCCGCCTGCAGCAGATCGACCTGCTGATCACCTATTGCCTCACCTACCTGGCGGCCGTGATTTCCGCCAGCGGCTTGAAATACCTGGTCACGGTGCTGCAGGTCACCATCTCCCAGCGGACCCTGGCGCGCATGCGGCAGGATCTCTACGGCCACATCATCTCCCTGCCCCTGGGATTTTTCCGGAGCACCCAACCCGGTCTGGTGGTCTCCTCGCTGGTGAGCGAGTTAGCCCTGCCGGCGAATTTCGTGGGCATGGCCGTGGCCGTCCCCGTGATCAACCTGCTGACGCTCCTGGCCTTCGCCGGGTACCTCTTCTGGCTGCACCCCTTGCTGGCCATTCTGTCGCTGGCCATCTACCCCCTGGCCCTGTTTCTGATTCCGCTCCTCCAGCGCCGGGTGAACCAGGCCAACGCGGAGCGCGTCGATTTGAGCCGGCGCATGTCGGACAAGATCCAGGAATCCATCGCCGGCATCCACGAAATTCACGGCAACGGGGCTTACCGGATCGAAAACCGCAAGTTCGGTGATCTCGTATCCCTGATGTACCGCGTGCGTTTGCGCTGGGATCTCTACCGCGCCGCGGTCAAGGTGACCAACAACTTCTTCACGAGCCTGGGGCCCTTCGTGGTGTTCCTCCTGGGAGGCTACCTGACCATCCAGGGGCAGTTGGAGCTTGGCGCCCTGGTGGCCTTCCTCTCGGCCCAGGAGAAGCTTTACGACCCCTGGAAGGAATTGGTGGAGTTCTACCAGGCCTACCAGGACGGGGTGGTGACCTACGACAAGACCATGCGCTATTTCGACGCCGAACCCGAACATGCGCTGGAACCCGAAGGGCGCGAGCCCTACCGTCTGGACGGCCGGGTGGAGGTTCAGGATCTGGCATTCGTCACCGGGGACGGGATCCATCTGCTGGACGGCGTCAACTTTACCCTGGAGCCCGGCGAGCATATGGCCCTGGTGGGTTTCTCCGGCAGCGGCAAAAGCACCCTGGCGCTGTGCATCGGCCAGCTCTACAGCTACACCGACGGCCGCGTGCGGCTGGGAGGGGTGGAGGTCAGCCGCATGTCCAAGCGGGACATCATCTGCAACTCGGGCTTCATTTCCCAGGCGCCCTACATCTTCGACGGCACCATCGAGGAAAATCTCCTCTACGCGTGTGCCGCGCGCCAGGAAAATGACGGGGGGGCCCCACCGGAGGGCCTGCCCACGCTGGATGATCAGATCGAGGTCCTGCAGCAGACGGGCCTGTTCCTGGATACCCTGCGCTTCGGCCTCAACACGATCCTGCAGCGGGACGCGCGCTCCGCGCTGGTCGACCAGCTCATCCGGGTGCGGAGCAACTTCCAGCAGCAATACGGCAAGGCCCTGGCCGATTATGTCGAGTTCTTCAACAAGGACCACTATCTGTTCTACTCCAGCGTGCTGGAGAACATGCTTTTCGGGGCCCCGGTCAGATTCGACACCGAAACCGCGGGCCTGGCTGTCCAGCCCTTTTTCATCCGCTTCCTCCAGAAGGCTGCCCTGGAGGAACCCCTCATCGCCCTGGGCCGGGACCTGACCCACCAGACGGTGAACATCCTGGGCAACCTGGCGCCGGATGCGGTCTTTTTCGAGCAAAGCCCCATTTCAGCCGATGAGCTGGAGGCCTACAAGGCGCTGAGCAGGCGTATCCGCAAAGAGGGGTCGCAGCCGTTGGCGCCGGCCGACCGCCAGATGCTCCTCGACCTGGCCCTGCGCTTCGCACCGGGCCGGCACAAGATGGTGTCTCTGCCGCCGGAGATGGAGCACCAGGTCCTCGAGGGGCGGGCGCTGTTCCGCGACCTGACGGAGCGGGAAAATCCCGGGGCGTTCGCCTTTTACGAGGCGGCCCGCTACATTCACTCCCAGACCATCCTGAACAATATCATCTTCGGAAAAACCAAGCGCAGCGGCAGCAAGGCCCAGGACAAGATCCTGCAGCACATCGTCCGGCTGCTGATTCAGGAGGACCTGCTGGAGACCATCGTGCAGATCGGCATGCAGTTCCAGGTGGGCAGCAAGGGAGACAAGCTTTCCGGCGGCCAGCGGCAGAAGCTGGCCGTCGGACGGGCCCTGCTGAAATCCACGCCACTGCTGATCATGGACGAGGCGACCTCCGCCCTGGACAATGCGTCCCAGGCGCGTATTCAGAATCTGCTGGAAACCCGGCTCAAGGGGAAAACCACGGTCATCGCCGTGGTTCACCGACTTGACATCGTTAAGAATTACGACAAAGTTGCCGTAATGAAGGCCGGAAGGATCATCGAAATGGGCCGCTACGACGACCTCGTGGCCGGCAAAGGGGCGCTATATGAACTCACCAGCGGGCGGGCGTGATGCCACCACGGGATGCGAGTTCCAGGAGAACCTGGAATATCTGAGGCAGATCAACTTCTTTTCGGGTTTGTCCATCGAATCGCTGAAGGTATTCGCCTACCTTTGCACACGGGAGACCTTTGCCGCCGGCGAAACCATTTTCAGCCCCCAGGATGACGATGGGCAGGCTTATTATCTCATATCCGGCGCCGCTCGCCTGGTGTATCCGGACGCGGCCGGCGACATCCTGGTGCGCACTTTCAACGCCGGGCAGTTTCTGGGGGGCCTGTCCCTGTTGAGCGGGATTCGGCACCTCTACGCCTTGCAGGCCCAGGGCGAGACGCTTTGCCTGGTGCTGACCCGGGAGCGGTTTTTGAAAGCCCTGGAGCAGTTTCCCGAGCTGGTCCCCAAGATTCTCAAAGCGGCGGTGGAAACGGTGCGCGGCTGGGAAAAACGGTATTTGTTTGATATGCTGGACAAACGCGGTCTTTCCCAAAGCATGGCCGGAATCAGCGTCCTGTGACCCCGGTGAAGGTGCGATGCGCCCCTTCCGGCGATCCCCTCCTGGAAGCGCGGTATGACGACGATCTCCTTCGAACTCGACACCAAACTCGCCGCCCTGGACGTGCTGTGCGAACAATTGGAGCATTTCTGTGCCGCGACCGGTATTCCCAAAAAGCAGAAATTCGAGATCAACCTGGCCTTGGACGAGTTGTTCACCAATATCCTGTCCCACGGGTTCCGGGACGCCCGGCCACACCGCATCCAGATTTCCGTCAGCCACGCTCCCCGGGTGGTGACCATCGTCATCCGGGACGACGGTATCCCGTTCAACCCCCTGAAAGCCCCCGCGCCCGAGCTCAAGTGCCCGTTTGACGATCGCAAGGTGGGCGGGCTGGGCATTCACCTGATCCGCTCCTACATAGACGAGATGGACTATGAGCGTTGCGGGAGGCACAACGTGCTGACGCTCAGGAAATTTCTGAAAAACTGATGGAGGCCCGGCGCGGCCATCGCACGCCCGGCGGCCCGGCGCGGCGACCCGCCGACGAGGCTACGGCCGGATGGAGGGATGCATGGACATTATCGAAACCAAACATGACAGCTACAGCGTTTTCAAGCTCACGGGGCGGCTGGATTCCAACACCTCGATGGGGTTCGAGCAACAACTGTTCGCCTCCATCGACAGCGGGGCCCGCCGGCTGATCATCGATTTCGAAGGGTTGGATTACATTTCCAGCGCCGGCCTGCGGGTGATCCTCAAGGCCACCAAGAACTTGAAAACCGCCCAGGGCAAATTGGTGCTCTGTGCCATGCAGGACTACGTCAAAGAGGTTTTCGAAATTTCAGGATTCGATTCGTTTCTGCCCATCGAGTCGTCGCTGGAGGCTGCGGTCACCAGGCTCTAGCCCCCTCTCTCCGGAGGCCAAGGCCGGCCGTTCTTTCCGCCGGCCTCCCGTCCTGCCTCGGGGATCCCCGGAGCCCGTCAGCGCAGGCCGATCAACCCCCGCCGTCCGAGTTCCCGTAGAAACCGGCTGACCGCCAGTTCCATCTCTGCCTGCGGCAAGCGGTATTGGGTGCTGAGGGCTTGGGCAATATCGCGTACGCTGCGGTATCCGTCCATCAACTGCCAGGTGCGGCTGCCCAGCTCGTCCAGTTGGAGCTTGCGCGTGGCGCCCACGGTTTGGCGACCCCCCAGGCGCTGGGCCAATTGGGCCATCCAGGGCGGCAAGCGCAGCGGATAGACCAGCAGGAGGTCTCCCGATGGTTGGGCCGCGGCGCGTACTTCGCGGTGGGGGACGGGCTTGAGCGCCAGCGCCGCCTCACGCGTCAGGGGGGGAGGCGCCGGTCGTTTGCGGAACCACGTCATAGCGCTGGCACAATTCCTCGAAAAGGGGTTCGGGTCCCTGCGCGGGGGCCTGCAACCGGACCGCCAGGATCCGGTTGGCGGCGGCTGCCCGCCAAACCTTCAGGTAATGGGCGGTGGGTGAAGTCCGCCGCCAGAGTGCCCGCAGCGGTCCTGCCGCGCGGTCCTGCCAAAACCACTGGGCGGCCTCCGGCGACGGGCGGCGGGGCGCCGGCGCTTCCGGGCCCAAGAGCCCGGCGGAAGCGGCCAGCAGGGGCAGATCCATGCGACGCAGCAGGGCGTCGGCCGGACCCCAGCGATGGAACGTGAAGCGCGTGGCCCGACAGTGAAAGGTCAGCCGGAAAGAGCCGGGCTCGAAGCGGAAATCCCCCAGGTCGAAGCGCACGGGGATCTCGCAGCGAATGTCAAAGAGCGCCACGAGGTTCCAACCGCCGGCGGGGTGGGCGGCGAAGCTGCCCAGCACCCTTTCCACCAGGCGCTCGTCGGGGTCCCGATGGTGGTAGAACTGCAGCAGGGTGGCCCGCTGGCAGCACGGGCAGAAGAGCAGCAGCCCGCGTCCGGCATGGCGGGCACTGCGCCAGGTGAAGGCTCCTGCCCGGTAGGACGCCACCAGCGGGCGCCAATTCGCGGGTACCGGCATGGTCTGGTACGCGATGGCCGCGCCCCGCGGCCGGCGCCCGAGGGCCCGCAGGTGCCGGTCCAGCCGAAAAGCTCCCGTGATCCTGGCGCTCTTGAATTCCACCCGGGGTTGACCGTCTTCCCCCAACAGCAGATGGTCGTGGCCCACCCAGGCCACCTCCCAACGGTGGGGCACCCTGAGGCGTACCCCGGCCCATCCAATGGTCGTCTCGACCTCGGCGCCGGCGGTTTCAGGCATGCGAGCGGATCCGCCGCCCATGGGCTTCTCGCTGACGGCCCGGGATGCGTGGCGCCCCGGGCTGGAAGGCTCTTCCCGGCGGGTGGTCCCCTTGAGGGGGGACGCCCGCCCCGGTCTAGCGGGGCAGCAGGTTCTCCCAGTTCTCCCCGGGTTCCGCCCCGGTCGCCTGGCGGGCGGCCTCCGGAAGGCGGAATTCAGGGAACCGGCGCTGGAAACAGTCCGCTTCCTCGTCGATGGCCGTGATGGCGGTGAGCTTCACCGCGTTGCCCACCTTTTCCTCCGCGTCCCGGTTGTTGTGCTGGAGGTGGAGACTGATGCGATTGCCTTCCGCGTCCCTGAAGGACCACTTCCAGTCGATGACCACGTGGAACGGGTCGCCCCGCCACTCGTCGGGTTTCCCGAACCGCGCCTGAAAACGTGCCAGCAGGGCGTCGTAGAACCCTCGGCTGGAATCCTCGTACTTGAGCTTGATGCGCACGATTCGCCCGGGGCGGGCGCAGGACCCATAGGTGATCAGGCCGGACTTGAAACCGGGGGCGGGCTGGATTTCGACCTCCTCGAGGTACTCGGCGAAACGGATGGCCAGGGCGGTCTCGGGTTTGAGACGGTCCTGGATCTGGGCAACGTCGGCCCCCAGGGCGAACCCGGCGATTTCCCGTGGGGGCGCCGGAGCGCCCAGGGCCGACAGGGGGAGAAGGCTCATCAGGATCATCGGCAGAACAAGTCGTAAGCGCATGGCGGTTCCTTCGCGGGACACATGGGCTAGCCCCGGTGCCGGGGAGGCGGTGGCGAGCGCTCGCTGGTCCCCCCGGCGACTTTCCGGGCGTTGGGCGGGCCTGGGGGCCCATGATCCGTTAATATGCCAATCGATTCAGGGATTTCAATATCAGGGTGAAGCCCATGGCCAACATGCCGGTCAGGCCCATGCCGCACGAGAAGCCGGCCAGCAGCACCGGGGCGTACTGGCGCCACATGGCGCCGTAGCGCTTGAGGAAAATGAAGCGCCCCAGGAAGGCGCCGGCCAACTCCAGGATCAGGCCGTGGGGGGTGCTCTGGCCCAGCCCCCGCACGACACCGTAGATTAGCAGGACGGGCAGACCCACCAGGGACAGGACCATGTAGGTGGCCACGCCGAAACCCAGGCCCCACAGGAGATAGATGAAGTTCAGGGCCTGAAAGAACAGGGAGTTGCCCTCGATGGTGGAGGTCTGCATCAGCAGGGTGTTGAGGGCCTGGAGATGCCAGATTTCCTGGGCATAGGGGTAGCTGGTGGACGGTATGGGCGCCAGGCGCCAGATGAACTGGGAGAAGAGCAGGCTGGAGATCATGACCACCGGGAAGACCACGATCTCGGCCTTGATGATGCCCCGGATGCTGGTGCCGGTGAGTTCGATCTGGCGGAAATTGACCGTGGCCTCGCCGTAGTTGTGCATGGGGATGGGGGCATACCAGATTTCGATGCCCTGGTAGCCGAAGAAGCGGGCCCCGGCGATGAAGCTGGCCTCCCGCACCAGGGGAAGGCTCACATACTGACCGGCAATGCCTTCCATGCGGGCGGAGATGTAAGAGACCAGGGGCGTGTAGACGAAACCGTAGAGGATGAAGAAAACCCATGGAAAACTCGGCACCAGCCAGACGCAAAGAACGATGTAGGCCAGGGTGGAGAAGACGTAGATGCCGATGGAAATCCAGAAATTGAAATCCCCGCGGCCTGGGGGCGGCTGGAACAGGTCCTTGAGATAGCCCCTTGCGGCGTTGGACGGGCGGTGGAAGGACTTGGCCACTTGCCAGATACCCACCGCGGCGATGGCCAGGCCGAGGCCGATCCCGAAACTCATGTAGAAATCGAAATTGTTGGCGAAAACCGTATCCACGGTCCCCATGCCGGGATGCCAGCGATGCAGGATGCCCTGGCGGTAAAGCCAGGGGTTGGCCACGACGGTGATGATCAGGCCGATGAAGCCGCCGATCACCGCCCAGAAGGGCAGGACCATGCCGATGAACACCAGGCCCAGGTCGAGCTGGATACCGGTGGCCACGGCCGGCAGGAGGTTCTCGGTGTGGCGGGTCAACTCCACCCAGGGAATGGGGATCAGCCGGATGGGTTCGGTGAACAGGAGGCCCGACACCGTGGGCAGCAGGACATAGAGGCCGCCAAAGGTCAGGCCGATGACCCCCCCGATGGAAAAGACCCGCCATTTCCAGCTCTTCTGGCGGTCTTCGGTGGATTCCGCCAGGGCCATGGTCCCCAGGGCGCCCACGGGCGCCATGGGAAACGGGAGCTTCTCCACATCCGAGGTGATGCGGTAGAGGGCATAGCCCAGGCCGAACTGGTCGATGCGCTGGATGATCTGGGCGCCCACGAGCAACAGGATGGGCACCAGCCAGTCCCGGTGGAAAAAGGTGCGTTCCACGAGGGAGGTCGAGTCCTGGGACGGGGCGATCCAGGCGGGGATGTATTCGGTCAGGCCCAGCATGCGGGCGGCATCGGATTGCACGAGGTACTGGTTCCAGAGCAGCCCCTGGAACGGCGACGCCAGGGCCGCGCCGGCCATGTAGTAGAGCAGAAAGATTTCCTGCTGCTTGAGCTCGGTGTACGACCGCTTGGCGATTTCCGCGAAGAGGATGATGGTCACCCAGCGGGCGGCCGGGCCGATCCCCGTGCCGATCACCAACTGCAGGTACATGCTGCCGGGCATCATCAGAAAACCGATGAAGATCGCCCCGATGACGGTCTTCCAGTCGAAGCCCTCCTCGAAATGGGTCGGGGTCCGCAGAAGATCGCGGTATTCCTGAAGTTCCTTGTCCTCGTACATGGATCCGGGTCCCCGCCGCGCCGCTTGGCAGGCGGCTGCGCGGCGGATCAGTCGGGCAGCACCAGGTAGCTGGCGTCGGCGAAGAGCCCCCAGAGGGCCCAGGCGCCGCCCATGAGAAAATCACCGACGATCAGGCCGATGAAAAAATAGCGCAGCTTTTGGAACAGCAGAACCCCGCCATAGCGCATGCACAGCGCATTGCAGGCCCACCCCACGAAAAAGCTGAACCAGAGGATCCGCATGGCCGAGCTGTAAGCGGTCAGGTAGCCGATGGGATGCAGGGGCCACCAGTAGAATCGGTGGTAGCCGGCGACCAGCAGCAGCATGACCACGGCGCCGGCGAAGGCGAAGCCGCGCACCCAGGAGCTGACCGCGGGGGGGGCTTCGATGATCTGGACCATGTTCTCGTAAGTGTTCAAGGTGGTGCTGGTGGCCCAGTCCAGCCCGAGCTCGCGGATGCCGTATTTGTAGCTCAGGGCCAGCATGGCCACCAACGAGGCGGCAACCCCGACCGCCAAGGTCAGCCCGATGGCGCCGAAGACCAGCCGCCGCGAGCCCACCCGCTGGGTGACGCTGCCGGCGTGCACCAGGGAGGGCAGCAGCGATTCGCGCAGGTCCAGAAACAGCGCCTTCTGCACCATGCCGGCCACTAAAATGCCGGCCGCGCTGAAGGCCTTGGGGCCGAAGACGGTGATCAGGCCGTCCAGGGGCGCGACGGTCAGGGTGAAATAGGCCAACCCCCCCTGGACGATGATGCGGCTGGCCACCAGCAGAATCATGAAGCTGGCCGCCACGAGCGCCAGCGCCATGCCGGTGTGCATGCCGAGGCGCTGCAACCAGAAGACCAGCAGCGAGCTGCCCAGTATCAGGCCCCAGAAAGCGGTGCGGATGGAAAACCACTCCTCGGGGGTGGCCGGCTCGCCAGGGTGCCGGAAGGCTTCGCGCAGCACGTGGAGCAGGTGGTGGCGCGCCAGCCAGAGGATGAACAGGAAGAAGGCGCCGTAGGCCCCCACCATCTGCATTTCTTCGGGGCGCGAGAGGGTGGGCCCGAAGGTCACCCCCAGGGCGGCGGCGGGAATGTCATAGCCCAGAATCGACAACAGGCCCAGAAGCAGGCTGCCGCCGATAAAAAAAAACCAGAACGAAAAGGAGATCTGGCGGGAGGTGAGAAAGGCAAAGCCGATGAAGGCCGGGTAGATGTGGATCTTGAGCTTCTGAAACCCGGAGAAGAGACCCGCTGGCGGGAAATAGGGACCGGCCAGGATCAGGGTCGGGATCTGCGGCACGCCGGGGTAATAAAACCCCAGCCCGTTGATCAGATGGAGCAGCAGGGGCAGTGCCAGGCCCGCCAGCAGGAAGCGGTTGCGCAGGAAGAGGCCGATGTCGCCATGGTCCAAGGCCTCCTCCATCATCAGCGGCACCCGCAACAGGGGGAAATTCATGCGCTCGTTGCGCTGCCATTGGCGGCTGAAGAGATTGGCCAGGCAAACCATCACCGCATAACAGAGCAGCACGAAGGCTCCCCAATGCAGCAAGGGGCCGACCCAGGCCTTCCAGGGGATGGCCGCCAGCACCTCCAGCCAGCCCATTTGGCGCCCCCCGGGCAGCCCGTCATAGAGCGCCGTGACGGCCGCGCTGTCCTGGGGGCACATCCCCCGGGGCAGCAAGGGCTGGAGGATGTCGGCCCAGCGGTTTTCCACGGTGGCGAACTGTACGGGAGCGGTCACGTTGATGAAAAACGTGCGCACCAGGCCGGTGTAGGCGATGCCGGAGACCAGCACCATCAGGATCCAGATGACGAGCAATTCGCGGCCGCTCAACCAGGGACGGCCGCGGCGCAGCCACCCCGCCAGGGACACCGCCAGGCTCAACCAGAAAATGACGAAGAAGGGGGCCAGGGGGAAATGGCCGCCCCCCAGGGGGGTGGCTTGGCGGAAGGCGTTGTTGAAGGGGGTCAGCACACACAGGGCCAGGGCCAGGGCCAGGCCCAGCACGATCGCCCGGAGCCGGATGCGCGGCGCTTCCCCTTGCCGGAGGGCGTGGGCCTCGGTGCTATGCGGCGGCGCTTGCGTCATCGCTCGATCGCCGTGAGGCCCTCCGGGAAGCGTCGGCCAGCAGGACGCTGAGCTTCCGTTCGAACTGGTTCAGCTGGAACGCGTCCAATGAGCGCCAGACCAGCAGCTCCTTGCGCAGACCGTTTACGAACGCGCGGTTGACGCGTCCCCAGGCGTTGGCCTCCCCCGCTTCGCGCGTGAGCCGGAGACGAATTTCCAGATAGGCGGGATCCTCGGCGGTGGGGAAAAAACCAATGTCCACCCGCTGCATGATGCCGAAGTCGAACGGCGCCAGCCAGACCCGGCTGGCCAGGCGCGTGCAGGGCGGCGCGGCCGGCGCCGGCGCATCGGGGACGGCCCGGGATTCGCTGCAGGTTATATCGTCGGTGGAAAAAAGTCCATGGGTGACGTCCCGGTGGCTGGTCAGGTGCTCCAGGAGAAAACCGGCCGCGCTGTGGCGCTCCCCGTATTTGATCAGGAAGGGCAAGGTGATCTCCATCTGATGCTGTTTGGGGTCCGGCAAGGTCCACGAGCGGTTGACATCGGGGATGGCGATCTGGGCGGCCACCCGTGCGGGGTAGATCACCGAGACCAGCACCACCAGCATGACCAGCAGCATGGCGGCCACGCCGGCCAGCGAGGAGTAATTGACCGTGACCCCGGCCCAGAGGGGGGTGGCGGCCAGGAACTTGGCGGAGGTCTGGGCCAGGAGGTAGCCCAGCACCACGCTGAGAACGGCGAAAGCCAGGGCCTCGGCGATGAACAGAAAGGCCACGTGGGTGGGGGCCAGGCCCACCGAGGTATAGACGGCGATTTCCCGTTTGCGTTCGTACACGCTGCCGATCATGGTGTTGAGCACGATGAACACGGCGATCAGCATGGGAATGAAGACATTGGGCAGACCGCTGTACTGAATGGTGTCACTGGACCCGTAGACAAAGGTACCTTGGGGTTCGCCGCTGAAGACCATCAAGCCGAAGCGATCCACCAATCCCTGGGCGGTCGCGGTCATGTCGGTGGCCGGCCCGGGGACCACGGTCACGGCCTTCAGCCGGCCCCCCTGGCTCATGAGGGTGGCGCAGGGCATGAACACGACCAGGTCGGCGGCCACATGCTGGTAGCGGCTTTGAAAAGCGCGCACGTCGTCGCCGGATTCCAGGGCCTCCATTTCGATGTCGGTCATGGCCGTGGTGCTTTCGCCGGGGAAGATCGCCGGGGTCAGGAGCTCGCCGTCCAGGTCGGGGCGCTCCTGGAGCCTTTCGGGAGAAAAGACCCCGACCACCCGGTAGGGCACTCCCCAGATGTCAACGGTGGCTTCGGCAGGCCGTTGCGGGTCTATGCCCAGGCTGGCGGCCAGACGGTCCGGCAGAATCACCGCCTGCTCCTGGTCGTCGCCGAACCAGCGGCCGCCGGTGAGCACCCCGGCGATACCGGTCAAGCGGCCCTCGGCGGCGGAAAGGCCCACGACTCCCATGGCGGTGAAGGCCTGACCGCCCCGGCGCACGGGGATCGCCGTGGCGCGGGTGCGGTCCTCCACCTCCAGCCAGACCCGCGGAGCCACCCCGGCCGCCCCGGGCACGGCATGCGCCAGGGCAGGCAGCGCCTCAGGGGGCAGGCTCTGCCAATTGGCATGCTTCATGAGTAAGCCCCGGTAGGGGGTGATGTCCTGGAAGCGCATGCGCGTCTGGTGGCGGCTGCTTTTTACCGCCGTGAAGCTCATGATGGTGAAGGTCAGAATGATCAGGGTGGTGCAGGTGAGCAGGGTGCGCAGGCGCCGCCGCCGCAGATTGCCCACCCCCAGGAAAAAGGCCGCCACAAAGGCCTTCCAGAGACTGATTTCCTGGGCGTGGCTATCCCGGGCGCGTTTTTGCAGCTGCGCCATCTCCTCCTCGAAGCGGAAGAAGATAATCAGGGTCACGATCAGCGACAGGCCCATGATGAAGAAGGCCAGGATCACCACGCTGGGGCTGTAGGCCAGTTCGAAGGCCGGGTGCACGTGGTAGATCAGGCCGATCAGGGCGACCAGGATCAGGCCGAAGGCCAGGATGCGCTTGTGAATGCTGCGATAGGCGAAAAGCAGGCGTTCCAGGCAGAAAGCGAACGGCACGAACAGGGCGATGTAGAAGAGCACCCCGAAGAGCACGTCGCGCTGGGTCTGCTCCACCTGATCGTAGACCCGGCTGGCCAGCGCCCAGGAGCGGTGGGCGGCCGCCAGGAAGCGATCGTAAACGCGCGCGTCCAGAGCCTCACGGGCTTCCTCCAGGGCGGCGCGTCCCTCCAATTGGAGGTTCCGCAGGCGCTCGTCGTGGATCCCGTGGGTTTCCAGGCTGTCGATGCGGGGGCCCAGCAGGGCCCACATGTCCCCGGCGGTGCGGAATTCGGTGTGGTGCAGCAGGGGCCAGTCGTCGATGCGGTACCCCAACCCTTCCGGGTGGGCCGCGTCCGCCCCGGTG
>DJGG01000140.1:21024-21216 GCA_002432195.1 Desulfobacteraceae bacterium UBA5852
CGGAAAGCGTCAGCTTGAAGCGGGTGCCCGGTTCCAGATAGAGGGTGCTGATGGTGGATTCCCGGGTATCGATGCGGCTGTACCAGTAGCGCAGGGGGTTGGCCTCGCGACGGGCGTCGATGAGCTGGATCTTGGTCATGGGCCGGAAGCTGCGGGGCTCCAGGAGATTGAAGACGGTGCTGGCGCGGCAGG
>DJGG01000140.1:21221-23684 GCA_002432195.1 Desulfobacteraceae bacterium UBA5852
CATGATCAGGTCCGTCTCCATGTTCTCCCGGTCCATTTTCACCCGATAGGCATTCTTCCCGGTGCCCTGCTTGTCGATGGCCCAGACGGTGTTGCCGCTCACGGGATCGAAGCGGTAGCCTTCGATGATCACCTTGTCGTAGACGTGCTTCTTGTCGGCCACCCCCCGCAGCTCGAAGATCCCCGTCTGATCCACCAGCGCATGCTGCCGGCCCGAGCCCTGGAACGCCAGGATGACGGTTTCCGGCGCCGGCTGGTCGGCAAACAGCTCCCCCTGGCGCAGGAACTTGGCGCGGCCGGTGACCACGGAAAAGCCGTCCTGGGGGAACTGGCCTTCGTGAAGGCGCGGCGCCCGGGACAAGGCCTCCACCAGCCGGCCCACGAGAAAGCTCTGGCGGGCGGCAAAGTCGACATCCACGTGCTCCGGGGTGTCCCCCGGGGTCCCCCAGCGGTTGCGGGCGTCGTGGGTGGTGGCCAGGGTCACGCCGTGGTAGCCGGCCAGGGCGGTGATCTCGCCTCCCAGGGGCGGCCGGTCCGGGAAGTAGCTCTGCCAGGGGCGCTGGCGGCTGGGCCGCAGGGTGTCCTGGAAAAAGGCCCCCCAACCGTTGGCGGCTTCGATGGCGCTGGCCGACTGGCGCAGGGTCTCGTCCAGTTGGCGGTAGGCCGCGGCCCGGTTGATGGAGGGTCGCAGGTTGAAGAGCCAGCCGTCGTTGAAGGCGCCCAGGCCGTCTCCGTGGCTGGAAAGGTGCAGGGAGATGAAGGCGGCCAGCTCCCGCTCGCGCACCAGCGTGCGAAAACCGGCCGCCTGCTGGAGATGCGCCAGTTGGCGCTTGGCATCCGCCAGCACGGCCCGGTGCCGGTCGCGGGCGGGGCCGATCAGCTCCGCCAGGGCCTGGCGCTCGTCGGGGCTCAAGGGGTCGAAGCGCGTGCGCCACCCCAGGTTCCGCAGCAATTGCCGCTGGGCGGCCAGTTGACGGATGGTGTGGGCGGCCGCGGCCGGGTCGTCCAGGCGCAGCCGCATCAACTGGCCGGCGATGTGGTCGCTGCGGGTTTTGATCTGGTCCCGCAGGGCTTCCAGCAGAAGCGGGTCGGGGGCAACGGCCGCCAGCGCCTCCAGGGTAAGGTTCTCGACGATGCTACGGCTGTCCGTGATGCGCTCCGAAAGGCGCTTGCGGGCCAGAATCATCTCCTTGCTGCGGGCGTGAATGCTCCAGACGGCTTCCCGCAGTCCGGCCAGGGTCTGGGCGTGGCCGGCGGTGGCCAGCAGCAGCACGGAACGGCCGGGAGGCTGGGCCCGCAGCCGTTCCGCCAGCTCCAACAGGCTGGCCGCACCGCAGGCTTCGTCGGCCCCCGGCGCTCTCCCGGCCACCCAGGCCGTGCTGTCGTAGAAGGCTTCCACGACCAGCAGTTCCTTTTCCAGGCGAGGGTCGGTTCCGGGGATCAGGGCATAAATGTTTTCCGCCTCCGCCTCCTCCCAGGCGGTCTCCGAGGTCAGGCGGGCCTCTCCGGCCAGCAGCCCATCCGGGGCGCGGGCGACATCCCCCAGGTGGGCCGCCACGTCACGGGCGGGAATCCAGAGGCGCGGGAAGCGCACCGGCGACAACTCGGACTGGATCTGGTAGAGCCCCCGCTGGTCCTGCCCGCGGTCGATGACGATCAGGGCCCGGGCCCCCAGGTTGGCCAGCTGCAGCCAATGCTTGCCCGCTTCCATTTCCACCAGCAGAATGGCCCCCTCCACCCGACGGCCCCGCAGGGCGGAGAGATCCCCCGAACCGGCATAGACNNTAGACCAGGGGACCGCGCAGGCTTTCGGGGGCCACGGTTCCGGGAGACACGGAGTTGACCCAGAGGGGCTGGAGCGCCAGGGCCAGGTTGCGGTCCGGCAGGGTGAGGAGGCTGCCGCGGTGGCCTCGGACGGGGAGGCGGAAGCGTTGGGTGCCGGTGGTTTCGATGCCCAGGTGCTTGAAGTGTGCGCGGATGTAGTCGGCGGCCTGGCGCTGGCCCTCCGTACCGCTGCTGCGGTCGCCTAAACGGGCCAGGGCCTCGATGTGGGCCCGGAGGCCGGGGGCGGCGATGGAGAGGTCTGCGGCGGCTCCCGGGGAAGGGGCGGCCGCCCACAGCACCAGGCTCACCAGCATGGCGGGGATCAGCCGGAGGCGCGGGGCAGGTGCGTCGCCGACCACGCGGAGGGCTCGCCGCCGCCTCGCCGGCCTGTCGTGGGAGGGGCTACACACGGTAGTCCTCGCTCCGCGGACCGATCTGGCCCACGGAGATGTTGAGCTCGTCGCGGTTTTCCAGGCGATCGATCCGGCCGTCGCGGATCCAGACCACCTTGTCGGAGACATTGAGCATCTTGATGTCGTGGGTGGCCGAGATGACCGTTACGCCGCGATCCCGGCTGAGGTTCTTCAGGAGGGCGATGATTTCCTCCCCCGTGGCCAGATCCAGGTTGCCGGTGGGTTCA
>DJGG01000140.1:23719-36240 GCA_002432195.1 Desulfobacteraceae bacterium UBA5852
ACGCGCTGCTGCTGGCCGCCGGAAAGCTCGGAGGGCTTGTGCTGGAATCGGTCGCCCAGACCCACCAGGTCCAGGAGATGGAGGGCTTTCTCCACGGCCTCGTCGTTGCGCATGCCCGCGAAGATCATGGGCAGGGTGATGTTTTCCAGGGCGGTCATCACCTGGATGATGTTGAAGGTCTGGAAGATGTAGCCGATCTTGCGGCAGCGCAGCCAGGCCAGTTCGTAGGCGTCCAGTTGGGAGATGTCTACCTCGTCGATGAAGACCTTGCCGGAGGTGGGCTTGTCCAGGCCCCCGATCATGTTGAAGAGGGTGCTCTTGCCGGACCCGGAAGGCCCCATGATGGAGACGTACTCCCCGGCGGGGATCTTCAGATCCACCCCCTTCAGGGCGTGAACGGCGATCTTGCCCAATTGGAAGATCTTGGTGACGTTGGATACGCGCACGATGTCTTTGTGGTCGTCCACGGCGGCATTCTCCAGGGCTAAGGGGTCGCGGTCATCCATACGGTGGCATTCGATGGCCGATGCCTGCCGGCCGCGGCGGCGTTGCTCAGCGCGCGCATACGCCGCGTATGCGCGCGTCTCGCGCCTTGCCGCCCGGGCGCCTCGGTCATCCCGGTGCGTCACCGTATGGATGACCGTGACCCCTTAGCCGCCCGGGCCAGGCGGGCCCGATGGTCTCCGGCGCCGGGGCTAGTGCTCCACCCGCATGGCTTCCACGGGCTGCATCCGGGCGGCCACCAGGGCCGGGTAGAGCACCCCCAGGAGGCTCAGGAAGCAGCCCACCGCCAGGGAGGCTGCCACGGAAACGCCCACGGACCCCCATGGCAGGCAACGGAGGGCGGCGCCGCCGAACTGCAGCATGCCGGCGGCCAGGGCGCCGGCGGCCCCCGCCAGGGCTCCGGCGAGGGCCCCGGCCAGCCCCTGCATGCCGGCCTCCAGAAGGAAGAGCCGCAGGATGAAGCGGTCCAGGGCGCCCAGGCATTTCATGGTGCCGATTTCCCGAAAGCGTTCGGTGACCGCCATCAACTGGGCATTGACGATGCCCACCACGCACACCAGCAGCGAAAGCCCCACGATCCAGCGCTGCTTGGGGCTGCTGCCCACCCCGGCCGCTCCCGGCGCCAGATCGTATCCGGAATTTTCCAGCACCTGGCGCCAGGCCGGGTCGCCGGTGGCCAGCAGGCCGTTGACGGCGTCCGTGGTGACGTTGACGTAGCTGAGAAACGCCACGGCCAGCACCAGGCTCATGGTGGTGATGAGGGAACGGAAGAAGCGCACGCGGATGCTGGTGAAGGCGATCTGCACCGACTTGCCCAGGGGCAGCACCACCTGCCGCCGGATCTGGCCGGGTGGCGCGGCGCGCGGATGGCGGGGGGCTTTGGAGGTCATCGGCTGCGGCTCGTGGTTGGGTTGGCCGGTGCCGTGCGGATGTCGTGCGGCCACCGGTCATCAGCGCCCGCCTCCGCCGGGGGGCGGTCATGCGGGCGATCGGCCGTATCGTTTTTCACGCGCGGCCCCCGCACCCGGTTGAAGCGCACCGGGATGAGACGGATGGGAACGCCGTGTTCCCGCAGGTGGCCTCCGGTGAACATTTCCGCCGTGACCGGCGGGGCCCACGGGCGGCCCTCCGTCCAGCGCCGCACATAGTCGTGGAAGTCGTCGAATTTCTCCATATAGGTAGTCATGTATTGGGAGTTGCCAATGGCGAAGCGGTCGTTGCAGCCCTCATAGCCGTGGAAGTCGGGCACGTGCAGGTAGTTCAGGTCCAGCCGTCGGAAATCCGGCAGGGGGTCCTGGAAGAGCACGTCCGGCCGGCAGCGGATGACCCAGTCGTACCGCAGGCCCTGGTCCCGCGCGTATTCCAGGCGCATCCGGTTGCACATTTTCAGCCCGTAGAGCTGCTGCAGGTAGCCCTGGACCCCGGATTTCAGCCGGCAGTTGCGGCCGTTTTCCAGGGGCTTTTCCTCGATGGGCCGATCGGATGCGATGCGCAGTACCGTGGGACGCAGCCGGGCGGCCAGGTGGCTGTGGGCGTCCTCGGGGGCGTAGATGAACAGGTCGTAGGCGCCCAAGGCGTCCAGGAGACGACGCTGAATGTTTTCCGCCGTGTGCTCCAGGCCCGCCAGGCGCCCGGAGATGCAGACGGCCGCCCGCGGGTTGGGAGGCAGCCGGCGCGGGGCCGGGCGCGCAAGGCGCCGGAAGCGGAAGAAGGGGTGGCGGGTGTCGAAGTGCCGCTGCAGGACATCGGCATCCAGCGCATAGGAACGGTCCTTGCGGCGGGGATGCTCCGGGCGCGGGATGACGGTATTGGGGCTCTCCAGGGGCATGCGCGCGCCCAGCTCGGAGCGCACGGCGGCGTGCAGGAAGGCCGTGGGGATGGACCAGTACTTGCGCCGTTGGGGGTAGCCCCGGCGCCGGGCGTTGCGGGCCGTGACCAGGTTACACTGGAGGCGGTAGGGGTGGTAGACCAGAGAGATCAGGTGGTTGATGAGGTGCTGGGAGTAGAGCCAGGACTCGGCATCGAAACCCGTGTAATACGGCAGCAGAAAGGGCACCGCTTCCCGGTGGAAGGCGTTGCACAGGGCGTCGATGTTGTGCCCCAGGTTGGTTTCCCGGCCGTCTTCGACATGCTGCCAGTCGTAGCGCAGGTAGCCCACGGCCGGCTGCCAGTCCAGCAGGAAGCGTTCGAAGGTGCGAAAGGGGTTGCCCGTGAGGGGCAGGCCCAGCTGCCGGGCCAGGGTGCGGTCTTCCTGGAGCAGGCAGTCGTCGTCCAGGAAGATCAGGTACCGGTAGCGCTCCCCGGCGGCCTCCTCCCGGGCCAGGGCCTCGGCCAGGAGATGGTTGCGACCCTCGTTCCAGGTGCTGTCGGGCTGGAAAAGGGCCCCGGGGACCTGGGCGGGGGCCTTCCAGGTGAGCAGGATCACGTCGCAGGCGGGGTCCGGCAAATCCCCATAGGGCATGCGGTCGGCCGACTGGATCAGGTAGACGAAAGGTTTCACGACGGGTCCCTTTTACCGGCCGGCGGTGACCATGGCGAGGTCCCGGAGCCAGGCCTCCAGGCTGTCCATTTCAGCGGAGGGCACCAGCGCGTGGCGCGCCAGGGCGGCGTAGGCCTCCCAGAGATTGTCGGAAACCGAGCGACGGGGGCTCACGGCCGCCGCCGCCACTTGATAGAGGCGCCGGGCGTTCAGGTAGAGTGGAATCTCCGAGGCGAAGTCCGCCAGGAGGTCGTGGGCGTTGCGCTCCTGCCGCACGGTGGCGCTGGTGAAGCCCAGCTGGTAACCCGCCGCCCATAGGACCGGTTGGGCCACGTAGCCGCGCAGGATGTCGGTGACGCGGAAGTTGACTTCCGCCGGCAGGTAGAGCAGGGGCCAGGCCTCGCGCCGGAAGGCCGTGTTCTGGGAATTGAAGGGCGCCAGGGTGCCGTGGGCCAGCACCACCGGCGGCCGCGAACGGAAGGTGCAGGGGGCGCCCCGGGTGAGGCGGTAGACGGCGTCGACGTCCGGGTCGCCGTTGGCCAGCGCTTGCCAGATTCCCACCCGGACCTCCGCAGGGGCCAACTCGCCCACCCGCAGGGCGGCTTCCGGCTGGCGCAGGCGCTCCAGGGGAAATCCCCGCGGCCAGATGCGCTGCCGGCTGAACAGGCCGTAGACATTCACGGCGTCACGCCCCGCGGGCGCTTGGGCATGACGCCCGTCAAAGGGCGGGAACCCCCAGCCGGGAAGGGGGTGGTTGTCGTCGTCGCTTTCGGCGATCAGGCCGGCGCCGCGGCGCGCGGCTTCCAGATAGCCGATGTTCTTGCGGGCGTAATGGTTCCAAGGCAGCCGCCGGGCCAGGGTGAAAGGGCAGCGCCGCTGCCAGGCGGGGGAGAGGTAGCGCACCCCCGGGCAGCGCCAGCCCGCGGGAGACTTGCGGTCCCCCACGACGAGCAGCGCGTGGCCTTCCAGGCGACTGAAGGCCGCTACGGCGGCGGTGGGGGGCTGGATGGAGGTGATGACCACGGCCGTGCGCATGTCAGTCATCTCCCGAAGGGCCGGCCGTGGCGACCGGGCCGGCCAGCGCGGCAAACCCCACCACCTCGAAGGCCGGGTTGCGGACCAGGCCGTCCAGCAGGCGGTCCAGGAAGGCAAACGCCGAGGCGTTCATCCGCTGGTGGTGAATCATGAACCCCAGGCGGCCGCTGGCCAAACCCGCGGTCATTTCCGCCGCGAGACCCCGCCAGCCCCCGGCGGGGGAGGGCTCCTTGCGGGTGTGCAGGTCGACGTTCACGGCCAGGTCGGGCAGCCCCGCCGGCGGCGGCGGAACCGCGCCCCGGCCGCGGGACACGGCCGCGTAGCCCTGGGCTCCGAGGGCGGCCAGGAGGTCCCCAGGGCAACGATTCCAGGGGGGCGTGAAGATCGGTGTAAAGTCCTTCCCCATGAGGGCTTCCAGGCGCCGCCGCCCCGCGGCCAGGTCCCGGGCGGCGGCCGCCCCGGAGCGCGCGGGACCGAACTCCTGGGGCTTGTGCCCCGGAGGTTCGTGGTTGGCGTGGCGCCACCCGTGCTGGTGCCAGCACCAGGGACCCGGGCCGGCGGCGGCCCATTCCCGGAGGGCGGCCCACCGGGGGCCGGACAGCCAGGCCGGCACCACGGCCAGGTTCAAGGGCAGGCGATGGCGGGCGAAAAGCGCCAGCAGTGCCCGGAGACGGCTTCCCGGAACCGCCACATCGTCGGCCCGGAAGAAGATCATCGTGGGCCCGGCGCGCCGGGCGCCCCCGGCGAGCAGCGCATCCACCGCGCGCCCCGGGTTCCGGGGGGCATCCAGCCAAAGGGCGGCGGGGAAGCGTTTCACGGCAGCGCTCCGGTCCGGGAAGGGGTTGTGATGAGCTCCGCGCTGGCGCGGGCTCCGTTCAGGTCGAGGGCTGCCCGGGCCGGAGGCGGCTGGTCCATGGCGGCCCGCATCGTGCCCGCCAGGCGGGCGGGATCCAGGTCGGCGGCCTCCAGGCGGCGCAGGTACCCGCGCCGGGCCAGGAGGTCGGCCCGCAAGGGCTGCTCCCGGTTGATGGCCAGGGGCCACACCAGGGCCGGCACCCGGGTCACCAGAAGATCCATGCAGGTGTTGTACCCGGCCATACTGAGGGATAAATCCGCCGCCGTCAACCAGCCCCGCAACTCCGGCGTGAAGGGGGCCGCGCGCAGGCGTCCGGGGCAGGCCTTTTCGAGCTGTGCACCGAGGGCCGGGTCGGCGAAAGGGCCGGTGAAGACTTGCAGCCGGACGCGGGGCCGGTCGGGAAGCGTCCGGATGGCCTCCGCCGCCGCTCGGAGCAGGTCGCCGCCCACCTTGCCGCCACCGGCGCTGGCCACCACCAGGCGCTCCTCCGGGGCGACGCCCAGCCGGCGGCGCCAGAAGACCCGGTCGCCCCCGGGGGGCGCCGGCGCCACGAAACCCGTGTAGCGGACGGGCACGCGGATGTCGGCCACGCGGCCGAAAGTGGCTTCCAGGCGCACCACGGAAGGGTCCGCGTGCACCAGCAGCAGGTCGAACCAGCGGTTGAGGGTCGCCACGGCCCGCGCTTCGTGCTTGGCGGCCGGGTCCTTTTCCACCAGGATGTCCCGCAGGCTGCAGACCACCCGGCAGGGGGGCGCGGGCCTCGCGGCCAGGGCCTCCAGGAGCGGGTCCAGTTCTTCCCGAAAGGCCTTGCGGCCGAAGGGATAGAGCTCCACCAGGAAGACATCCGGCCGTTGCTCCCGGAAGAGGCTCAGGAGCTGCCGGCGTCGCTGCTCGAGGACTTCCGCCGCCGGGCGGCCGTCGAGGGTGTGCCAGGCCGCGAAGGCGGCATCGCTCACCAGCCCGGGCAGCCGGTGCAGGCGCACGTGCCGCGGCAGGGCCACGTCCAGGTCCCGCCCGCCGGCGAGGAGCAGGACCTCGTGGGGGGCCAGGGCCTTGGCGATCTCCAGGACGCGGAACAGGTGCCCGATGCCGAGCACGTGCTGGCAGTATACGGCGATCTTCATGTGCGCGGGCCTCGACGGTGTCCGCGGGTCATGGGTGCGCTCCGCCCGTACCCCCGGCGGGACCGACCAGGTTGAGCGCGTTGAGATGCTCCAGGTGCAGGGCGCCTCCGGAAACCGTGATCCAGTGGAGATGGTAGGGGCGTACCCGGTCTGCGGGATCCGGCGGGCTGCGCCGGAGGATCAACTGGTAGAGCAGGCATTTCATGAAACCCTCGTGGGTGACCACCAGGAGGCGCTGACCGGGCCAGCGGTCCGCCAGGGACGCCAGGAAGGCCGCGCCCCGGGCGGCAACCTCGTCACGGCTTTCCCCACCCGGGGGGCGGAAACGCCAGGCCTGGCCCTCCTGGCGTTCCCATTCCCGGGGGAAGCGTTGCCGGATGGTGGGCAAGCGCAGGCCGGTCCAGGCGCCCCAATCCTGCTCCCGCAGGCGCGCATCGGCCTCCAGCGGCAGGGGACGGCCCTGGGCGAGCAGGGCCGCCGTCTCCCGGGCACGCCCCAGGTCGCTGGACATTACCCGGTGGAATTCCCATGGCGCCAACCGCCGGGCCCAGTCGGCGGCCATGCGCCGTCCGGCGGGCGTCAACGGGGAATCCCGGTGCCCCTGGATGCGCCCCTGGCGGTTCCACTCCGTGGGGGCGTGGCGCAGCAGGGCCACGCGCAGCAAAGGGGCCGGGGCGGTCACGGGCAGCCCCGGGACATCAGGCCGGGGACGTGGCGGCAGTAGAGGGCCGCCAGGCGGTCTTCCCAGATGGCGGCGTCGAATTCCGCGCGCACCCTGGTCCGGCCGTTGGCGATCAGGCGCCGGCGCAGCGCCATGTCCGTCAAGGCCTGCTGGACGGCGTCGGCCATGGCCCGCGGATCTTCGGGGGGCACCAGCAGGCCGGTTTCCCCGTGGGTGATCAGCTCCGGGATGGCCGACACCCGCGTGGCCACCACCGGCAGACCCATGGCCAGGCATTCCGTCAGCACGTTGGGCAGGCCGTCCCGATCCCCGCTGGCGGCGATGCGGCAGCCGATGAGAAACAGGTCCGCGCGGCGGTAGTGTTCGCGCACCACGTGCTGGGGCTGGGTGCCCAGCCAGCGGGTGAGGCCGTTCAACCCCAACCGCCGGGCCAGGTCCGTGAGGCCCGCGCGGTCTTCCCCCTCGCCGATGAGGGTGTGCTGGAAGGCCACCCCTCGATCCTTGAGGTCCTTCAGGGCGCGCAGCACCGTGGGCAGGCCCTTTTTCTCCGTGAGACGGGCCACGGTGAGCAGGGCATAGGGGGGCGCCGGGGCGTGCGGGGCAGCGGCGTCGGCGAACTGACGGGTATCGATGCCGTGGTAGATCAGGTGCAGGGGGGTTGCCCCGTTTCCCGCCAGACGGCTGAGGTAGCGCCGGTTGTATTCCGTGCAGGTGACCGCAAAGCGGGCTTGGGCCAGCTTGCGGGCCAGGTGCCCGGGTTCGGAGGTGTAGATGTCCTTGGCGTGGGCCGTGAAGCTGAACGGCAGGCCGCTCAGGGCGCTGGCGAAGAGGGTCACCGACGTCGGGGAGTGGGCGAAATGGGCGTGGAGGTGGATCACCCCGCTGCCCGGCAGCAGGCGGCTGGTGAGATAACCGGCCTGGAGGAAGTGCTTCCAGGTGGCCAGCTTGCGGGTTTGCCGCCAGCGCGTGCAGGCCATGGCCAGGCCGACCCGGTAGCGTGCCCCTGCGCAGCGTGCCAGGCGCGCGTTGGCGGCCAGCAGGGGCGCCAGGGTCTTCGGGTTCAGCTCCTCGGGCAGGTAATCCACCCGGGCCCGGATGCGGGCCACCCGCGCGTGGGCGAAGTTCTCCCGGGGGCGGCGCATGGAGAAGATGCGCACCCGGATGCTCCGCGCCTCCAAGGCCAGGATCTCATTGGCGATGAAGGTTTCGGAGATGCGCGGGAAGCCTTTGAGGACCAGGCCGAGGGTGCCGGCTTCAGCAGGTGGCCACATGGGAGGCGTTCCGGAAGGCGGAGATGCGTCGCTGCATGGTCTGGATTCCGGTGAGCTGGAAACGCTCCAGGGCCTGGTGGTAGGTTTCCGGATGGTCCAGGAGGCGGCGGATGTGGGCGAACAGGTTTTCGGGCGTGCATTCCTTCCAGGGGATGAAGTCGATGAGCCCCTGGCGGTGGAAGGCTTCCGCCCGGATGCGCTGTTCCATGCGCGGCGTTTCCCGGGGGATCACCAGGCTGAGGGTGCCCTGGCTCAAGACCTCGCAGAGGGTGTTGTAGCCTCCCATGCTCACCACCAGGTCGGCTGCGGCCATGAGCTTTTCCATCTGGCGGTAGAATATGAAGGTCTGGGCTTGGGCCTTGCGGGCGCGCTTGAAGATTTTCTTGCGGGCGGCCTGGGGCATGAAAGGGCCGGTGATCAGCACGCTGCGAAAATCCCTGGAGGCGTTGGTGCGCTCCAGCATGCTGAGATAGGCGTCCATGACCCCGTAGCCGTCCCCCCCGCCGCCGGTGGTGGCCACCACCAGGGGTTCGTCCATCCCGATGCCCAATTCCTCCCGGGTGCGGGCCGCCGCCTTGGCCGAGGGGATCCTGCGGGGAATGTAGCCGGTGAAATGCATCTTGTCCCGCACCGGGGCCGGAATGGCGTATTGCGCGATGGGGTCGTAGAACTCCCGTACGCCATACACCCAGATCTCGCTGTAGAGCTCCGCCAGGCTGTCGTAAACCTTGCGCTTGCTCCAATCGCGCTGGACGGTTTCGGCGTCGTCCATGATATCGCGCAGGCCCAGGATGGTGCGGGAATGGGGCATGCAGCGGCGCAGCCAGCGCAGGGTGGGCAGGATTTCGCGTTTCAGCCCCAGGGGCTCCTTGTCCACGATGAACAGGTGGGGTTGAAAGGTCTTGGCCGTGGCCGTGATGATGTTCTTGCGGATTTCCAGGGCGTGGAGGGGGTTGATCTTGATGGAGAGGGGCAGGTACTCCTCGTTGGTCATCTTGATCATCCCGGGAATGCGGACGAAGTCGATCTGTTCGGGGAAGGCGAAGCGGCCCACGATGGGCGAGCCCGTGAGAATCAGTATGTTGATGCCCTCGGCCCGCAGGTGCGAGGCGATGGCCATGGTGCGCCGGATGTGCCCCAGACCATAGGTGTCGTGGGAGTACATCAGGATATTGAAGGTGGAGTTTGGTGCCATCCCGAAGGTCTGAACCGTGCCCCCCCGGTAGTAAGCCGGACGCGGCGGTTGGAGTGGGCCTGAGCGCCGCCCCGGGGAGCGGGAACCGATGCCGGTACGCCGACAGCCCTTCTTACTTGAAAACCCGAACCAATTCAACCCGTATCTCCCATGCGCGGCCTGTCCGGCGGGGCCTGCCGCGCCGGCTGCCTTGACGAAGGCTCCGGCTTTGGGACAATATAGCTTTTTCAACACTGCAACCCCCGGCCGCCGGTGCCCCACCGCGCCGGGCCACTTTAAGGATGCCGCCCCATGCGCTTCGAAACGGTGATCGGGCTCGAGGTCCATGCCCAGTTGAAGACCCGCACGAAAATCTTCTGCCCCTGCTCCACGGTTTTCGGGGCGCCCCCCAACACCCACGTGTGCCCCGTCTGCCTGGGGCTGCCCGGCGTACTGCCGGTGCTGAACCGGCAGGTGGTGGAATTCGCCCTGCGCCTGGCGCTGGCCACGGGGTGCCGCATCAACCGCCGCAGCCGTTTCGCCCGCAAAAACTACTTTTACCCCGACCTGCCCAAGGGCTACCAGATCTCCCAGTATGAGCTGCCCATCGCCCATGCCGGCCACGTGGACATCGAGCTCGCGGGAGCCGCCCGGCGCATCGGCCTCACCCGGATTCACATGGAAGAGGACGCCGGCAAGCTGATCCACGACCCCCACCGACCCGTGAGCCACGTGGACCTGAACCGCGCCGGGGTGCCCCTGGTGGAAATCGTCAGCGAGCCCGACCTGCGCTCCCCCGAGGAGGCCGGGGCCTACCTGCGGAAATTGCGCTCCATCGTGCGCTATCTGGGTATTTGCGACGGCAACCTGGAGGAAGGCAGCTTCCGCTGCGACGCCAACGTCTCCCTGCGCCCCGAGGGCACCCTGCCCCTGGGGACCCGCACGGAGCTGAAGAACCTCAACTCCTTCCGTTTCGTGGAGCGCGCCCTGCACCACGAGATCGAGCGCCAGCGGGAATCGCTGCGGGAAGGCCGCGCCGTGGTCCAGGAGACCCGTCTCTACGACCCCGACCAGAATCGCACGTTTCCCATGCGCGGCAAGGAAGAGGCCCACGACTACCGCTACTTTCCGGATCCGGACCTGCTGCCCCTGGAAGTGAGCGACACCTGGCTGGAGGCGATCGCGGGCGGCCTGCCGGAACTGCCGGACGCCCGGAGGCAGCGCTTCATGGCCCAGTACGGGCTGTCGCCGGACGAGGCCCGGCGGCTCACCGCCGTGCGGGAACTGGCCGACTATTTCGAAACCTGTGTCGGGCATTTTCCCCAGGCCCGCCCGGTGTGCAACTGGATCCTGGGGGATCTCCAGGCCCTGCTCAACGCCGCCGGCAAGGGGATCGAAGACAGCCCCGTGAGTGCCCGGCACCTGGGGGAGCTGCTGGCCCTGGTGGAGGAGGGNNGCCCAGGTTTCCGACAGCGCGGCGCTGGAGAAGGTGGTGGACGCCGTGCTGGCCGCCGCCCCGGCCGAGGTGTCCGCCTACCGGGCGGGCAAGACCAGGGTCATGGGCTTCTTCGTGGGGCAGGTGATGCGCGCCACCAGGGGCCAGGGAAACCCCCAGGTGGTGAACGACCTGCTCAAAAAGCGGCTGGGGGGCTGAAGGCGGCCTGGCGGCCGCAACGCGAAGCTCAAATTTGAAATCTGAAATGAACAAAGGCCGGAAGGGTTCCCCCTTCCGGCCTTTTTCTAACTTACCTCTAAATCCGGGCTGCCGCAGGCGACACGGATTAGAAGCTCAGGCTCAGACGGGCACCCAGCTCGAAGGGGTCCGCGTCGTCGTTGATACCCTCGGTGAGGGCGTCGCCGGCCCACAGGTAGGCGCCCACCAGATCCAGGTTGAGGCCTTCCACCAGCTGGTAGGTGACCACCACGTCAAGCTCGGTACCCAGGTCGGAGTCCGTGAGGCCGTAAATATCTTCCTCGTTGAACTCGGCATACCACAGGTCGACGGCGACCTTCAGCTTGTCCATGGGCTTCATGGAAACGCCCACGTTGGCCCACCAGACGTTCTGGGGACGGTCGGCCGACAGCCAGAACTGGTCCATCGGGGAGGTGTTGTCGAAAATTCCGTAGCCCAGAATTTCTGACCAGTAGTGGGAGGTCAGGCTGGTGATGACCCACATTTCGGCTTCGTCGTCGATGGGATCGTCGTCGCCGGAGTAGTAGGCCACTTCGCCGTGGAGGTCCACGGGGCCGAGGCCGACGTTACCGCCCAGGCTCAACATGTAGCCGGAGAGATCCACATCGTCGAGCACCTTCTGGTCCACGCTGCCGGTCTGGTAGCCGCCCAGGAAGAAGAAGCCGAAGTTGTCGTAGGTGGCCTTGATATCGAGGCCCAGCATAAACGCGCTGATTTCTTCGGCGGTCAGAATGTTGGGATGGTCGTTCACAACGCCGAGGCCGAAACCATAAGCATCGTCGGCGTTGATGGAGTACAACCAGGTGACGGACGGGGCGATCTTGAACTGCTTGGACAGGAAGAAGGTGGGCGCCAGGGTGAGGGTGTCCACGTCCCCGTTGTTGTTGCCGATGCCGCCCTCGTAGCTCTTCAGCCAGGAGGCGCCGATGTAGACGCCCTCGGCGGCTTTGTAGATGCCGATGATACCGGAGGCGTCGTTGTCCACGATGTTGCCGCCCAGCAGGTAGTAGGGCTGCACACCCACGCGGGTCTCCAGGTTCCCCAGGTTGAAGACGGCAAAGCTGTGCTTGACCTCGACCGCGATGCCGTCCGCGCCGATGTCGCCGTAGTTGCTGGTGGCGGGGTTCGTGCTGCCCCACACCGCATCCATTTCAAAGCGGTTGATGAATTTCAGGTTGTCGTTGATCTTGGCGGTGTAAAAGAGCCGGGTACGGGTGTCGACGAACTTGTTGTTGTCGTCGATGTCGTCGTCGCGGTCGTACTCGTTCTGGTAGATGAACCGGGTGCGCCAGTAGGCGCCGAACTGGTTCTCCACGGCGAAGGCCGGGGCCACGAAGGCCACCGCCAAAATCGCCGCAACGGCAAGAATCGCAAACTTTTTCATCTAGGATTCCTCCTTAACGTAACGGCCGGCCCACGGGGCCGACCAACCTAACCTTAACCTAGTCCCTAACCGGTGTAACCTTTTTCACCTAACCTAACCTGCAGACGACGCCCGGGTCCCGAAACTTCCCTCACCTCCTTTCCGCCGAGGTATTACGCCGCCGTCGCCGCCTGCCCTTGCCACGGGCGCGGGTATGCGGGGACGAAGGTGCCGTAACATGGGGCCTCCACCAAGTCAAGGAGATTCCACGGGCCGGCGGCGGCATTCCCCCTCCCTGGGGTGCGGCTGGCGCCGTTCCCCAAGATGCGGTGTCCCTCAG
>DJGG01000140.1:36286-38140 GCA_002432195.1 Desulfobacteraceae bacterium UBA5852
GGTGGTATAGCTGTAGGCCTTTCCGCGCCCCCCAAGGGGGGAGCGCGGCACACCCGCTAGGCAAGGGAGGGCTTGGCTTCCGTGAACACGCGTCGCATCGTTTTCTGCAGTCTGATCGTGGCCCTGGCCGCCGGGGCCCTGCCGGCCGCGGCCCGGGCGGCCGCCCGCGTCCTGGTGGTGCCCTTTGCCATTCACGCCGCCGAGGACCTGAGCTTCCTGCAAAAAGGTATCAGCGCCATGCTGGCCACGCGTCTGGCCGACGGTGACCAGGTGACCGTGCTCGGGGCGGGGGCGACGGAAGCCGCCCTGGCCGGGGTCCCCGGGCCGCTCAACGCCGCCCAGGCCGTGGCGGCAGGACGCAAGGCGGAGGCCGACTACGTGGCCTTCGGCAGCCTCACGGTGTTCGGGGAGAGCATCAGCACTGATGCCCGCTTCGTGGCCGTGGCCGACGGCAGCGAGCGCGTGGTCTTCAGCGACACGGGGGCCAGCCAGGGGGATGTCATCGCCCATGTCAACCGCTTTGCCGGCCAGGTGAACTTTCAGGTTTTCGGCCGCCGGACCGCCGACTGGCAGCCGGCCGCCACCCCGGCTACGGGCGCCGCCCCGGCTGGCGACACAACCCCGGCCGGGGAGGAGCCTTCCCGGCGCAGCCCCGAAAAGTTATGGGCCGGGGAGGCCGGCATGCAACTGACCAGCGAGGACAGCGGCACCACCGACGAGGGGGCGGCCCTCTGGCGCAGCCGGCGTTTTCCCGTCAACGTGGTGGGCCTCACCCTGGGGGACGTGGACGGCGACGGCCAGATCGAAACGGTGTTCGCCGGCCGGCACCAGGTGCACGTCTATCGCAAGAAGGGGGAGGTCTTCGAAAAGGTGGCGGAGTTCGACGTGGAACGGGGCCGTATCCTGCTGGCCATCGACGCCATGGATGCCGACGGCAACGGCCGGGACGAGCTCTTTTTCACCTGTCGCACGGACGACTACCGGGTCATCTCCTACGTGGCGGAGTGGGACGGGACCACGTTCGCCAAGCTCCAGGACCTCTCGGGGTGGTACCTCCGGGTGGTGCGCGACCCCCGGACCGGGCGGCGGACCCTCTATGGCCAGAAGAGCGGTATGGACGATGTTTTCAGCTACCCGGCCTATGTCCTGGCGCGCGTGGCGGGGGAGTATGGTCCCCAGGGGGCGGTGCTCCTGCCCAAGGGGGCGAACGTTTTCGGTTTCGTCCACGCCGATGTCACCGGGGACGGGGCCGACGATTTCGTGAGCCTGAACCGGGACGACTATCTCCAGCTTTTCGATGGCACCGGCCGGGAGGAGTGGACCAGCGGGGACCGTTACGGCGGCAAGTACGAATTCCTGATGACCCACCAGGACTACGTGCACAACAACCGCCTGAGCCGTGCCGAACCGGACCCCATGCCCGAGGACCCCGACTACATCCCCCAGCGGGTCCTGCTCACGGATTTCGACCATGACGGCAAGTCGGAGGTTTTCGTGGTGCAGAACGACGACGCCACCGGGCGCATACTCACCCGGGTGCGGGCCTTCCGCCAGGGGCGCTTCGAAGCCCTCCGCTGGGACAACGTGGGGCTCACCACCATGTGGCGCACGCGCCACTTCGCCGGGCTGATCAGCGACTACTACGTGGGGGACGTGGACAACGACGGCGTCGACGAACTGGTCTTCGCGGTGGTCAAGAGCGTGGGGGACCCCGTGACCGGCGACGGCAGGACCTATCTGGTATCCTGGAAGCCCCAGGTGGGGAAGAAGGAAAAGCCCTGAGGTGTCCGTCCCCAAGCGGCATCTTTGGGCCCGGGCCGGCGTTCTCGGTTCTTTGAAATCCTCGACGTAGCT
>DJGG01000250.1:0-7266 GCA_002432195.1 Desulfobacteraceae bacterium UBA5852
GCCCACGCTGCCCAGCACGGCCCCGGCGGCCGCGCCCGTGGCACCCCCCAGGACCGCACCCCCCGCGGTATTGCGGGCCACGCGGCCGCCGGCGTCGGTCTCCGCACCGTGGGCCCGGGCCATCGCCAGGCATTGGTCGATATCCGCCTGGGCCACCTCGGGATTGACCGCCAGCAGTTGGTCATTGGGATAGAGCACCGGCCGCTTGGCCGCGCAGGCGGTGAGCAGCAGGGCCGCGGCCAGAATGGCCGCCCAGTCCCGCGGGCGATGGCGTGGGGATTTTCCAAGGGGCATGGCGACCTCCCGGTTGTGGGGATTGGAAGCCGGCGGCTGGCGGCCCCGAAGGCGGGCCGTGCGTTCCGGGCCGCGCATCACGCCAAGGGTTTACCGGCCGGCCTCTTTTCCGATGAGCTCAGTCGTCCTCCTGGGACCCGGTGATGGGCTCGATGCGGTCCGCGGACGAGGGCGCGGCCACCGGGGTTACCGGACCCCTGGCCCGGGTGCCGGTGGACGGGCGGAGCGAACCCCTGCGGGTGCCCGGGGTTGACCGGCCTGGATGGTTCGGCCGGCCGGGGTCGGAGGTGCGTCCGCCCGTTCGGCCAGCTCGCCCAGGGGGGATCCCGGAGAGTAGCGGTCCGGGTGCCAGAGCTTCACCAGCTCCCGGTAGGCCGCATGACCCCGGGCGCGGCTGGTGCCGGGGCGGATGCCCAGGGCATGGAAGGCCTCGCCGGGGGTCATGGTGGATCGTCCGGGCGGCCGCGCGGATGACGAAAAGTGGTCCATGGCCGCCAATCTACCGCATTCCGGGGGGATTGGCCAGTAAGGTTCGGGCAGCGCTGATAGACACCAAAAGCAAAGGCGCCCGAAGGCGCCCCGAATGCCATAGGCTTGCAGCCATCAGCGATAAGCTATTGTCCATCCTCGCGTCCTGACTTTTATTCCCACCGATCCGGCCGCCGGGGGTCCCGGCGGAGCTCGATGACCTCCACCTGGCCGCGGCCGCCGATGAACGTGTTGAGGAGGAAGCTCACCAGGCTGATCACCAGGGAGCCGAAGACCGCCGGCCAGAATCCCTGGACCACGAAACCCTCGATGACCCCGGAGGCCATCTTGAGCATGGCGGCGTTGATCACGAAGGTGAAGAGACCCAGGGTGAGAAGGTTGATGGGAAGCGTGAGAATGAGGGCGATGGGGCGGAAAAAGGCATTCAGGATCCCCAGCATGGCCGCCGCGAAAAAGGCCGCGAAGAAGCCGCTCACGTAGATGCCGTCGATGAGGTAGGCGGCCAGCAGAATGGCCAGGGTGAGGGTCAACCAGCGGATCAACAGTCCATTCATGATGTTATCCTGCGAACATTAATTTGTGGTGTGAGGTCAACAAGCGCCTCCGGGGAAGCAGGCGGCCGCCACGCTGCCCCACAATATAATCGAACTTCCCGGAAAGACCACCCCGCGGGCGAGAGAGGATTCCAGGTCAAGGCGCCCCTGATTCTCCGACCGCAAGGGCACGGCTGCATGCCGAAGAGGTGGCCACAGGCTTCGACGCCGAACGGGCGCCATAATCCTTATTGCTGATATGGGTTCCAGTCCTTTTCCGGCGCGGGCGGAAAGGCCGGTACAAGGGATCGCCGACCAGGACCATCTTCCATGACAGATACGGCAGACTGGCGAGGTAGCACTCGGCCAGGGTCAGGTATCCGTCCGTGAGAAGGTCGAAGAAACGCTCCGGCGGGGGGAACGCCTGGATGAAGGGCTCGCTCACCGGCCCCAGGGTGGCGGCGGCCCCGTGGACCAGCAGGGACTGGCACCATTGGGTGGGGGACGCGGCCCGCAGGGTTCCACATTCACCGCTGGCCATGTGGTAGCCCACGGCCCCCGGCTTCCAGGTGAAGGCGTCCACGTAGCGCCCCAGGCTGTACCAGCCGCAGTAGAGGGCCGCATCCGGCGCCTCTCCGGGCCCCAGGAGCGCCTCCCGGTCGTCCAGGGTCACGGGGAGGTCGGTATGCCTGCGAACCCGGTGGGCGGCCTCATGGAGGGAGCGGTCGTAGGCGGCATAGGCCGAGGAGCGGGGTTCGGCTGACGCGGCAAAGCGGGCGTCGAAATAGGCGCCGCCGGACAGCCCGACCGCCTCGGCCGCCAGGCTGTCCGTCATGATGCGGCGCACCGTGGCGGCATCGGGACCGTCCAGACGCGCCACCATGAGCACCTGGTCGTGGTCGATTACCGGATAGCGGAAGCGGTGCCCGGGGTAGAAGGGGTTGGCCACCCAGCCGGACACGGGGTAGGGCGGCGCCATCACGAGGGCCAGTTCCGAATCCAGGGCGGCGTGCCCGTCAAACCGGCGGAAGACCTCCAGGTGGAAGGCCAGGGCCCTGGCGCGCGCCTCGGCGGCGGAACGCCCGGGGTCGTCCGCCGGCATGCCGGCGATTTCCGTTGCGAGAGCGGCCTGATCCGTTTCCAGGCGGGCCAGTTCCCCCTGCTCCCGGGCTTCCAGGGCGCTTCTGTCCGTCCGCACCGTCAGAGGAATCCCGTAGAACACGGCCGCGGCCCGTATACGCGCTTCCGGCCCGCGAGAGCCGATGAAGTCCCGCACCGGAGCGGCGACCTCTTCCCGGTAGGCGGCCTGGCTGCAGGATTCTTCGAGCGTGGTGTCCACTTCAAGGTAGTTGGCCGGGGGAATGTGCCGCCCCTCGAGGTATTGACGGGCCAGGTCGCGCCCCTCCCGGGAACGCCGGTTGGCCAGCACCAGCACCTCGCCGGGTTCCAGGGCCAGGGCGTCGCCGCCGGGCAGCAGGACGGCCAGAAGCAGGCACACCAACGGTCTCAACCGCATGGGCTCAACCCGGGGGAGGGGCATCCAGGCGGCGGAAGATCTCCTGGGCGCGCTCCAGGGCCTGGCCATCGTCGATGCCCATGGTTTCACTTTCCCCCGGAGCCACCAGGAACCCCACCGCCCGGCCGTCGTCCACCATGTACTCCACCAGGTCCGTGATGAAGAACTCCTCGATGGCCGTCATCCGACCGTCCACTTCCTTGTGGACGATCTGGGGGCGGGAGTGAAGGATGGGGAGATAGTGCCGCAGCGCCTGGCGGGTGGTGGCGTAGATGCCGGAATTGCAGACCGTGAGCGCCGCCTGGCGCGCAGGCGCATAGTCTTTCCAGTATTTCCACTCGGTGATCCGTCGCACCCGGCCGTCCTCGATTTCCAGGACCCCGTAGCGCTTCCGGTCCGCCGGTTCGAAACCCAGCACCACCAGGTCGTGGGCCGCCAACCGGGACACCAGCGCCGCGTAGGTTTCCCGGCGCACGAAGGGGACGTCCCCCATGGTGATGATGACCCGCTCGCAGGGCAGGGCCTCGATGAAGCCCCGGGCCGCCAGGATGGCGCCGCCGGTGCCGTTCAGGCGCGGCTGCTCGCAATAGGTGAGGGGGAGGTGGCGCGTGGCCGCGATCACCGCTTCCTTCCCGTGGTGGACCACCAGGGCCTTGGGCCCGGCGGGGAGGCTGGCCAGCAGGTGCAGCAGGATGGGGTGCCGGCCCTCGAAGGGTGAGCCATTGGGGGCCAGGGGGAGCAGGGTCTTGTTGCCGCTGAAACCCCGCATGCGGCTGCCGCGCCCCGCGGCCATGACAATCGTGGCGACAGCCTCCGTGTGGCAATGGTCCTCGGCCATGGTGGTTCTCCTCTCTGCTGCGCGCCCAACGGTCGGGCCACCCAGGCCCGCTGACGCGGCCGCCCCACACTCTCTGGGGAAGGCCTCAGGCGCAAATTATCCACAAATAGCAGGCTGTGGATAAACAAGTATCGGGCCGAAAGGCAAGGCGCGGCACGATGCGAATAGCGGAGCAACCTCGGGTGGTTGTGAGCATTTTCGCGAGTGCCGCAACGCAGTATTTCGGCCGGAGGCGCAGTTTATCCTCAGCCTGCTAGCGGCACCAGCTGCAATTCGCGCCCCCGGCCTTGGGGCGGCCGATGCCGAAATAGACCAGCCCCTGGGCCGTGACGAAGGCGGCGGAGTAAAGATTGCGTCCGTCGAAGATCACCGGAAGCTTGAGCATCTTCTTGATGCGGGCGAAATCGGGGTTGCGGAACTGGTTCCAGTCGGTGACCACGGCCAGGGCGTCGGCGCCCTCCAGGGCCTCGTACTGCTCGTCGACGATCTCCAGGCCCTGGGTGCCGGCGAGCTGCCGGCGGGCGTTGGCGTTGGCGATGGGGTCGAAGGCCCGGACCCGCACGCCGGCGGCCGCCAGGTCCGCGATCACGTCCAGGGCCGGGGATTCCCGGATGTCGTCGGTGTTGGCCTTGAAGGCCAGACCCCAGAGGGCCACCACCTTGCCCGCCGCCCCGCCCTGTCCGTCGAGAAACTCCCGCACCTTGCGGGGCAGAACCTTTTTCTGGCGGATGTTCACGCTGTCGATGGCGGCGATCAGCTCCGGCTCGTAGCCGCTTTCCCGGGCCGTGCTGATGAGGGCCTTGACGTCCTTGGGAAAGCAGGAGCCGCCGTAGCCCACCCCGGGGTAGATGAAGCTGTAACCGATGCGGTGGTCCGAGCCGATTCCCCGGCGCACGTCCTTGACGTCCGCCCCCACCTGCTCGCAGATATTGGCGATCTCGTTGATATAGGAAATCTTGGCCGCCAGCAGGCAGTTGGCGGCGTATTTGGTGAGCTCCGCGCTCTTGATTCCCATGACCATGAGCTTGTCCCGGCTGCGGGCGAAGGGGGCGTAAAGGGCCTCCAGGAGTTTGGCCGTGCGCACGTTGTCCGTGCCCACGATGACCCGGTCGGGCTTCATGAAGTCGTTGACCGCATCGCCCTCCTTGAGGAATTCCGGGTTGGAGACCACGTCGAACTCCAGCGTGACCCCCCGCCGGTCGAGCTCGGCCTGGATCAGCCCGCGCACCCGTTCGCCGGTGCCCACGGGCACCGTGGACTTGTTGACGATGACCTTGTACTCGGTCAGCACCGCGCCGATCTGCCTGGCCACCTGGTCCACGAAGCTCAAATCGCAGCTGCCGTCGGGGCGCGAGGGCGTGCCCACGCAGTTGAAGACGAAGAGCGCATTCTGGAGGCCCTCGGCGAGATTCGTGGTGAAGACGAGCCGCTCCTGCTCGGTATTGCGCTTCACCAGGGGCTCCAACCCGGGTTCGTGGATGGGAATCCGTCCGGCCCGCAGACTCTCCACGATCTGCGGGTTGATGTCGATGCAGTGGACTTCGTTGCCCATTTCCGCGATGCAGGCCGCGGTGACCAGCCCCACGTATCCGGTTCCGACGACAGCGATGTTCATAAGCCTCCTTGATGGCCGCCCGCGCGGCGGCTTGTCCGGCAGCGTCAACGCGTGCGCTGATATTTCGTCAAGATCACTTCCAGGAAAAGGGTGAGATCTGTCAGGTCGTTCTGGACGGCTGCGTGGACCTGATCGAAGTCCAGGCGGGCATAAGTGTGGACGATCAGGTTTCGCAGACCCACGGCTTTGACCATTTTTTCCGTGAGGTGGCGGTCGATCACCCCGTTTTCTTCCAGTAAATAAAGAAGTTCGCTCACGCTGCCGGGGACCCCGAAACCTTCCTCGCTGCATATGTGCGCGGCGATGTCGGCGCAGTTCTGGATCGCCATCTGCAGGTTGAACAGGACGATATCCTGAAGATCATGGTCGGCCGCGAAAGCGGCCGGATCAGCAGGGCACTTGCTCCGGGCGCGCCTCAGGTGAGCTTGCACGGCACCGGCTTTAACCATGATCAGGTGTTCATCAACCACGCATGGCCGCCTCCTTCAGACGGCGCTCAAATCCCCTTTGCAGGTTCCGGGTGTAATAGCCAAAATCCGCCAGCATGGCAAAGCGGGTGGTCTTGAAGCGGGACACGAAGGCCGAATTATTGTTCACCAGGCAAATTCCCTTGGAAAACACTTGCCGGAGAAGCTCCCCCCCAGCCGTGTTGAGGACGACGATGTGGACATCCCGCCGCAAACTCCGGGCAAGCTCCACCATGAACGTGAGCCGCAACTCCTCCGGGCGGCTGTGGTGGTCGGCATCCAGGAGCACGGCCACGTCCACGTCGCTTCCGGGCCGCGCCTGACCCTGGGCCTGAGAGCCGAATAGGTAGGCGGCCGCCACCGGCGGGCGGCCGCGGAAGTAACTCTGAAGGATGGAGGCGATGGTTGGATCCATGGCGCTAAAATCCTGCTTTCCGCTCCACCAGAAACCAGGGGTTCAGGAGATCTTCCTTGTTGTATTCCAGGGGCGCACCGGTGTCGAAGTGCACCACCCGGCAGCCGGCGGCCTCGACGATGGCCTGGCCGGCGGCGGTGTCCCATTCCATGGTGGGGCCGGTGCGGGGATAGACGTCGGCCAGGCCCTCGGCCACCAGGCCGAACTTGAGGGCGCTGCCCGCCGAGATCACCTCGACCCTTCCGTGACGGGCCCGGGCCGCGTCCACGAAGGCCTCCAGCCGTGGGGCCCCGTGCCGGCGGCTGCCCACGATGGTGTAGGGCCGGGGGGTCTCCGGGGGCCGGGGGAGAGGGCGGGCACGGGCGAGCCAGTCCGGGTCCTCCGGGGTAAAGGACGCGCGCGCGTCTGCCAGCAGGCGGGCGCCGATCCCGGGGGCGGCGACGTAGAGGCGGTCGGCCACGGGCACGTAGAGCACCCCCAGGACCGGCCGGCGATTTTCCACCAGGGCGATGTTCACGGTGAATTCGCCGTTGCGCTTGACGAATTCCTTGGTGCCGTCCAGGGGGTCCACCAGCCAGAAGCGAGACCAGGTGCACCGCTCGGCAAAGGGGATGGCCCGTCCCTCCTCGCTGAGCAGGGGCAGTCCCGAGGAGGCCAGGTGCCCCTTGATGAACGTGTGGGCGCGCCGGTCGGCCTCCGTGAGGGGGGAGTCGTCCGCCTTGTGCTCCACGCGGAAGGCCGTGCGGTAGACCTCCAGGATGGCCTGGCCGGCCCCCAGGGCGGCCCCGACGGCCAGGGTCAACTCGTCATGGCGCTGCGGGAAGGGCATGCAGAGTCCTTTGGGTTCCATCCCCGATGGGGGGGCGACACCGGGGTCGCCCGGGGTTTTGTCCGCAGATGGCCGGCGGCGATGCCGGAACCGTCGCCGACAGAAATACCATTATCGCCCGGCCAGGGCAAAATGTTTGTTCATCACCGGCACTTGCCTTGTCTTGCGGCCGTACACCAAGGGTGCTATTAGGGCCCATTGTTGCCGGTCCGGTGGGTCGTCGCACGGGAAGATGACCATTGTGGACGGGTAGCAGGCTGTGGATAAACT
>DJGG01000250.1:7311-10871 GCA_002432195.1 Desulfobacteraceae bacterium UBA5852
TTGTTTATCCACAGCCTGATAGGCCACCAACGAGGAGCGCAGGGAACCACGCAGCATGGGAATCAAGGGCCTGGTCATCGCCGCCGCCGGCAGCGGCAGCGGCAAAACCACCGTCAGCCTGGGGCTGATGGCGGCACTCCGGCGGCGGGGCTGGCGGGTGGCGCCATTCAAGGTGGGGCCGGATTTCATCGACCCCGGCCACCATGCCCGGGCGGCCGGCACCCCCAGCCGCAACCTGGACGGCTGGATGCTCCCCCAGGAGACCAACCGGAACATCTTCCGGCAGGCCGCCCGAAGCGCGGACGTGGCCGTGGTGGAAGGGGTCATGGGGCTCTTCGACGGGTTCGACGGCCGCAGCGAGGAAGGCTCCACGGCCCAGATGGCCAAGTGGCTGGGGTTGCCCGTCCTGCTGGTGGTGGATGCCCGCAGCATGGCCCGCAGCGCCGCGGCCCTGGTGCAGGGCTTCGAACGCTTCGACCCCCAACTGCGCTTCGCCGGCGTGCTCTTCAACCGGGTGGGCAGTCCGCGGCACCTGGAGTACCTGCGCCAGGCCCTGGAGGGCCAGGTGGCCATGGACTTCCTGGGGGGGCTGCCGCGGGAGGACGCCCTGGCCATCCCGGAGCGCCACCTGGGGCTGCACACGGCCGAGGATCACCCCCTGGGTCCGGAGCGATTGGCCCGACTGGCCTCCCTGGTGGAGGACCACGTGGACCTGGAGCGCCTGGTGCGGGCGCTTCCCGAGGTGCGGGGGGACAACGGTGGGGAATGCCCGCCGGATCCCGGGTTTGCGCAGCCTCCGCGGGTGCGCCTGGGAGTGGCCCGGGACGCGGCCTTCTGCTTCTACTACCCGGACAACCTGGACCTCCTGGCCCGGGCCGGGGCCGACCTGGTGACCTTTTCCCCCCTGAACGACACGGATTTGCCCCCGGGCCTGGCCGGGCTCTACCTGGGAGGCGGCTACCCGGAGCTGCATGCCCGGCGACTGGCGGAAAACAGCGGGATGCGCGCGGCCATCGGGCGCGCCGGCCGTGCCGGCATGCCCATCTACGCCGAGTGCGGCGGGCTCATGTACCTCTGCCGGGAGCTGGATCCGGGGGAAGGCGCCCGCTGGCCCATGTGCGGCCGCTTTCCCTTCGGCGTGCGCATGCTGGCGCGCCGGCGCGCCCTGGGATACCGGGAGGTGCGCCTGACCTCCGGCACCCTGCTGGGCCCCGCCGGGGCCTGCCTGCGGGGCCACGAGTTCCACTATTCGGAGATTGCGGAAAGCGCCGCGGGCGTGGACACCGTCTATCGCATCGCCCCCCGCCGGGGAGACTCCGGCGGAACCCCGGAAGGCTACCGCGTGGGCAACACCGTGGGCAGTTACGTGCACCTCCACTTCGGCAGTTTCCCCGCGGCCGCCACCCATCTGGTGGAGGCCTGCCGGCGCTGGCGGGACAGCGCCGCCGGCGCTCCCCAGGCCGGTTCAGGCCCGGAAGCGAGAACCGGCGCCTGAGCGTGCCGACAACCATGCAAACCATGCGGTGCCACCCGGCGCCGCGCGAGGAAGAATCCCCATGAAACCGGAAGAAATCGAGGCGCGCAGCTTCGCCATCATCGAGGAGGAGGCCGGTGACCACGGATTGTCCCCGGACCGCTGGGCCGTGGTGCGGCGCATGATCCACACCACGGCGGATTTCGACTACCTGCGGAGCGTGCGCTTCCACCCCGGGGCCATCGCCGCGGGGATCGAGGCCATCCGACGGGGCAAGCGGATCGTCACCGACACCCAGATGGCCAGGGCCGGCATTCGCAAGTCCTACGTCCACCGGTTCGGGGGTTCGGTGGAGTGCCTGATCGCCGAACCCACGGTGGGACGGGTGGCTGAGGAGGCCGAAACCACCCGGGCCATGGCCGCCGTGGACGCCGCCGCGCCCATGATCAAGGGCGGCATCTACGTGGTGGGCAATGCCCCCACGGCCCTGCTGCGCCTGATCGAACTGATCCGCGCCGGGGAGGCCCACCCGGCCCTGGTGATCGGGCTGCCCGTGGGCTTCGTCAACGCCGTGGAATCCAAGGAGGCCTTGACGACCGTGGACCTGCCCTACATCACCAACGTGGGCCGCAAGGGGGGCTCCAACGTGGCCGCCAGCGTGGTGAACGCCATCGCCATCATGGCCGCCCAATGAGCTCCAAACCACGACGGCGCCTGCGTTCCGGCTTCACCACGGGAACGGCGGCCGCGGCGGCCACGGCCGCCGCCCTGGAACTGGCCCTCACCGGCCGGGCCCCGGCGACCGTCTGGATCCCCTTTCTCACCGAGGGAGGCGTGGAGATCCCCGTGCAGGCGTTCCGGGCCCTGGGGCCCGGGGGAGCGGAGGCCACCGTCATCAAGGACGCCGGCGACGACCCGGACATCACCCACGGGGCCGAGATCGGCGCCGCGGTGTGCCTGGGGGAGGCCTGGCGCGGGGCGCNNNAGACAGCCCCGTGACCATTACCGGCGGGCGCGGGGTGGGGCGGGTGACCCGACCGGGGCTGGAGATGCCGCCGGGAGAGGCGGCCATCAACCCCGGTCCCCGGGAGATGATCGCCCGGGCCGCGCGCGCGGTTCTGGCCAGGGCCGGGGTCTCTCGGGCCGTGGCGGTGGAGATCGTCGTGCCCCGGGGCGACGAACTGGCCCTCCGGACCCTCAACGCCCGCCTGGGGATCCTGGGGGGCATCTCCATCCTGGGAACCACGGGAGTGGTGCGGCCGCTGTCCCACGAAGCCTACAGCGCCACCATCCGCAGCGCGCTGTCCGTGGCCCGGGCCACGGGACTGACCCAGGTGGTGTTCACCACCGGCCGCCGCAGCGAGCGCCACGCCCAACGGCTCCTGCCGGATCTGCCGGAAGTGGCCTTCGTCCAGATAGGGGACTTTTTCGGCTTTGCCCTGGAAACCGCCGGGGCCTTCGGTCTGGCGCAGGCCACCCTGGCGGTCTTTTTCGGCAAGGCCGTGAAAATGGCGCAAGGGGCCGCCCATACCCATGCGGCCCGCTCCGCCATGACCCTGGCGCACCTGGCCCAATGGAACCGGGAAGCCGGCGCCGACCCGCGGCTGGCGGCCGAAGTGGCCGCGGCCAACACCGCCCGCCAGGCCTTCGAGCTGATCCGCCGGGGGCATCCCGCGGTGATCGCCGCCGTGGGCCGGCGCATCCGGGAAGCGGCCCGGGGGTTCGCCGCAACCGGCATGGCGGTCAGGGTGGTGATCCTGGATTTCGACGGTGCCGTGACCTATGACTCGGCGGGGCGCCTGGCGGCGGCCCCCGGCCACCCCACGTGACTTTTTAACGGTTCCGGATACCCATGCACAACCAGACGCAAAGCACTCCCGCCGGCCGTTTCGCGGCCCCTCCCGGCAAGGTGGTCCTCATCGGCGTGGGGCTTTCCCGGGAAGACCTCACGGCCCGCCACCTGGAACTCATCGAAGGCGCCCAACTATTGGTGGGGGGGCGGCGCCACCTGGAGTGGTTCGCGGACCTGGCGGCGGAAAAGTTCCCCGTCACCCGGGACCTGGAGGCCCTCCTGGCGACCATCCGC
>DJGG01000250.1:10880-11990 GCA_002432195.1 Desulfobacteraceae bacterium UBA5852
GGCGGCGCCGGGTGGTGGTGCTGGCCTCCGGCGATCCCCTGTGCTTCGGTATCGGGGGGCGCCTGGTGGCGGAAATCGGCGCGGAGCACCTGGTCATCTTTCCCAACATTTCGACGCTTGCGGGCGCCTTTGCGCGCATCGGGGAACCCTGGCAGGAGGTGGCCCTGGTGAGCCTTCACGGGAGGGAAGGAACGGCGGACCTGGCGGCCGCCCTCACGCGGGCCCGCCGGGTGGCCGTGCTGACGGACGCCGCCCGCTCGCCGGCCTGGGTGGGGGCGTTCCTCCTGCGCCGCGGCCTGGGGGAGGCCCGCATTTGCGTCCTGGAACGCATGGGGGCCGCCGATGAACGCCAGCACTGGATGCGGCCGGAGGAGGCCGCGGCCGGGTCTTTTGCCGAACCCAACCTGGCGGTGATCCTCCAGGACCTTCCGCCCCCGGAGCCCCTCCTGGGGCAGCCGGAAGCGCATTTCGCCCACGAGGCCGGACTGATCACCAAGGCCGAGGTGCGTGCCGTGACCCTCGCCCGCCTGCGTCCCGGCCCCCGGCAGGTGCTCTGGGACCTGGGCGCCGGCAGCGGCGCCGTGGGCCTGGAGGCCAGCCTGCTGATGCCCGGCGGCCAGGTGTGGGCCGTGGAAAAGCACCCGGGGCGCGCGGCCCAGATCCGGGAAAACCGGCAGCGCTTCGGCGCCTGGTGCCTGGAGGTGGTGGAGGCCGAACTGCCGGACGGGCTCAGCGGCCTGCCCGATCCGGATCGGGTCTTTGTGGGGGGCGGCGGGGCGGGCCTGCCGGAAATCCTGTCGGCGGCCGCGCGCCGGTTGCGCCCCCGGGGGCGCATCGTGGTCAACACCGTGGTGCTGGAACGGGTGGCCGCGGCCGCCGAGGCTCTGCGGGCCGCGGGGCTGGCACCCCAGGTGGTTCACGTGCAGATCAGCCGCTCCCGGCCCATTCCCGGGGGTCAGCGCCTGGAAGCCCTCAATCCGGTCTGGATTCTGGCGGGGGCCCGGGACGAGGAACCTGACTCATGACTTCCGCGAAACATCCGATCCTCTTTGTGGGCGCCGGGCCCGGCGACCCGGAGTTGATCACCGTCAAGGGACAGCGGGCCCTGGC
>DJGG01000250.1:12026-15815 GCA_002432195.1 Desulfobacteraceae bacterium UBA5852
GCCGATGCCATCCTCTATACCGGATCCCTCGTGCCGGAGGCCGTGCTCCAATGGGCCCGGCCCGAAGCCCGGCGGGAGAGCAGCGCCGGCATGCACCTGGAGGCCATCGTGGGGTTCATGGCGGCGGCCTGGCGCCGGGGCGAGCGCGTGGTCCGTCTGCACACGGGGGACCCCAGCCTTTTCGGGGCCATCTTCGAGCAGATGGCGGCCCTGGACGAGGAGGGCATCGGCTACCGGGTGATCCCCGGAGTGACCGCCGCCATGGCCGCCGCCGCCGCCCTGAACCTGGAGTTCACCCTCCCGGAGATCTCCCAGACCCTGATCCTCACGCGCCTGGAGGGCCGGACCCCGGTGCCCGACGGCGAGCGCCTGGAGGCCCTGGCCGCCCACGGGGCCACCCTGGCCATTTACCTGAGCGTGGGCATGGCCGCCCGTGTGGGGGAGGTGCTGCGCGGGGCTTACGGCGACGAGGCGCCCTGCGCCGTGGTCTACCGCGCCAGCCAGCCCGACCAGAAGATCGTGCACACCACGGCCGCCCGGCTGGCCGCGGACGTGGCCGCCGCCGGGATCGAGCGCCAGGCGGTGATCATCGCCGGCCGCGTGCTCACCGTGGCCCGGGAAGCCCTGGCCCATCGTTCCAAGCTCTACGATCGCGGGTTTGCCCACGGCCATCGCGGGGAGGCCTGACACCGGCGCCAGCCGGACAAGGGATGCCATGCCGCCGCGCAGCATCGCCATCTGGGCCCTCACGCCCAACGCCGCCCAAATGGCCGGCCGCCTGGCGGCCGTGCTGGGGGAGAGCCTGGTTTACCTGCCCCGGGATCTGGAGGCGGCCTTTCCCGCGAGACGTTTCGAGAGGCTGGCCCACGCCGTGGGGCGGGAATTCCGGTCCCATCGTGGGCATGTCTTCATCATGTCCACGGGCATCGTCGTGCGCCTGATCGCGCCCTGGATCCGCCACAAGACGGAAGACCCGGCCGTGGTGGTCCTGGACGAGACCGCCCGGCACGCCGTGAGCCTGCTGTCGGGGCATGTGGGGGGGGCCAACGCCCTGGCCCGGGAGGTGGCCGATCTCCTGGGGGCCAAGGCCGTCATCACCACGGCGACGGACCTCAACCAGGTGCCGGCCATCGACGTGCTCGCCCTGGAGCGCGGGCTCATCATCGAAAACCCCGCGGCCATCAAGGCCGTGAGCATGGCGCTGCTGCGCGGGGCCCCCGTTGGCCTCCACGATCCCTTCGGGATGCTGGCGGCCGCCCTGCCCCCCGGTCAGGTCCGGCCCTTGGGCCTGGGGGGAGGCGAGGGGTTTGCCGACGTGTTCGCGCCGGGGGTTTTCGTGGACGATATATGCGTTGACCTGCCCACGGAAATACTGGTATTGCGTCCCGGATCGCTGGCGGCCGGCCTCGGCTGCAACCGGGGCACCGCCGCCGAGGAGATGGGCGCACTGCTGGCCAGGACCCTGGAAGATCACCACCTGGCCGCCGCCAGCGTGACGGTGCTGGCCAGCGTGGACCTCAAGGCCGACGAAGCCGGTCTGCACGAATTGGCCCGCCGCCTGGGACGGCCCCTGAAATACTTCAGCCGCCAGGCCCTGAACGGGGTGGGGACGGTGCCCACCCCCTCGGCGGCGGCCCGGAAACACATCGGAGTCCACAGCGTATGCGAAGCAGCCGCCCTGCTGGCGACGGACATGGGCAGCCTGGTGGCGACCAAGCGCAAGAGCCGCAACGCCACCGTGGCCATTGCCCGGCGGAACTCTATGTCGTAGGCCTGGGGCCGGGGCATCCCGATCACATGAGCGCCCGGGCCCGGGAAGTGCTGGAACGGGTGTCCACCGTCGCCGGCTACGCCACCTACATCGAGCTGATCCGTCCCCTCATCGCCCACAAGCAGATCATCCGCACGGGCATGACCCGGGAGGTCGACCGGGTCTCCGCGGCCCTCGACGAAGCCCTGGCCGGCCGCGCCTGCGCCCTGGTGTCCAGCGGCGACCCGGGGATCTATGCCATGGCCGGGCTGGTGCTGGAGCTCTGCCGGGCCCGCCGGCTGCGGCTTCGCCGTCCGGGCGCGCCGCCCGATCCCGAGGCCCTGCGCCTGGAGATCGTCCCGGGCATTCCGGCGCTGGCCGCCGGCGCGGCCCTCCTGGGCGCCCCCCTGACCCACGACTTCGCCGCCGTCAGCCTGAGCGATCTCCTGACCCCCTGGGAGGTGATCGCCGAACGCCTGGAAGCCGCCGCCCGGGCCGATTTCGTGATCGTGCTCTACAACCCCCGCAGCCGCCGCCGTCGGGACCAGTTGCCCCGGGCGCGCGAGATCGTGCTGCGGCACCGTCCCCCGGAAACCCCGGTGGGGGTGGTCACCGCGGCCATGCGGGAGGACCAGCAGGTGCACCTGACCACCCTGGGCGCGCTGGACCCGGAGCGCGTGGGCATGCAGACCACCGTGTTCATCGGCAGCCGCAGCTCCCTCGTCTACCAGGATTTCATCATCACCCCGCGGGGGTACGCCGGAAAGTATGGGGATGCCTTCGCAGTGGAGGCGCCCGGCGGCGCCGGCGAATAGGAAGTGCGCAACACGGCCGAACGCGAGAGCATCCGATAGCCATGCAGGCCTACATCCACGTCTACACCGGTGACGGCAAAGGCAAGACCACCGCGGCCCTGGGGCTCACCCTGCGGGCGGCCGGCGCCGGGCTGCGGGTCTATTTCGCCCAGTTCATCAAGCAGGGGGACTACAGCGAAATCCGCGCCCTGGCGGAGCTGGGGGCGCGGGTCTGCGTGGCCCAGTTCGGCCGGGGCCGCTTCGTGCGCGGCGCCCCGGAGCCCGCGGACGTGGCCGCGGCCGCCGACGGGCTGCGGGCCGTGGCGGCGGCCCTCGCCTCGGGGCGCTACGACCTGGTGGTGCTGGACGAGATCAACGTGGCCGTGGCCCTGGGCGTGGTGGCCGAAAGCGACCTGCTGGATCTCCTGGACGCTCGGCCCCCGGGGGTGGAACTGGTGCTCACCGGCCGCCGGGCTTCGGCGGCGGTGCTGGAGCGGGCCCACCTGGTGACTGAGATGCGGGCGGTGAAACACTACTTCGAGCAGGGTGTGGGGGCGCGCATTGGCATCGAGAAGTAGACAGCGACCCCCGGCCCCCACCCTGGCGGTGTTCGGCACCGGGTCGGACGTGGGCAAGAGCGTCGTGGCCACCGGGCTCTGCCGCCTGCTGCGCCAGCGGGGGGTGCGGGTGACCCCCTTCAAGGCCCAGAACATGTCCAACAACTCGGGCGTGACGCCCGAGGGGCTGGAAATGGGCCGCGCCCAGATCGTCCAGGCCGAGGCCGCGGGCATCGCCCCCCATGTGGACATGAACCCCGTCCTGCTGAAGCCCACCAGCGAGGTGGGCTGCCAGGTGGTGCTGCGGGGGACGGCCCTGGGCAACGACACGGCGGTGGAGTACCACCGGCGCAAGGCCGGCCTTTTTGCCGAGGCCACCGCCGCGCTCGACCGCCTGCGGGGGGCATACGACGTGGTGGTCATGGAGGGGGCCGGCTCCTGCGCCGAAGTCAACCTCATGGACCGGGACATCGTCAACTTTCCCATGGCGGTCTATGCGGAAGCGCCCGTGGTGCTGGTGGCCGACATCCACCGCGGGGGGGTCTTCGCCCAACTGGTGGGCACCCTGGCCTGCCTGCCGCCGGAGGCCCAGGGGCGCATCGCCGGGTTTATCGTCAACCGCTTCCGGGGGGACGTGGGGCTCTTCCGCGACGGGGTCCGCTGGATCGAGGCGCGCACCGCCAAGCCG
>DJGG01000250.1:15836-16692 GCA_002432195.1 Desulfobacteraceae bacterium UBA5852
CGGGTGGTGCCCTGGTTCACGGGGTTCGCCATCGAACAGGAAGACTCGGTGGTCATTGAGAGCCCCGCGCGCACGGTGCCAGAGCCGGGCGCGCGCCCGGCCGTGGCCGTGATCCGCATCCCCCACATCTCCAATTTCACGGATTTCGATCCCCTGGGGGCGGTAGAAGGGCTGGATCTCCACTTCCTGGAGGCCGAGCAGCCCCTGGAGGGCTTCCGGGCGGTGGTCCTTCCCGGCTCCAAAAACACCCGTTTCGACCTGGAATGGCTGCGGACCCAAGGCTGGAGCCGGAGGCTGGAAGCCTATGCCGCGGCCGGCGGCCACCTCCTGGGGATCTGCGGCGGCTACCAGATGCTGGGGCGCGCCGTCCACGACCCCGCGGGCCTGGAGGGCCGGCCGGGGAGCACCCCGGGGCTGGGCCTGCTGCCGGTGGAAACCACGCTGGAGGCCCCCAAGACCACCACCCGCACCCACTTCCGCTGGGGCGCGGCCGAGGGCCTGGGGTACGAAATCCACATGGGGCGCACCGAACGCTTCGGCGGAGAGCCCTTTTGCCGGATCCTGGCCCGCAACGGGGAGGATGTCGCCGGCGAGGACGGTTGCACGCATGCCGCCGGGAGGCTGCTGGGAACTTACGTGCACGGGCTCTTCGACGCGCCGGCGGTGACCCGGCGCTGGCTGGCGGGCATCGGGCTCGCCCATCTGGCGGTCACCGATCTCCACGGGCCGGCGGCCCGGGACCGGGCCTACGATGAGCTGGCGCGGCACCTGACGCGGCACCTGGATGTGGATGCGCTCCTACGCCTGGTGGGCCTGGGAGCCTGTGGATAAGCAGCGCAGCAGGCCGCAGGGCGGC
>DJGG01000172.1:0-3619 GCA_002432195.1 Desulfobacteraceae bacterium UBA5852
ATGCTTGTTTATTCACAGCCTGCTAACGGGGCGGGGAAAAGAGAGGCAAGCCCATGGAGTGGAAATTGACCCCCGTGGAGGTGCGCGTCCTGGGGGCATTGCTGGAAAAACAGATGTCCACCCCCGAGCACTACCCCCTGACCTTGAACGCCCTGGTGGCGGCCTGCAACCAGAAGACCAACCGCCATCCGGTCATGGACCTCGAGGCATCGGAGGTGGAAGCGGCCCTGGAGGGCTTGCGCCAGCGGCGCCTGGCCTGGCAGGTCCGCACCCCCGGTAGCCGGATGCCCAAGTACGAGCACAACGCGGGGTTGCTGGCCGAGTTTTCCCGCAGCGAGCTCGGGTTGCTCTGCGAGCTGTTGCTGCGGGGTCCCCAGACCGCCGGAGAACTGCGCGCGCGCAGCGCCCGGCTGGTGGAATTCCACGGGGTGCCGGCCGTGGAGCACAGCCTGCAGAAATTGGCCTCTCACGAGGGCGGTCCCTTTGTGGTCCAGCTTCCCCGGCGCGCCGGGCACAAGGAATGCCGCTATGCCCACCGGCTGGGGGATGCCGACCCCACGGAGGGTGACGCGTCGACGGCGGGTACCCCCGGGGCGGCCCTTGAGAACCCGGAGGCCGCCGAGCGCCTGACCCGCCTGGAACAGGCGGTGGCGGCGCTGCAAGGCAGCGTGGCGCAATTGCAGCGCGAGGTCCTGGAAATCAAACGCGCCTTTGCGTGAAACGGGGCAAGGCCCCCGGGGAACGCTGGGGAAAGCATATGGAAATCGAACCGGAACGCAAGAGCAAGTCCCAGAAGAAAAGGGATGACCGCGCCCTCCAGCAGCTGGCCGCGGAGTTGGCCCAGCTGCCGGCCGCCGCCCTGGCGGGGATGGACCTGCCCGAGGAACTCGTGGAGGCCCTGCGGCTGGCGGCCGGCATGACCAGTCACGGCGCCCGCCGGCGACACCTGCTGCACATGGGAGCCCTCCTGCGGGGGGTGGACCTGGCCCCCATCCAGGCCGCCCTGGCGACGTTTCGCCACGGGGACCTCGAGCAGGCCCGGGCCTTCAAGACGGTGGAGCACTGGCGCGACGGGCTGCGGGAGGGGCGCATGGAGTTGGTGGAGGAGATCCTGGCCCGCTGCGCGGGTGCCGAGCGACAGAGGCTCACCCAGTTGGCCCGCAGGGCCCAGGCGGAGGCCATGGGCGGTCGGGGGGCCAAAGCCTCCCGCGAGCTCTTCCGCTACCTGAGCCGGGTGTCCGCCCCCGGCGCCATCCGCCCGGATACCGATTGACCCCCTGTCCGGGGCCATGGTATCCACGGTCATCCACAGGCGCATATCCCCTGCCGGGCGGGCCCAACCCCCGGCCGGCAATCTCCCGCGGGCGTCGCCGTCACGGAGGTTCCCATGGCCAAATCCAGAGACACCAAGAAGGACAGCAAGAAGAAACCCACGAAAACGCCTAAGGAGAAGCGCAAGGAGAAGCTGGAGAAGAAGCGCACCCCCTGAGCCCCGTTCGCGGGAGCGGGAACGCCGCCGGTCGCCGCCCTGGCCGCCGTCGGAGGGCTTTTTCGGCCTGAGACGCAGTTTGTCCACAGGTGGCCGGGACGCGGCAACCCTGCCGGGGAGATGTCCCGGAAGACCGCCGGGCCGGGTGCGGGCGCGTGCCGGTTCCCCGTCGCTGCCGGGCTTCAGGAAGACTCCAGAAGGGCCTTGATGTCCTCGATCTTCTCCTTGACCCCCGTGTAACCCTCCTCGATGACGTGCTCCACCTGGTCGAAATCCATCATTTTCAATTCCCCCAGACGCGGCTGGATGAGCACGTCCGGGGGTTCGACGGCCAGGTTGATGCGGGTGATGCGGTCCTGCATGATGGCGATGGAGGTCATCACGGTCTCGATGATGTCCGGGGTATCCTCCTCCCGGCGGAACAACTCGCCGATGCGGTTTTTCAGGCCCGTTTCGGCGCTTTCGTAAAAGTCGGCCATTTTGCGCAGCAATTCGTTGGTGGGCGCGGGCCTTTCCAGGAGGGGTTCGAGGGCCACGGGAATCGGTGCCTTCCGTTTGCGGCGCGACACCACGCTGCCGTTGAGGTCCACGGCAATGACCAGGTCGGCCTCCGAGGCGCGGGCCACCCCCACGGGAACCGGATCCACGAGGCCGCCGTCCACCAGCCAGCGCTCCTTGACGCGCACCGGTGCAAACAGCCCCGGTACCGACATGGTGGCCCGCAAGGCCTCCAGCAAGTCGCCGGATTGGAGCACCACCTTGTCCCCCCGGCGGAGGTCGGTGGCCACCATCAGCACCGGCAGGGCCAGTTCGGCGAAATCGGTGGCCGTGGCGTGCATGGAGAAAAGCTCCCGAATGCGTTTGGTGGCGTCCAGAAGGCCCGCGCGGGGGAAGACGATGTCGAAGTAGGAAAAGACCTTCCGGCCGTCCATGCGCAGGACGAATTCCTTCAGGCTGGCCAGACCGCCGCAGGCGTAAATGGCTCCCACGTAGGCCCCCACGCTGCACCCCGCGATGATGTCGATGGGGATACGGGCTTCCAGCAAGGCGTCGATGGCCCCGATGTGGGCCCAGCCGCGGGAAGACCCGCTTCCGAGGACCAGGGCGACTTTCTTGCGCATGGGCGTGTTCCTTTCCTCCCGGGGGTGGACCCGGGTGGTTCCGGCGGCGATGACCGTCCCGGCCCGGGGGCTTCGGGGACGGGCTTTGCCGATGAGCTTGCCTCTCAGACCTTTTCCGGCGGCTCCAGGAGCTCGAACATCTCCCGGGGGGCTCCGCACACCAGGCAGCGATAGGGGGGCTGGGGGCCGTCGTGGAGGTAGCCGCACAGGATGCAGCGCCAACGCTTCATTTCCGCTCTCCCTTTTCCAGGTGGGCCGGGACGTCCTCCCAGCGTTTGATGCGCGTGCCGGAGCTTCCCGGCACCAGGGTCAGCCGCACGGGGACCCACGTGGCGGCCGCTGCCAGCTCCGGCGAGCCGATCACGGCCCACAAGGGGACCTTGCGGGCGGCCAGCCGCGGCAAAAGGCGCGATGGCGTGCTTTCCACGACCACCCCCGGGGGCCCGTCGCCGGCCGCAATCCACTGGCGGGCGACGCCCCCGGCCATGCGGCCGGTCAGGTAGACGATAGGGTAGCGGTCGGCCAGCCCGCGGAGCACCGCGGCGGCCGCGTCGCGCAGCGCGCGATCCAGCCGGCCCAGGCCCAAGGCCGCCGTCACCTCCACCAGCACCACCTTGTCCTGCGGGGCGGCCACGAGGAGCCGGCCGGTGCCTTCCACGCCGTCCATCCGCGCCCGGAGGAGGAACAACCCCGGGGACGCGGGCGTGTGCTTCAGGAATCCATACCCGTCCGCGCCCGTCAGCACGCGGCCCAGGGGCTGCTGCTCCAGGTAGAGGTGGACCAGGCGTCCCCCGGCGGGCAGGAGACGCCCGGTGGTGCGCAGGCGCAGCACCAGGGGAACCCCCACCGTGCCCACGTCGTCGGGCATGCGGACGGCCTGCCCTTGGGCCTCACGGGCCGTCAGGGCGGCGACCAGCCCGGCTGCGAGAACGGCGCAGATCGCCGTCGCTCGCCGCGGGGCCGGGGGCCGGGCCTGTCGGTGGGGGGGGCGGGATGCCATCATGGCGCT
>DJGG01000172.1:3666-12723 GCA_002432195.1 Desulfobacteraceae bacterium UBA5852
GCCGGCGGGGTGCCGGCACGCGTGTTGACGGAAAGCCACGCACCCCTAATTTAAACCAGCGGGGCGAAATTTGCCACCAAAGTATGGGGGGAGGGCGCTGTCGGGTGCCGGAGCCGGACGGATCCGCCGGGAACAGGGAACCGGGCCACCCCCGGGACCGCTTGCCCGCACACCAGGAGTCGCCCGTGCCGGCGCCGGCGGAGGATCTGCCGTGAAGATTCGGGTGGACTGTCACGCGGGCTATCGCGGGGAGGAAACGCCGGTCGCCATCTGGCTGGGTCCGCGCAGGGTGGAGGTCGTCGAGGTCCTGGACCGCTGGCTGGCGCCCGATCATCGCTATTTCAAGCTCCGCACGAGCGATCGGGCCGTGATGATCGTACGGCACGATTGCCGTTGCTGGGAATGGGAATTGACCTTTTTCCGCCAGATGTGAGGGGTCTGCGTCGTCGGCCGCGGATTGCCGGTGGGCATCGAAGGCCCGGTGCGCACTTTCGTTTGACGGCGGCGGCCGCCGGGGTTAGAAGCATGCCTGACCGTAACGCGGGGAAGTGGAATGGAGCAGGGCATGCACGACAAGGATTATTATGCCGTTCTGGGGGTGGCCGCAGACGCCGGCCCACCCCGGATCAAGAACGCCTACCGCGAGTTGGCCCTGCGGTACCACCCGGACCGCAACCGCGACGACCCGGCCGCCGCCGAGCGCATGAAGGCCGTCAACGAGGCCTACGCGGTGCTCTCCAACCCCGACCGGCGCCGGGAGTACGACGGCTTGCGCAGCCGCTTCGGGGCCGCGGCGGCCTCCCGCTTCCGGCACACCTGTTCCCCGGAGGACCTCTTCCGCAATTCGGACATCGCCCGCATTTTCGAGGAGATGACCCGTGCCTATGGGCTCCGGGGGTATGAGGAGATTTTCCGGGAATTCTATGGGTCCGGCTTCCGGGCGTACGAGGTGCAGCGCCCGGGATTCCGGATGCGCGGCTTTGTGTTCACCGGCCGGCCCCCCGGCGCCGGGGATCGCATGCGCAGCCAGGCGCCGGGTGGACCGCGCGTGGGGGGCGCTGGCCTGGGGCGCCTGGCCCACCTCCTCCTGGGGCGCCTGACCGGCATCCAGTTGCCCCGGGAGGGCAGCGACCTGGTGGATACCATTGCGCTCACCGCCGCGCAGGCGGTCGCGGGGGGACCATACGCCTACCTGCACAGGCCCCGGAACAAGAAGTTGGTGGTCCAGGTGCCCCCGGGGGTGCGCCACGGGCAGATGATCCGCCTGGCCGGCCTGGGNNCGGGCAGCCCGGCCAGGCCGGCGGGCGCGACGGGGACCTCTTCCTGCGGGTGCGCGTCCGGGACGGTCTGTGGACGCGGTTGGTGCGCTGGATCGGCGGCTGGTGGCGGCGCAGCGGTCATCGGCCGTAAGCGCGTGCGCCGGCGGCCGGCCGGCCCACTGTCGCGCCGCCTTTCCCGGGGGGCGTGCGCCCGCATGCGGCGACGGGGTGATACCATGCAAGTGATGCAAGGCTTCTGGCTCAACTGGCGCGGCTTGTGGCTCGGCCTGCGCACCCCCCGGCTCCTGGCGCTGGGGTTGCTGCGCTTCGCGGCGGTGATCGTGCTGACGGTGGCCACGGCCAGCGTAATCCTCCACTACCACGACGCCCTGATGGCCGCCCTCTGGGGCCGGCCGGAGAGCCTCTGGCTGGTCTGGCTCTGGTATCTGGCCAACTGGCTGATGACCGTCCTGCTGGTGGTGCTGGCGACACTCCTGGCCTATCTCCTGGCGCAGGTGCTCTTTGCGGTCTGGATCATGGACCGCATGTCGCGGATCACCGAGAAAATGGTCGGGGGGGGCGCCGCGGAGCCCCCGACGGCCTCCCTCGCCGGGCAGTTCGTCTTTCTGGTGGCCCAGGAGATCCCCCGGGCCGTGGCGCCCCTGCTGCTCACCCTGGTGGTGGTCGTCCTGGGATGGTTGACCCCCCTGGGGCCGGTGGTGGCCGTCGTCTCACCCGTGGTGGCCGGCACGCTCCTGGCCTGGGACAACACGGACCTGTTGCCGGCCCGCCAATTGATTCCCTTTCGCCGGCGCTTTCGCATGTTTTACCGCCATCTGGGCTTTCACATCGGCTTCGGCCTGCCCTTCCTGATACCGTTGGTCAACCTGCTGCTGCTGTCCTTCGCCCCCGTGGGAGCGACCCTCTACCACCTGGAGCGTGCAGCGGTGGAATCGGAGGCTGCCGGCCTGAAGGCGGCGGGTCCGTGAGCACCGACGACACGCCGGTACCCCGCGCGGTCGTGGCGCGGGAGATCGCCCTCAGCGGGCTGGGTAACGTGGGGCTGGCGGGCATCCGGGAGATCCGCCGCCTGGTGGACCGCATCGAGGCCGCCACGGGGCTGGATTTCATCCGCATGGAGATGGGGGTTCCGGGCCTGCCGCCGGCCCCCCCGGCGGTGGCCGGGGAAAGCGCCGCCCTGGCGGAAGGGGTGGGGGCGGTCTACCCGCCTTTCGACGGTCTGCCGGGGCTCAAGGCGGCCATATCCCGGTTCATCCGGCTCTTCATGAACCTCACCATCCCGCCGGCCTGCTGCTGGCCCACCGTGGGGGCCATGCAGGCTTGCCTCCTGGGGATGCTCACCGCCGCCCGCTGCCGCAACGGGCGCAAGCGGATCGTGTTCATCGACCCCGGTTTCCCGGTGAACAAACTGCAGGCCCGGGTGCTGGGCCTGCCCAGTGCGCGCTTCGACATCCACGATTGCCGGGGCGCGCGCCTGGCCGACCGGCTCGAGGGCCACCTGGCCGCCGGTGACGTGGCCGCCGTGCTCTACTCCAACCCCAACAATCCCTCCTGGATCTGCCTCACGGAAGAGGAATTGGAGATCATCGGCCGCCTGTGCACGCGCTACGAGGCCATCGCCCTGGAGGACCTGGCGTACTTCGGCATGGATTTCCGCCGGGACTACTCCGTGCCCGGAGAGCCGCCCTATGTCCCCAGCGTGGCGCACTACACGGATCGCTGCATGCTGATCATCTCCTGCTCCAAGGCCTTCAGCCTGGCGGGGCAGCGCATCGCCATGGCCGCGGTTCCCGAAGCGCTATTCCAGGCGCGCTTCCCCGACCTGGCGCCGCATTTCGGCAGCGCCCGATTCGGCTACGCCCTGACCTATGGCGGGCTCTACGCCCAGACCGCCGGTGTCGGCCACAGTGCCCAACGGGGCCTGCAGCACCTGCTGGAGGCCGTCAACGCGGGCCGCTACGACTTCCTCGCGCCGCTGCGCGAATACGGCCGCCGGGCCGCCGCCATGAAACGCCTCTTTCTGGCCAACGGATTTCACCTGGTCTACGACCGGGACGGCGCGGAACCGTTGGCCGACGGTTTCTACTTCACGGTGGCCTACCCGGGGCTCAGCGGCGGTGAGCTGGTGGAGGCCCTGCTGCCCTTCGGGATCAGCGCCATCGCGCTGGCCAACGCCGGCAGCGACCGCAAGGAGGGCATTCGCGCCTGCGTCTCGCAGGTCCCCGCCGAACGCCTTCCGGAGCTCCGCGCACGCCTGGAGCGCTTTCGGGGGCATCATCCGGCCCCCCCGGCGGAACCTCCCGACCGCTAGCCCAGCCGCCCGGGCGGCGCCCCGCGGTGCGGGCAGGGCACCGCGGCGCTTGATTGCCGGGCGCAATTCCGCTAATCTACCTTTGAGATGGTGAATGGGCGGATGACCTCGGCGCGCGCGTGGTTGGGCATCCCCGGGATCGCCGCCCCGGAGCACCGGCAACGAGCACACACTGGAGGGGGCAACATGGGAAATGGGCGTATGCATTCCACCTTGGGGACGGTAGTTTTGACGCTGCTGCTGGTGCTCGTCGGGTGCGCCAGCCCCCCTCCGGCGCCCCCGCCGGAGACCGCCGGGGGCCTGGTGACCTCCGCCCCCCCGGCCCCGCCCGCGGAAGTGCGCCTGGATGCAACGCAAACGGCCGTCCGGCAGGAGGAGGAGCGGCGTCGCGAGGAGGCCGAGCGCAATCGCCTGGTCTACGAGGACATCTACTTCGGAGCGGAATCCTGGCGGCTCGACGATAGGGCGCTGGAACTGCTGCGCTGGAAAGCCGATTGGCTCCGGCGTCACCCGGAAGTGGCGGTGGTCGTGGAAGGCTACAGCGACCAGCGCGGGGGACCCCTCAAGAATCTCCTGCTGGGTTCCCGGCGCGCCGGAACGGTGATGAGCTTCCTTCTGCGGGAGGGCATCCCCCGGGAGCGGCTGACGGCCGTGAGCTATGGGGAGGAGCGTCTCATGGCCCAGGGCAGTGGAGAGGAAGTCGACGCCAAGAACCGCCGGGTGCGGTTGACCATCCGGGATACGCCCTAATCTTGGCGGTTGAGAGCCTCGATGAGTTGCATGAGGCGGGCGAAGCTCTCGCGGTTGAAGTCCAGAATCAGGCGCGGCAAGTGGGCCAGTTGCGGCTCGTCGGCTTCCGGGGGCAGCGGCCCGCCCAGCTCCATAGCGCCGCCCGGCAACAGCAGGTCGCCGAACTCGCGCTGCAGGGCCGCGAACCCGTCCGCCGTAGGCACCGCCTTGAGGCGCAGGACCAGCTTGGCGCCCACCTGACGCAAGCTGTGGAAGTGGGTGTAGAATCCGTCGATCGCCGCCACCGCCGCTTCCACGGTCGTCACGATGCGGAAGATCTCCAAATCCTCCGGTCTCACGAAGCCGGCGCCCTCCAGCTGATGCTTCAGGCAGTTCCGCCACGCGGCCCAGTAAGCCCTTCCCGGCACTTCCACCATGATCACCGGCAAGGGGTTGCGTTTGCCGGTCTGCACCAGGGTCAACGTCTCCATGGCTTCGTCCAGGGTGCCGAAGCCGCCGGGGAACAGCACGATGGCATCCGCCTCCTTCAGGAAAGCCACTTTGCGGTTGAAGAAATACTTGTAGTTGATGCTTTTGGGATTGCCGTCCACAATGGGGTTGGGCCTCTGCTCGAAGGGCAGACGGATGTTGATGCCGAAGGAGTTGTCCGCCCCGGCGCCCTCGTTGATGGCCTGCATGATGCCCGGCCCGCCTCCCGTGATGACCATGTAGCCGGCCTCCGCCAGGTGCCGGCCCAGCCGGCGCGCCATGGCATAGGCGGGCGTGCCCGCGGGCACGCGGGCGGACCCGAATACCGACACCTTGCGCCGCTCCCGGTAGGGGGCGAAGACTTTGGAGGTGAAACGCATCTCCTTGAGCGAGGCGTTCATGAGCTTGAGGTCGGCCAAGCGGTCGCTCTCCTGGCCGGCTTTCAGCGAGGCCAGGATCATTTCGCGCACCACGCCGCGCTGGGCGATACCCCCCACCATGGACATCAGGTGCTCGATGGTGTCGTCCACGGGACCGTTGGTGGGGGTGAAGTGCAATTCGCGCAGGGTTTTCACAGGCGGTGGGGCCAGGGTGTCGAGAGGGGCATTGGGGGACATGCGCGACTCCTAGGGTGCCGGTTGAGGATCCACGGGGTGTCTGCCCGGAAGGCGGCGGCAGGCCCCAGCTGGGACGCCACTAAAATTGCCCTCCCCATGGCGTCTGTCAATGGCCGCTGTGCCGGGGCTTGCGCCACGGGGGGCGATGCTTACGAATATGGTCGTGCCGCTTGAGGTCCGGGGGGCCGTACCCCGGGCAGGCTCGGGATGATTGTCATCAGCATGCCCGCGAATCGGCGGCGGGCGCCAATGGCACACCACGGCTGCCCATGCACGAGCGCCACGCAACATACCTGCGGCTCTTCGGCGCCCAGCTTTCGCGCCGGATCGTGGTGTGGGTCTTCTTCAGCGTGGTGGTCATCGAGACCATCATCTTCTTCCCCAGTCTCAAGAACCGCGAGCAGGAATTGCTGGGCCAGTTGCGGGAAGTGTCCTCCGCCAAGAGCGGGGTGCTGATGCACGTCATCCCCACCGAGGCCTCGGACGAGGCGTTTCTTCTCCAGACGCGCAAGTTGCTGGCGCACCCGCGGGTCGTGGGGGTGGCGCTCTATCGCACGGACGGCACCGAAGTCGGCGTGCTGGGGGAACGGCCGGAACTGCACTTCCAGGCGATCACCGCCGACGGCGCCATGACCCTTCTCGACCGCCGCGGCATGCGCTACGACGTGGCCTCCCTGGGCCGGTGGCAACGCAAGGACAACATCCTGGTGGTGCGCCACGACACCTCGACGGTCAAGCACGAGCTGGTGGCTTTCTTCTTCCGTATCGCCGGCCTGGTGGTGATCATCTCGATCTTCGTCACCGGTGGCGCGCTGATGGCCCTGGGCCCCATCGTGGTGACCCCCATTCTGCGCCTGCGCCGGGACCTGATCGCTGCCGGCGAGGCCGTCAGCCGTGATGTGAAGGCGCCGGAATTCCACTCCTTCACCCATCAGCGGTCCGATGAGCTGGGTGAGGTCATCACGGCCTTCCGGGAGATGTTCACCCAGATCACGGAGGCCATCAGCCGCCGCAAGGAAGCGGAGAAGAAGTTGATCGATACCCTGCGCACCGTGGAAGCCTATTCCCGCGAGCTCAGGCGGGAGTTGGAGACGGGGCGCGAGATGCAGCAGAATTTCCTGCCGTCCCGGCTGATTCAGCCCCCGGGCTGGGAGGTGGCGGCCTATTTCCGGCCCGCCCGCCAGGTGGCCGGCGACTACTACGATGTCTTCGCCCTGCCCGGAGGACGGCTGGGGCTGGTGATCGCCGATGTCTGCGACAAAGGGGTGGGGGCGGCGCTGTTCATGGCCCTTTTCCGCAGCCTGATCCGCATCTTCGCCGGCCAGTTCGCGCCCGATGGGCCCGCCGGCGGGGAGACGGCCAATCCGCAGGCGTCCGCGGGGACCGCGGCCACGCGCGACGGCATCGCCCTGCGGGCCGTGGAGCTCACCAACCGTTACGTGGCCGGCAATCACGGCGACCTGGGGATGTTCGCCAGCCTGTTCTTCGGTGTCCTGGATACGGCCGGCGGCGAGATGGACTATGTCAACGCCGGCCATGAGCCTCCCGTGATACTCCACTCCCAGGGGGGCATGCGCCTCCGCCTGAAGGCCACCGGGGCCGTGGTGGGAATCCGCCCGGACGTCCGCTTCGGGTGCGAACGGGTCCGGCTGTTGCCCGGGGAGACGCTGCTGGCCTTCACCGACGGGGTTCCGGAGGCCAGCGGCTCCTCGGGGGAGTTCTTCGGACATGGCCGCCTGACCGCGCTTCTGGGCCGCCCGGTGACCTCCGCCAGCCACCTGATCGGCGTCATCGCCGAACGGGTCCTGGCCCACACCGGGGAGGCCGAGCAGTTCGACGATATCACGCTGCTGGCCGTTCGCGGCCGGCCCGGAATGGATTGAGGGTCCGGCCCGCGGCGGGCGGACGACGAGGGGTCTTTCCGGAATTTGTCACAGACGGCCGGAACGGAAGATGGAGACGATCAGCCAGATGCCCAGAACGGTGGCAATGATGTAACCGGTGATCCCCAGCAGGGAGGTTACGGAGAGGGCGTGGAGGCCCAAAGGCCCCAGGCTGATTTCCCCGACCGGCTGATCCGAGTTGAGGATCAGGGCCGCGGCGATGGTGGACGCCGAGATGACCGCACCCACCGTGAGGCGGTTGATGCCTTTTTCCAGTTTCTGATCGAAGGCTTCGAAACCCTGGTGGCGCAATTCCACCCGTACCTCGCCGTGGGCCGCCTGGCGCAGGATGTCGTTCACGTAGTGGGGCAGGCGCCGCATGACCCCGCCCAGCGCCTGGGCGTCGCGGCCGATGGTCTTGAGCAGTTTGCGCGTGTCGTAGCCCCGCTGGAGCAGCTTTTCCGCGTAGGGACGCGTGACCTCCAGGATGTTGGCGTCGCTGTCGAGGATCTTGCCCAGAGCTTCGGCCTGGATGAAGGTCTTGAGGAGCAGCAGGAGATTGCGCGGCAGGCGGATGCCGTACTTCAGCACCAGGCCCATCACCTGATCGTAGACGTCCTTGACCGCAATGGTGCGCAGGGACCGGCCGTAGAAGGGTTCGCTGATGTCCTTGAGGTCGCGTCGGAAGGCCGCCAGGTCGATGCGCTTGCGATCCACCAGCCCCACCGTTTCCAGGGCCTCCATGACCATGTCGTAGTCGTGCTCGGCATACCCCAGGAACAGCCCCGCGATCTGGTGCATCATTTCCTCGTCGATGTACCCGGTGATGCCGAAGTCCACGATGCCCACCCGCCCGTCGGCGCGCACGATGGTGTTGGCCGGGTGGGGATCGGCGTGGAAGAACCCGAATTCCATCAACTGGCGGGAGAACGTGCGCAGCCCGATCATGGCGATCTGCCGGGGATCGATGCCGAAAGCGGTGATTCCCGCCACATCGTCCATCTTGACGCCCGGGATGTACTCCATGACCAGCACCGAGCGCGTGGTGAAATCCCAGTGCACGGCGGGGATCTGGATTTCCTCGCTGGAGGAGAAGTTGAGGGCGAATTTCTCCATGCTTCCGGCCTCGATGAACATGTCGAGCTCCCGGAAGATGGTGCGCTCGAATTCCTTCACCAGGTTGAGGGCCCCCACCAGGCGGGCCACTTCGAAGCTTTTCTCCAGGCGGCCGGCCAGCCGGTACATGAGCCCGATGTCTTCCTGGATGATGCGCTCGATTCCCGGACGGATGACCTTGATGGCCACGGCTTCGCCGCTGAACAGGGTGGCCTTGTGGACCTGGGCCACGGAGGCCGACCCCATGGGCGCGGGATCGACGTCGGCGAAGAGCTCCGCCAGGGGTCGCTTGAGCTCCAGTTCCATCACCCGGCGGATGAGCCGGAAGGGCAGGGGGGGCACGCTGTCCTGGAGCTTTTTGAGTTCCTCGATGTAGGCCGCCGGAAACAGGTCGGCACGGGTGCTCATGAGCTGGCCGAGCTTGATGAAACTGGGCCCCAACTCCTCGAGGGCCGCCCGGAGGCGCCCCGGCGACGGCAGGCGGACCCGCTGGGGAAGGGAGGCCTTGGCCGGGTCGGCGGCTTCCGGACGGCGGCGGCCGGGCAGGCGGGCCAGGAGATCGGCGCCGCCGTGCCGCAGCAGCACCCGCAGGATGGTGAGTAGCCGCAGGCTTCCGCGGATGCTTCCGCCCA
>DJGG01000172.1:12731-24591 GCA_002432195.1 Desulfobacteraceae bacterium UBA5852
TCGCATATGGGTCCCTTTCCCCGGGGCCCGGCGCTGCGCCGGGCCGTGATCGTCCACCGCGTGGAGAGGCACGGGCGTGCGCCCGCCCGCCCCGCGGCGGGGGACGTGCCGCTCCGGCCCCGCGCCACTATGGACTATCGGCCATGGCGTGTCAACACGGGGGCGGATCGCTGCCGGGAGCCTGTCGGGTGCTTGACAAGCGGGCCCGGGCCTTCTAAATGGAGGCCCACGCAGTCAACCCGGGAGATCGCCGACCATGGTCCATCAATATCGCCAATGGCTGGGGCGCAAGCAGGCGGAGCGGTGTGTCAGGAATCTCGGCAGCCGGGGGTTCGACGCCCACCTGGCCCCGTCGGCCAAGGCGGCCTCCGCCCTCGTGCTGGGTCTGGTGGGGGATTGCGAGACCTTCGGGTTGGGGGGCTCCGAGACCATCCGGAGCCTGGGGGTGGTGGAGGAACTGCGGGTCATGGGCAAAACGCTCTACGATCATTGGGTTCCGGGGCTGACCCCGGAGGAGATGCAGGAGATCCGCCTGCGCCAGGGGCGCTGTGACTGCTTCCTCTGCAGCGTCAACGCCGTTTCCCTGCAGGGGGAACTGGTGAGCGTGGATGGCATCGGCAACCGCGTGAGTGCCATGACCTTCGGGCCCCGCCGGGTCGTGGTGGTGGCCGGCCGCAACAAGCTCGCGCCGGATCTGGAGGCGGCGCTGCGGCGGGTCCACGAGGTGGCCGCCCCCATGCGGGCCCGCAGCCAGGGGTTGGACACGCCCTGCGCGGAAACCGGGGAATGCGTGGACTGCAAATCCCCTCGCCGCATCTGCAACATCACCACCATCCTCCACCGCAAACCCATGCTGACGGCCATCTCCGTCGTAATCGTCAACCAGGAGCTGGGCTATTGAGCCTGGGCGACCCCTTGGAGCCCGTCCCGCCGCCGGTGGCGGGCGCTCGGGCGGCGCCCGAGGATTTCTGGCGTCGGGTGCCCCTGGCGGCGATGAGTGCTGCCCAGTGGGAGTCGCTGTGCGACCTTTGCGGCCGTTGCTGCCTGGAAAAGTTCGTCAACCGGCGCAACGGCAAGGTCCACTACACGGATGTCCCCTGCGCCTGGCTGGATCCGGTGAGCTGCACCTGCCGGAACTACGCCGAACGCCGGCAGCGCAACCCGGAGTGCGTGCCCCTGTCGCCGGCCAACCTCCACCGCTGCCGCTGGCTGCCCCGTACCTGCGCGTACCGGCTGCTGGCGGAAGGGCGGGAGCTGGCCTGGTGGCACCCCCTGGTGTCGGGCTCCGGGGACAGCGTGCACGGCGCCGGCATATCCCTGCGCGGCCGCCCCCTGCATACCGCGCCGGTGCCGCCCGAGGACCTCGCGCGCCATATGGTGGACTGGCCCATCTGGAGCCGCCGGGCCCGCCCGGATTGAACCCGCCTGCCTTGCCTCCCACCGCAAGCGCATTACCTTGACGGGCGGTCACGGATTAACGGTGGTTTCTCCGCGGCCGCGGCGCCATGCCGCGAGACTATTCCAGAGGAGGTAGCGCCATGCCCGACGATATTTACCGCACCGCCACCATGGGGGTGGCCGAGGTGGCCCGCTACCTGGGGGTTGGCCGCCAGGTGGTGTATCAACTGATCGATACCGGGGTGCTGGAGTGCCGTCGCGACAGGGGGGCCATCCGCTGCGATACCGACAGCGTGGCCGCCTTCCGTGCCAGCGGCCAGCTGACCTGAGCACCGGCCTCGACCGGGCGCGTCAATCCGGATGCTTCACTTCCATGGGCGACCGGTAGCGCCTCCCCTGGGACCAGATGCCCTTGCCCCGGGCGCGGGCATCGCTTTCCGCCTGCCGGTAGGGTTGCATGTCCAGCCCCGGGGGGGTACGGCCCCGGTAGACCTCGGCCAACCCCTCCCGCAGGATCTCCAGGTTTAGATTGCGCCCCTCCAGAATCACCTCCGCCAGGGTCCGTCGGTAGGGGTCCAGGCCGTAGCGCACGAGGTCCACCCGGCGATGCCGCGCCTGGGAGTTGAGGTAGCTGCGGGCGCGGGCGCTGAAGGGCTGCGCCGGCCGGTCGGCGGCCTTGGCGGTTTCGGGAGCATCGATGCCCACCAGCCGGACCAGGTGATTCCCCTGGGGGCCGACTACCCGAAGGGTATCCCCGTCGTAGACCTTGACGACGCGATAGGGCGGGGCTTCGGCCGTCGTGGCCAGGGATAACCCCATGGCCAGGCAGGGCAAAACCAGAAGGAGGCAGAGGGCGAGAGCCCTGCGGGCCATTGATCGGCGGCCGGCCTGCGGCGGTGAGGCGCCCATGGCGGGGTCCTTTCGAAGTGCTCCCGGGTCCTGTCCGGCGGGGCTGTCTCCCGGGTGGCGTTGAGAGGGTTACAAGAGGGTCAGCAGATGGCGTTTGAGGTCTTCCAGCAGATGCTCGTTGAGGTCGTAGCAGGTGGTGGCGCCCTGGCTGCGGCCCACGATCAGCCCGCAGTCGCGCAGGTGCTTGAGGTGCTGGCTGACCGTGGACTGGGCCAGGGGCAGGAGGCGTACGATGTCGCCGCAGCAGCAGGGAGCCGCCTTGAGATGCCGCAGAATGCGCAGGCGCGCCGGGTGACCCAGCGCCCGGCACATCCGCGCGAGATGCGCCGTGGCCTCCCCCTCGACTGCCTGGGGAATGGGAGGGGGTGGCGGTGATCCTCTCACGGTTGACATGGGCGGCCCCTTTTGATTATCGTATCGCAATTCGACGATAAGCGATGTGGCCCGCCTGTCAAGATCTCTGCTCCCACGTTGGTTGCCGCATTTCCCGGGCCCTTGGGATTCAATCGCCGCCCTGGCAGAGGAACCGCCCATGTTCACCCTGCGCGATGTCTTGGATATGGCCGTCACCATTGAACGAAACGGTGAAAGCGTCTATCGGGACGCCCTGTCCCAAACGCCGGATCCCGAGTTGGCGGAAGTCCTGGAATGGATGGCCCGGGAGGAGGCCAAGCATGCCGAGCACTTCGGGCGCATGCGCGATGAAATCGCCCGGCACGAAGACAACCCCATCCTGGACGAACTTGGCAAGCTGATGCTGGCCGATATCGTGGGCGACCAGCGATTTTCCCTGGAAGGCGTGGATTTCTCCAAGATCGAGGAGGTCAACGGGTTGCTCAAGGTGATGATCGACTTCGAGCACGACACGTTGACGTTCTACGAGCTGTTCCGCAGCTTCCTGGACGACGAGGGCGAGCGCGCCCGCCTGGACGACATCATCGCCGACGAGCGCGCGCATATCCTCAAGCTCGAGGAATGCCGGGGAAAGAACCTGGCCTGCCACCGGCTGTGACCGGCACGCTCCGCCGCCTCCCGGTCCTGTCAGCCGCCCCCCTGCCGCGTATGTTCGCGGTAGTGGGTCACCAGTTCATCCACGCTCTGGCCGTTGGGCGCCATGGCCACAGGATTGATGGCCAGGAGCTCCTCCCAGACCTTGATGGCGTCCGCCTCCTTCTTGAGGTCGTGCATCAGAACGATTCCCTTGTTGAATCGAGGCATTTCAAGCTTGGGGTCGGCGGCGATGGCCAGGTCGAAGCGCCGGATGGCCTCCTCCGGGCGACCGCTGCGGCGGTACATGACACCCAGGTCCGTGAGCACCGGCGCGTTGCCCGGTTGCAGCCGCAGGGCGGTTTCGTAAGCCTCGATGGCCTTCTCCGCCCGATCGGTGTCGAAATAGATGTGCCCCATCTGGATCCAGGCTTCGGCGTCCTGGGGGTTGGCGCGGGTGCGCTCCTCCAGGGACGCCAGCATGCGCTGGGTATCGGCGGATGGCGCCGGCGTGCCGGACCCCGGCGGCGCGGTGCCGGGAGCGGTGGATTTGTACACCCCGAACACCAGGCCGGCGAAAAAGCCCACCATCAGGGCGATCACCACAGCGGTCATCAGGGTCTGCCGCGGGACCGTCGCGGCGGGTGGAGCGGTTCGGCGGGTCATGGAGCCTCCTGGGGAAGAGCACGCATGGCATCGCAAGGCCGGAGGCGGCACGCGGCCCAAGGCCCCTGCCCGCCCCCACGGCGGGGGCGGGGGGCGATTGCTGGCGGGGGTGCCGCCCCCCTGCCGACGCGGCCCCTGGCGGCGTCGCGCCGGCCATGCGCATGACGAGCCACAATAGGTCCGATCCCGGCGAGGCGCAATGCCCGATCCGCAATGGGGATGCCGGAAGGCACGGGTCGCCGCCGCCGCCGGATAATGAACACAGCGCCCGCGCACCCACCGGCCGCAACGCGCGGCGGCGCCCCGAAGGCCGGGACGCCGGGGCATCAGGCGCGTGACCGGCGCGATCCCGCCCGGCCTTCCCCGCGTGAGGCGCAAGGAGCCAGGTATGCCGGAGCCACCCAGCAACCCCGGGGCCCTGCTCGACATTTCGGGCAGCTATTGGAAGACCTGCACGCTCCACGCCGGCGTGGAGCTGGACCTCTTCACGCTGCTGGACGACAGGCCCCTCACGGCCGCGGAAGTGGCCGAAGCCATCGACGCGGATCCCCGCGCCACGGGGATGCTGTTGAACGCCCTGGCCGCCATGGGCCTGTTGACCCAGGCGGCCCAGCGTTACCGGTGCGCACCGGCAGCCGCCCGGTGGCTTTCCCGGAACGCCGACGGCTACCTGGGGTTTATCATCCGCCACCACCAGCAGTTGCTGCCCTCCTGGAGCCGTCTCGGTGAGGCCGTGAAGAGCGGCAAGCCGGTGCGGCGGAGCAGCGTGGTCCAGGACGACCAGGCTCGGGAGAACTTCCTCATGGGGATGTTCAACCTGGCCATGGCCCTGGCCCCGCGCATCGTGCCCCACATCGATTTGGCGGGGCGCCGTCGCCTTCTCGACCTCGGCGGCGGGTCCGGCACCTACGCCATCCATTTCTGCCGCCACAACCCGGAGCTGCGGGCCACGGTCTTCGACCTGCCGGGCTCCCGGCCTTACGCCGAAAAGACCATCCGGCGTTTCGGGATGAGCGAGCGGGTGGATTTTCACGCCGGGGATTACCGGGTCGATGCCCTGCCCGGGGCGTTCGACGTGGCCTGGCTTTCCCATATCCTCCACGGCGAGGGCCCGGAAACGGCGGCCCGGATCCTGATCAAGGCGGCCGCCTCCCTGGAGCCCGGCGGGGTGCTCATCGTCCACGAGTTCATTCTCGATGACACCCTGGACCGGCCCCTGTTCCCGGCGCTCTTCTCCTTGAACATGCTTTTGGGGACCGAAGCGGGTCAGGCATACGGGGAAGGTCAATTGCGGGAAATGATGGAGGCCGCCGGGGTGCGGCGCATCGCGCGCATCGGCATCGACAGCCCCAACGAATCCAGCCTCCTGATGGGCGGCGTCTGAACGCACGAACGGGCAGGTGAATTTCACCTGCCCGTTGCCCATCTATGGCTTCCGGCAATGCCGTGTACCTCGGTATCACGCGCACCCCAGAAGCGCTACAAGCACTGTCGCATCCTTCGCTTTTCAAGCGTAACCGTTGGCCCTCCCGCGAGGCGCCGTGGTTTATCGGAATGTGTTGAAGTCGGACAGCGCTTGATTTCCGCGTTTGACAACAACATAAGGACGGCGGGAAGGCCGTCAAGGGCCGTGAACGGCCGTGTGCCTCCCCGGCGGCGCCCCCGGGCGCCCAGGCAGGGGGTGGCGGTTGCGCCGGCATTGCGGGCGGCGGTTTCGGTGTTGCCATCCGGGTCCCATGGGCTATAATGAAACGGTTTCCGGCGCGGCCGGCCCCGCCAGCGCGGGCCGCCCCACTCGCCGGACCCAGCCCGTGGCCGTCAGCCCCCGCAACACCCCCGAAACCATAGGTCAACCGGACGCAAAAGGGAGACGCCCTTGGACCGTTACAAAGTGCCCGTCAACGAGTTGCGCCAGGAATGCGACCCGTCGGTGTTCGCTTTCGAGAGCACCGACGAGGTGACCCCCTTGGACGAGGTCATCGGGCAGGCCCGGGCGGTCCAGGCCATCGATTTCGGCCTGAACATGAAAAGTGCGGGATACAACATCTTCGTGGCCGGGCCCGTCGGGACGGGCAAGGCCACCATCGTGGGGGACATCGTGGGCCGGTACGCGGCCGGCTCCCCGACCCCGCCGGACTGGTGCCTGGTCAACAACTTCAAGGACGAATACCGGCCCCGGGCCTTGCCGCTGCCCCCGGGCCGGGGACACGAATTCGCCCGCACCATGGCCAAGCTCATCGGGGACCTGCGCAACGAACTGCCCAAGGCCTTCGACACCAAAGAATTCCAGGAGCGCCAGGCGGCCCTGCAGGAGCGGATGCTGGCCGGCCAGCAGGAGCTCTTCGATGGCCTGGAGGCCAGGGCCGCCGAGCGCCGCCTGGGGATCAGCCGGACCGATGCCGGTTATCGCACCATCGCCCTCAAAGACGGCGCGCCCATGAGCAAGGAAGTCTTCGTCCAGCTCCCCGAGGCCGACCAGGCCGTGATCAAGGAGAACATCCGCACGTTTCAGGGGGAGATCGACGGCGTGGAGCAGGAGGTCCATCGCCTGCGACAGGGACATCACCAGGAATTCCAGAAACTCATGCAGGACACCGCCCTGTTCGTCATCCGCGGCCGGCTCAACGCCCTGCGGGGCGACTTTGGGGACTGCCCCGAGGCATGCGCCTACCTGGACGAGGTCCAGGCCGACATGCTGGAAAATGTCGAGCACTTCCTTCCGGGCGCCGCCGAGGGCGAGGCCTCCGGGGAGAGCGGGTCCCCGGACGGTTTCGAATTCGAACGCTACGCGGTGAACCTGCTGGCGGACCGGCGGAACCTTCGCGGGGCCCCGGTGATTCTGGAGACCAACCCCACCTACCAAAACGTTTTCGGGCACATCGAGAAGCGGGCCCTCCTCGGCACCGTCAGGACCGATTTCACCATGGTCCAGGCCGGGTCCCTGCTGCGGGCCAACGGCGGCTACCTGATCATGGAAATTGAAGCCGTGCTCATGCACCCCTTCGTGTGGGAGGCGTTGAAGCGGGCCCTGCAGACCAAGCAACTCGGCATCGAGGAAGCCGGATCGGATATGGTCCCGGTGATCAGCACCCTGCGTCCCGAGCCGATCCCCCTGGACGTGAAGGTGGTTCTCCTGGGCAGCTACCAGGTCTTTGAAATGCTCCAGAATTTCGACTCCAAATTCGACAAGATCTTCAAGGTGCGCGCCGATTTCGACTACGAGGTGGAGCGCACGGATGACAGCGTGCAGCTCTATGCGCGCTTCATCGCCCGGGTCTGCCGGGAAGAGCAGTTGCGGCCCTTCGGCCCCGACGGCGTGGCCGCGGTGGTGGAGTTCGGGGAACGCTTCGTGGCCAACAAGCATAAGTTGTCGCTGCGCTTCGGCCCCATTGTGGGGATCCTGAAGGAGGCCGACTACTGGGCGCAGTTGGAGGCGGCCCCGCGGGTGGCCGCCGCGCACGTGGAGCGGGCCCTGCGGGAAAGGCGCTTCCGCTACAACCTCTACGAGGAGAAAATGCGGGAGAGCTTCACCGATGACACCGTGCTGCTGGACGTGGACGGGGAGGTGGTTGGTCAGGTGAACGCCCTGGCCGTCTGGCAGGTGGGCGACATGGCCTTCGGGCGCCCGAACCGCATCACCGCCGTGAGCTTCATGGGCAAGCCCGGGGTCATCAACATCGAGCGGGAGGCGGACCTGAGCGGTCGCACCCACGACAAGGGCGTCCTGATCCTGGCAGGCTACCTCGGCCAGACCTTCGCCCAGAATTTTCCCCTGGCCGTTACCCTGAGCCTGACCTTCGAACAGCATTACGGCGAAATCGACGGAGACAGCGCCTCCTCCACGGAGCTTTACGCCATTCTCTCCAGCCTGGCGGACCAGCCCATCCGCCAGGGGCTGGCCGTGACGGGATCGGTGAACCAGCGGGGTGACATCCAGGCCATCGGCGGCGTCAACCAGAAGGTGGAAGGCTATTTCGACGTCTGCCGCGCACGGGGGCTCACCGGCCGCCAAGGGGTGCTCATTCCCCGGGCCAACGTGCGCCACCTGGCGCTGCGGCGCGATCTGGTGGAGGCCGTGCGGGAAGGCCGCTTCCACCTCTACGCGGTGGCCACGGTGGCCCAAGGCATCGAGGTGCTCACCGGTACCCCGGCCGGTACGCCGGACGCCCAGGGCGGCTATCCGGCCGATTCGGTCTTCGGGCGCGTGCAGCGCAAACTGCAGGCCTTTGCCGAGCGCGGGGAGCGCTTCCGGGGCGGGGCGCCCGCCGGCCGCGACTGGAGTGCGGCCTGAGCACGGCCTCCGGCGACGGCCGTGACCACTCAACCACTTTGCGCTTTTATCCCCAGGGCATTTCCGCTATGACTGGGCGGGCACGGCAGCGGGCGAACCGACGTTCTCCCCCGGGACGGCTTCGGGGCCAGCCGTCCGAAAGGACCTCCGGGATCTGGAGCCGACATGTACCGTGAAAACTACATCGAAGCCTTGCGCAACGATTTGCTGGAGCTCGTGGAGAAGTACCTCTCGCCGGTGGCCATGCGCTACGGCTACAGCGAGGTGCCCCTGGAGTCCAACATCAAGTGGCGCCCGCTCGTGCTGGTGGTGGGCAACTATTCCTCGGGGAAATCCACCCTGATCAATGACTTCCTGGGGGCCAAGATCCAGGCCACCGGCCAGGCGCCCACGGACGACTCCTTTACGGTCATCACCTTCGGAGAAGGGGAGGACGGTGAATCCGACGCCCAGCCCCGGGTGGTGGAGGAGCGCGACGGCAAATTCCTGCTCAACGATCCCGAGTACCCCTTCGAAACCCTGCGCAAGCACGGCCAACGTTTCACGGCCCACTTCCGGCTGAAAAAGGTCAATTCCCCCTTTCTGCGCAATCTGGCGATCATCGATACCCCCGGGATGCTGGACAGCATCACGGAGCGGGACCGGGGCTACAACTACCAGGAAGTCATCGGCGATTTCGCCCAGATGGCGGACCTCGTGCTGGTGCTCTTCGACCCCCACAAGGCCGGGACCGTGCGGGAGACCCATACCAGCCTGCGGGACACGCTGCCGGCCCGGACCTTCGAGGACCGGGTGCTCTTCGTGCTCAACCGCATCGACGAGTGCGCTTCGCTGATCGATCTGCTGCAGGTCTACGGCACCCTGTGCTGGAACCTCTCCCAGATGACCGGACGCAAGGACATCCCCCCCATTCGCCTGACCTATTCCTCCCACGTGGCGGAGCACAAGGGCGGTGAGCTGGGCAGCGACCTGAGCTATCTGCGCTACCTGGAAAACCAGCGCACGGAGCTCAAGAACGCCGTGCTCCAGGCCCCCCGCTTCCGCCTGGACAACCTGGCGAGCTTCGTGGAGACCCACGGGGAGCGGCTGTCCCACTTCCTCGAGGCGCTGTTGGCCTATGGACGCAACCGCCGTCGCTTTCTGTCCCGGTTTTCCCTCTGGGGGCTCCTGCTGGGCGTGCTGATCGGCGCGGGCAGCGCCGGAGGTCTGACGGCCGCCGGGTTGATCGGTCCCGATCCGTATCTGCTGGGTGGAGCGGCGGCTCTGGGGGGCGGGCTGGCGCTGGTGCTCTGGTTGACCCTGGGCCTGCGCTGGGCGCGTGCGCGCTTTCACCGGGAGCAGCTGCGCCGCCTGGACGACCTGACGCCGCTGCCCAACCAGACCCGGCGGGACAGTTGGCAGGCCGTGCAGGCCCTGGTACGTTCCACCCTCACCCAGAACCAGGGGCGTTTCCCCCTCAAGACGGTGCGGGGGGAATATGCCCATGTCCACCGGGTCCACCGGGAAGGGTCCCAGGACATCCGTGAGGCGCTCAACGAGCTGGCCACCCTGGGAGAAGGCGAATCCCCGGCCTGGACGGAGGCGGAAGGGGAGAGCCTCCCCCGGGGGCTTCCCGCCGCCGGTCGTTGAGAAACCCTCCGCGGGCCTCAATCATCCCGCCCGCGGCGGGAGGTTGCGTCCTTCCGGCACCGCTGTCCGCCACCCCCTCCGGGCCACGGCGCGCGGACTGGCATCCGGTGCCGGTCAGAGAGCCGTGCCCAGGCGGCGCGCCACCATCAGGAGCCCGGTGATGGTTTTGGCGTCCCGGATCTCCCCCCGCTCGATCATCGCCAGGGCTTCCGCCCAGTCCACCGCCTCGGCTTCCAGGATCTCGTCCGGATCCAGGCGGCCCTCCGCCGGGTGCAGGCCCCGGGCCAGGTAGAGGNNGAATAGCCGGGCACCGGCGTGATGGCGCCCAAAGATTCCCAGTGGTCGGCCGCGTGGCCGGTTTCCTCCGCCAGCTCGCGCCGGGCGGTCGCGAGGGGCTCCTCGCCCGGCTCCAGGGTTCCGGCGGGAATTTCCCAGATCGTGGCGTTGAGCGCGCAACGGAACTGGCGCACCAGCAGGACGCGGCGATCGGCGGTCAGGGGGACGATGGCGGCCGCGCCGGGGTGCCGCACGACCTCGATGCTCAGACGGCGGCCATCCTCCAGCCGATGGACTTCGGCCCGCAACTGGAAAACGCGGCCGTGGTGGAGGGTGGCGCCGGTTTCAAGGCGTGCTTTCATGGGATCGATCCTTTCCGTATGGGGGGTGGTCGCCAGGGATGGGATTCTGGGGGGCGGCGGCCCGCGTGTCAAGCCCGGCCCCCCCTTTCCCGGCCGGGGGCGTTGCCATGCCGTTGCCCTGTGCTATCATAGGACTGCACAACCCGGGGGATCGCCCCGCGGGATGCAATCCGGAGGCCATGCCCATGCAACGTTATCTCCGCCCAGGTCTGGCGGCCGCGCTCTTCTGGTTGCTGGCGGCCTGTGCCGTGATCGCCCCGGAGATCCGCGAGGAGGCCGAGGTGGATGTGCCGTTCCCTCAGTTGCGGGAGGATGTCGCCCGCTATGTGGGCCGAACGGTGATTCTGGGGGGCTACGTGCTGGAAGTCCGCAACCAGCCCCGGCGATCGGAATTGGTGGTGCTCCAGAGCCCCCTGGGCAGCGGTGAGGAACCCCAGGCGCGCACCCGCTCTCAGGGGCGCTTCCTGCTGGTCCAGGACGGATTCCTCGACCCGGCCGTGTATGCCAAGGACACCAAGATCACCGTGGCGGGCCGGGTGATCGGCCAGACCATGGAGAAGATCGACGGGGAAACCTACGGCTACCCCACCCTGGAAGCGCGCCAGATCCATATCTGGCCGCCCCGAGAGGAGTGGCGCACGCCCTACGACCCCTACTACCCGTATGCCTATCCCTATGGCTACCCATACCCCTACGGGCTGCGCCATCGCTACCACCGCGACCCTTACTGGTGGTAGGGCCCAGGCCCGCCGCCGCGTCCTTTCATCCTTAAAACCAGGAGGCAGCGTGACCCCCGAAGAGGCCATCCAAACCGCAATCCAATACGAGAACCGCATCCGCGACCTCTATGCCCAGGCCCTCGAGGGCACCCCCGACCCGGCGGGCCGGCGGGTCTTCGGCGCCCTGGCGGCCGATGAGCAGCGCCACATCGACTACCTGGAGCACAAGCTCCGGCAGTGGCGGGAACAGGGGCGTATCGACGTCGAGCGCCTGGATTCCCCGATGCCCGCGCCGGAAGCCATCGCCCGTTCCATGGGAACCCTGGAGACCCGGATGTCCCGGGAAGACCGGAGCGACGAGAAGCGCATGCTCGCCAAGGCCCTCCAGGTGGAGGTGGAAACCAGCCGCTTTTACGAACGGCTGGTGGCGGAAATGCCCGCCGGGGCCCGGGACATGTTCGCGCGCTTCATGGAGATCGAAAACGGCCACATCGCCGTGGTGCAGGCGGAGCTGGACCATCTGAGCCACAACGGCTACTGGTTCGATTTCCAGGAATTCGACATGGAGTATTGAGACGGCCGCGGGTGGCGTGGCCCGGAAGCTCCAGCTAGGGAAGTCCGCG
>DJGG01000079.1:0-5085 GCA_002432195.1 Desulfobacteraceae bacterium UBA5852
GGACAGCCGCCCCCGTTGGTCCAGCCACAGCCTGTGGCTAAGCGGCGTCCATGGTCCCCAGCCGATCAGATCAGGGTGCCGGCGTCCACGTATTTCATGCCGAAGGCCTCGGCCACGCCGCGGTAGGTCACGTGACCGTTGACGATGTTGAGCCCCAGCTTGATCTCCACGTTCTCACGGGCCGCCCGCTGCCATCCCTTGTTGGCGATTTCCACCGCGTAGGGCAGGGTCGCGTTGGTCAGGGCCAGGGTGGAGGTCTTGGCCACGGCCCCGGGCATGTTGGCCACACAATAGATCAGCACGCCGTCTTCCATGAAAACCGGGTTGGAGTGCGTGGTGGGCCGGGAGAACTCGAAACAGCCGCCCTGGTCGATGGCCACGTCCACCATCACCGCGCCCTTCTTCATCTCCCGGACCATGTCGCGGGTCACCAGCTTGGGCGCCTTGGCGCCGGCCACCAGCACCGCCCCCACCACCAGGTCGGCCTGCCGCAGCAGCTCCCGGATGGTGGCCGGGCTGGACATGCGCAGGAAGCAGTTGGGCGGCATGACGTCACTCAGGTAGCGCAGGCGGTCCAGGTTCATGTCCAGCAGGTAGACCTTGGCCCCCAGTCCGCAGGCCATCTTGGCGGCGTTGGTGCCCACGATGCCGCCGCCGAGGATCACCACCGTGGCCGGGTCGACGCCGGGCACCCCCCCCAGCAGGACCCCCTGGCCGCCCTGGGGCATCTCCAGGAACTTGGCCCCTTCCTGAATGGCCATGCGGCCGGCCACTTCGCTCATGGGGGTGAGCAGCGGCAGGGTGCGGTCGGCCTTCTGGATGGTCTCGTAGGCGATGCCGATGCTGCCGCTCTTGAGCATGGCCCGGGTCAGCTCCTCGGCGGCCGCCAGGTGCAGGTAGGTGAAGACGATCTGCCCCGGGCGGATCAGGTCGTACTCCGAGGCCAGCGGCTCCTTGACGTGCATCACCATCTCGGCCCGGTCATAGATCTCCTTGGGGGTGGCCACCATCTCCGCCCCGGCCTTGGCGTAGGCGGCATCCTCGAACCCGCTGCCCATGCCGGCGTTCTTCTCCACCAGGACCGTGTGGCCCTGCAGGCGCATGACTTCCACGCCCGCCGGGGTCATGCACACCCGATTCTCTTCCGTTTTGATTTCCTTCAGAATACCGACGATCATCGTTTCCTCCCAGATCTGGTTGGCGGCCGCCGCCGGGCCCGGTTCCTCCGGAGCGCGCGGCGGCCGCCGCTGCGTTAGGCGTTGCCGTTCAGAAAGACTCCAGAGACTTCTTCAATGCCCCGACGATCACGTCGATGTCGGCCTTGGTGGCGATCAGGGCCGGGGCGAAGTTCATGATGGTGTTGTTGCCCGGCAGCGAGCTGTTGGTGCGTCCCGCCAGCACGCCGTTGGCCGCCATGAGCCCCATGATGCGGCCCATCTCGGCCTCGCTGATGGGGGTCTTGGCGGCCTTGTCCTTGACGAACTCCACGCCGGCGAAAAGCCCCACGCCCCGCACGTCCCCCACGAGCGGCATGTCGTTGAGCCCGCGGAGCTGCTCCATGAAATAGGCGCCCACCACGCGGCTGTTTTCCACCAGCCCCTCGTCCTCGATGATCCGGGTGCTCTCCAGGGCCGCGGACATGGCGCCCGTGCATCCGCCGTAGGTGCTGATGTCGCGGAAGAAATTCATGCGCGTGCCGGGATCGCCGGGATCGCAGAGGAACTTGTCGTAAATCTCCTGGCGCACCACCGTTGCCGAGAGCGGCATGTAGGAGCTGGCCAGCCCCTTGGCCATGGTCACCATGTCCGGGTCCACGTCGTATTGCTGGTGGCCCCAGAAGGTGCCCGTGCGGCCGAACCCGCAGACCACCTCGTCCATGATCAGGTAGACCCCGTACTTGCGACAGATGGACTGCAGGATGGGGTAGTACTCCTTGACCGGCGGGATGATGCCGCCGCCGGCGGTGATGGGCTCCACGATACAGCCCCCCACCGTGTCGGGGCCTTCCTTCAGAATGGCGGCCTCCAGGCTGCGGGCGCAGTCGATGTTGCAGCCCGGGTAGGTCTTGTGGAAGGGGCAGCGGTAGCACAGGGGGTGGGCGAATTCCGCGAAGCCCTCCGCGAAGGGGCCGAAATCCTGCTTGCGCTCCCACTGGCCGGTGGCGCTCAGGGCGCCGATGGTGGTGCCGTGGTAATCCCGGTCGCGATAGATGATCTTGTACTTGCCCTTGCGCGACGGATCCATATGGGAAAGTTGGCGCACGATCTTGAAGGCCTTCTCGTTGGCCTCCGAGCCGCTGTTGGAGAAGAAAACCTTCCCCAGGCGCGGGAGCAGTTCCACGAGCTTGGCGGCGAACTTGATGGTGGGGATGGTGCCCACGCTGCCCGCGTAGTACCCCAGGACCTTGAGCTGCTCGTAGACGGCCGCGGCGATGCTCTCCCGGCCATGACCCACCATGACGCTCCAGACGCCGCCGGAGGTGGCGTCCAGGTACTCGTGCCCCCGGATGTCCTTGACGCGCATCCCCTGGCCGGACACGATGATCATCTGCTCGCTTTTCTCGAAGACCTTGTGGGGCTTGATGTGGTGCCAGAGGTAGTCGCGGTCTGCCCGCACCATCTCCTCGGTGTCGTACTGCAACCAGTCTTGTGCGGTGCTCATAGGGTGATCCTCCTCGTTGAGCGCCCGGTCCCTTTCAGGGGGCAGGGTCGAATCGTCGGTCCTTGACCGGAGTGGCGGCGGCGGGCTCTCCCGTGCCGCTTCCAGGCCCAGCGGCCAACCGGAAACGCAATGACGGAATGGGTCTCGGCAAGGCCTGCGCGGGCGGGCAGGCCGCCGGTGTCGGCCGGCGGCGCCCCCCCCGCATCACAGCACCAGCTCGGAGGCCTCGGTGATCGCATAACGCAATTTGAGGAAGCGCATGTCCGTGGGCTCCCGCGGACGCTCCAGGTCCACCGGGTAGGCCGGCCCCATGCGCCCGGGCAATTTGCCCACCATGGTGACGATGCGGTCCCCCAGGATGATGGCCTCGTCGATGTTGTTGGTGACGAAGATCACGGTGCGCTTTTCGGCCTGCCAGATGCGCTCGGTCTCCTTCTCCATGAAGAGGCGCGTCTGGGCGTCCAACTGGCCGAAGGGCTCGTCCAGGAGCATCACCTGGGGGTTGTTGGCATAGGCCCGGGCGATGCCCACGCGCTGCTTCATGCCCCCGGAGAGCTGGTGGGGGTAGTGCTTCTCGAAGCCCTTCAGCCCCACCAGGTCGATGTAGTGCTGGGCGATTTCCCGGCGCTCCTTTTTGCCCACCCCCTGGAGCTTGGGCCCCATTTCCACGTTGCCCAGGACCGTGCGCCAGGCGAAGAGCATGTAGCTCTGGAAGACCAGACCGCGGTCCGGGCCCGGCCCGCTGACCTCCCGTCCGTCGAGAATGGCCCGGCCGGTGGAGGGGGTCTCCAGGCCGGCGATGATCCGCAGCAGGGTGCTCTTGCCGCTTTGCCCCGGACCCAGGATCACCAGGAATTCGTTGTCGAAGACCTCCAGGGAGATGTCCTCCAGCACGTGCACCTGCTGGGTGCCCTTCTGGATGAAGGTCTTGCAGATCTTCTCACAGGCTATCTTGGGGGGCTTGCTGGTGTCGTTGTCCATCAACGCTCGTTTTCCTTCCACCTGCGTCATCCGCACACGGGTTCCGGCAGCGGTCGTGCGGCTCCGGGCCGCCTCCGGCGTGCCGGAAAGGCCACCGGGCAGGTTGTCAGCGGTTTGAGGCGCTCCCCAGCCCTCCGCCGGCCTCGGGGCGCCCATGGGGCAACTCCTCTTTTCTCAGAGCCCCTCGATGTGGCGCTTCCAGGGGCACAACAGGCGCTCGAGTCCCGAAACCGCCAGGGTCGTCAGCCAAGCCACCAGGGCGATGATGAGCATGCCGCCGATGACCAGTTCGGGCTTGGTGAGCTTCATGCCCTGGACGATGATCCAGCCCAGCCCGGAGCGCGCGCTCACCAGCTCGGCCGCCAGCACGCAGGTCCAGGCGATGGACAGCGAAATCTGCAGGCCGGCGAAAATGGCCGGAAAGGCCGCCGGGAAGCTCACCTGGAGAATTTCGTCCTTGCGGTTGCCCCCCAGGGAGCGCACCACGTCGTAGAGCTCGGGCTCGATCAGCCGGATGCCGTTGTAGGCGTTCAGCAGGCAGGGCACGAAGGTGCCGATGACGATGATGAACACCTTGGAGGCCTCGCCGATGCCGAACCACAGGATGGCGATGGAAATCCAGGCGATGGGGGGCATGGGCTTGAAAAGGTCGAAGACCGGTTTCACGATGGCGTTGACCGTGCGGTTCAGGGCCATGAAGAGCCCCAGGGGGACCGCCACGACCGAGGCCAGCACGAACCCGATGAGGATCCGCTGGGTGCTGGCCCAGATATGCCCCAGGAGGGTCAGGCCGGCCAGTTTGATGGTCATCAGGCGGGCCAATTCCTTGGCCACGGCGTAAGGGGTGGCCAGGGACTTGCCCAGGACCTGCTCCGCGGCGGCCCAGTGCCAGATGAGCACAAAGAGCACGCTGGAGACGAGATAGAGAAAATACTCGTTGCGGATGACCGCCAGGAGCGAGAATTCCTTCCTTTCCCGAACGCTCTTGACGATTTCGTTGGCGATGGTGCCTGTGGTCATGGGGCTTACCTCCTGATTCCGGCCAGCAGCCGCTTCTCGATGGCGTCGATCAACACCCCGATCAAGGCCCCGCCGATGCCCACGGTGACCATGCCCAGCACCACCATGTCCGGCAGCGCCAGCCGGCGCCCCATGCTGATGAGGTACCCCAGGCCCTGGTCGGCGGCCAGCAGCTCGGCCCCCACGAGGTTGGTCCAGCAGTAGGCCAGGGCGATCTGCAGGGCCCCGAAGACCATGGGCAGGGCCGAGGGCACGCAGATCTTCAAGAAAATCTGCCAGTCGCTGGCCCCGTAGGTGCGGGCCATCTGGATCAGCGTGGGATTGGTCATGCCCACCCCCACCCAGGCGTTGATCACGCAGGGCACGATGCCCGCGATCCAGATGATGAAAACCTTGCCCCACAGCCCGATGCCGAACCAGAAG
>DJGG01000079.1:5143-7456 GCA_002432195.1 Desulfobacteraceae bacterium UBA5852
CGGAAGAGCCCCCGCACGGTGGTGAACCAGCCCATCAGGAGACCCAGGGGCAAGCCCACGAGCAGGGACAGGAGATAGCCGATGCCGGCTTCCTTCAGACTCAACCAGGCATGCTGGTGCAGCAGGGCCCCGTCGGGATTGACGTTGGTGAGCTTGAAGACGAAGAGCTTCACCACCTGGGAGGGGGCCGCCAGCATGGTGGAAGGCACCACCCCGGTCTGCACGATGAGCTCCCAGCCGCCGAAGAAGGCGCAGATGCTCAGCACCGGCAGGATCTTGAGGTAGAGCGGCGTGCGTACTTTGATTTCCTCGTAAGCCATGGAGAACCTTCCTCCCGGGTGGTCCCGGCGCAGGGGTCACAGGCCCCCGCGCCGGGCCTTGGTTGGCGTGGGTCGGGGCGCCCCGACCCCTTCAGCGTGCCGTCACCTCATTTGTACGCGGGGATGGGCGTCTTCACCATCTTCAGGTACTTGTCGGTGATCCAGTCGCCCTTGGAGACCTGGGCCAGCTCGGCGTCCGTGATGCGGCCGTTGGCATGCAGCAGCAGTTCCGCGATGGTGCGCTCGATGACCTGGGCCCGGCTCTCGCCCTTGGCGGTATCGAAGAGCTTCACCTGCTCCTCCAGCTTCCAGACCGGGTGCATCTCGATGTCCTTCTTGGCGTCCTCGTAAGAGTACTCCATGCCGGCCCATTCCTGGTACATGCGCTGGAACAGCTTGATGTTCGCATCCGTGGCGCCTTCCTCGGCCAGCTTGTTGATGCCGCGGAACATCACCCGCAGGAACTTGGCCACCACCTCGGGGTTCTTGTCGCAGAAATCCTTGTCGCCGACGAACACGATGGGCAGGGCTGCGCCGGACTTGTTCACGTTGGCCACTTCCACCCAGCCGTTGGCCTCGGCCTGGTAGGTGTACGGGGCCCAGAGGCAGGCGAAATCGCCGATGCCCGACTCGAAGGCCGCCATGATGGAGGCCTGGTCCATCTGCTTGACCACCACGTCACTGTCCTTCAGGCCCAGGGCCTGGAGGTAGGTGGTCATGGCGAAGTGGGCCGAGGAGGCCGTGGTCACCAGGAAGGTCTTGCCCTTGGCGTCCTCGGGCTTGCCCAGCACCTCGGGGTTCTTGGGGTTGAAGCCCTTGGTCTTGACCGCGGCACTGTCGGAACGGGCGTACACGGCGTTGAGAAAGGACTCGTCGTTGCCCAGGCCGATCATCTGGGCCTTGTAGCGCAGGGCCCCCATCACCATGGGCACGCCGCCGGTGCCGCCCAGGACCCACTGCTTGGCCGGCAGGGCCTCCAGCTGGGACATGCCGCTTTCGAAATACAGCAGCTCCAGGTCCAGACCCTCCTCCTTGTCCCAGCCCATCTCCTTGGCGTACCAGGGGAAGAAGAGCTCATGCTCGGGCATCCAGCAGGTGGGCAGCTTGACCAGATCCTTGGCGAAAACCGTACCGACACCCGACAGAATCAAAGCGGCAGCCAACATCACGATCACGGGTAGGGAATATCGCTTCATGCTCTTCACTCCTTTGCTTGCTAACGGTTGTGGAACGCGCGTTCTCGACCAGTTTGGTGCCCAGTGTGCCCGGTCCCCGGGGCTTGGCCCGGAGCGGACCGGCAATTGCCTGCTACCACCCCCCTTCGGTCACGTGCGCGGCATTAGGGTCCGGCGGCCGCCGGGACACGCACCCCCGGCTACCACCAGCGGATCAGTTCCGTGACCCGCTTGCGGATCTCCACGAACTCCGGGTCCAGCATGTGGCGCGGGTGCGGCAGGTTTACGGGGACCTCGGCCTTGATCTTGGTGGGCTTGTTGCTGAGCACCAGGATCCGCTCGGCCACGTAGACCGCCTCCTCGATGTTGTGGGTGACGAAGATCACGGTGCTCTTGAGGGTCTTCCAGAGCTTGATCAACTCGTCTTCCAGGTAGAAGCGCAACTTCACGTCCAACTGCCCGTAAGGCTCGTCCATGAGCAGCAGGTCGGGGTTGACGGCGAAGGCCCGGGCCACGGCGATGCGCTGCATCATGCTGGCCGACACCTGGTTGGGATAGAGGTCGGCGGTGTCGGTGAGCCCCACGAGCTTGAGAATGGCTTCGAGCTTCTGCTCGAGTTCCTCCCTGGGCACTTTCTTGACCTCCATGCCGTAGGCCACGTTCTGGCGCACGGTGCGCCAGGGCATGCAGGTGGGCTCCTGGAAGACGAAAGAGATGTTGTGCCGGCGCGGATTGGCCACCGCGCCGTCAATGTAGATGTCCCCCGCCGTGCTCTGGATCAGCTTGGAGAGGCAGTTGAGGAAGGTGGTCTTGCCGCA
>DJGG01000079.1:7464-7886 GCA_002432195.1 Desulfobacteraceae bacterium UBA5852
TGGGCCCCACGATGGCCAGGAACTCACCCTCGGCGACCTGAAAGTTGATATTGTCCAGCACCACCAGATCGCCGAACTGTTTGGTGAGGTCCTTGACTTCGATTTTGGTCCTGCGGCCGGAATCGGTTTCCACGCGCCCCCCCCTTTTCAAGCTGACCGCCGACGCCGGGGCGCGGCGGTGTGGTTGGCCATCTCAGTGCACCAGCAATACCGAGCACGGTGCGTGATGCACCACGTGCTGCGTGACGCTGCCCAGCAGGCGGTCCACCAGCGGTCCCCGGCGGGTCAGCCCCAGGACCAGCAGGTCGGCCTTCCAGTTGCGGGCCAGCGCGCACAGCACGACGCCGGGCTGGCCCACGTCCACGGTGGTGTGGGTCGTCACCCCTTGGGCGTGGGCCTGGCCGGCCAGCCCCTGGGCCCAG
>DJGG01000079.1:7922-11354 GCA_002432195.1 Desulfobacteraceae bacterium UBA5852
TCCAGGACCACCTCCTGCTGCTGGCGCAGCGCGCTCCGGGAGCTCGGCCCATCGAGTCCCGCGATGGTGCCCACGCGCTCCTCGGTTTCCGCGGCCGTGCGCGCTTCGAGGCACCCGGCGATCAGCAACTGCTTGTTCGTACCGGCGGACGCCAGCCCCAGGGCGCGTTCGAAAACGGGCGCCCCGGAGGTGCTGTGGGGATCGAGGGCCACCATGATGCGGCTGTATTCCATGTTTCCATCCCTAATCCCATTGCCGAATCCTACGCCGGGCACCGCGGGCGCCTTGGGGCGTCCGCGGTNNCGGTGCCCGGGGGATTCAGGAAGCCACGCAGCTGCGCACCTTGGCAGCTCCCGCGCCGGTCTGGGCGCCGCCCGCAGCGGCCGCCTTGGCCGCACTCCCGCTGGGGGGCGCGAAGCGGATGGTGGCGATCTTGTTCTGGGTGAAGAAGTCGATCCCGTCCTTCCCCTGGACCTTGTTGGTCCCCAGGTGGGAGTCCTTGATGCCGCCGAAGGGCAGGTAGGGGTGTGGCGCGGGCACTCCCACGTTGACGCCGATCATGCCCACCTCGGCCTCGGAGATGAACTTCTCGGTGTAGTAAAGATTCTGGGTGAAGATGCAGGCCCCGTTGCCGAACGCCTGGTTGTGGATCAGTTCCAGGACGTCGTCCAGCCCGCTGATCTTCATCACCGACACGACGGGTCCGAAGATCTCCTCCTTGGCGATGGTCCGGCAGGGGGTGACATCGGCGAAGATCGTGGGCCCCACGAAGTAGCCCTGCCGGCAGTCCGCGGAGACCTCCGGGTTCCGGCCGTCCAGGACCAGCCGGGAGCCTTCCGCGACACCGATGGAGATGTATTTCTCGATCTTGGCCTTGGCCGCCGCGCTGACCACCGGGCCCATGTAGGCCTCCGGGTCCAGGGCGCTGCCCACCTTGACGTTGCGGGAGGNNNCCCCCAGCCGCTCGATCAGCTCGTCGTAGATCTCGGGCACCGCGGCCACGATGGAGCCTGCCAGGCAGCGCTGCCCGGCCGACCCGTAGCAGGAGTTGATGTAGTTCTCGATGAAGACGTCCCACTGCACGTCTTCCATGGCCACCAGGAAGTTCTTGGCCCCCCCCAGCAGCATGGAGCGCTTGCCGCCCCGGCCGCAGGCCTCGGCCATCTTCTTGGCCGTGGGGGTGGAACCCACCAGGCAGACCCCGGCGACCCGCTTGTCCTCGTACCAGGGCTGCACCACCTGGCGGCTGCCGTGGACGATATTGATCACGCCCTTGGGCAGGCCGATGGCGTTGAAGATCTCTCCCATCTTCTGCATGAAGTAGGGCGACTGGGTGGACGGTTTGAACACGAAGGTGTTGCCCACGCCGATGGCAAACGGGATGAACCAGCCAAACACCAGGGCCGGAAAATTGAAGGGCGCCACCCCGCAGAAGACCCCCAGGGGAGCCTTGATCACCCGCCCGTTGATGTTGCCGGCGATGCGGTCCAGGGTCTCCCCCTGCATCAGGGTAGGAATGCCGCAGGCGGTCTCCAGAATCTGGATCACCCGCTGGACCTCCCCCCGGGCCTCGGAGATGTGCTTGCCCTGGTCCACGGCGATGGCGAAGGCCAATTCCTCCAGCCGGTCGAGCATGGCCTGGCGCATATCGAAGAGGTAGCCCACGCGCTTGGCCACGGAAAGCCGCCGCCAGCCGTCGTAGGCCTTGGCGCAGGATTCCACCGCCCGCGTGGAGGTTTCGGGGGCCGACAGCGGGACCTCGCCGATCTGCTCGCCGGTGGAGGGGTTGAACAGGGGCACGTATTCGACCCCGGTCTCCTCCACCCATTCCCCGTCGATGAAATTGCGAATCCGCGTAAACGACATCTGCATGCTCATGCAACCCTCCTGCGAAACCTTGCGGCGGAATTCCCCCCTGGGGGGGCGGTAAGGCCGCCCCCCCAGGGTATCATGGTCGGACAGTCACGCTGATCAGGGAAGATCCCTGCACGCCGTCTGCCCTCAGGCCCCTTTCTGGGGACGCATGTCGGCGCGGTCGATGCCGGCGACGATCACCGGCTTTTTCATGGCGTCGCGACGGAAGGGCTCGCCCAGCTCCTGGTTGGTCATCACCTCGATGAAGGTGGTCTTGCCCTCTTTCATCTGGGCCTCCACGGCCGTCCGCAGCTTGGCGGTCAGGTCGTCCATGCTGGTGGCCTTGACCCCCTCCATGCCGCAGGCCCGCGCGATGTCCGCGTAGGAGACGTCCCGGTCCAGCTCGGTGCCCACGAAGTTGTCGTCGAACCACAGGGTGGAGTTCCGCTTCTCGGCCCCCCACTGGTAGTTGTGGAAGACGACCATGGTGATGGCCGGCCAGCCGTCCCGGCCGCAGGCCGTCATCTCGTTCATGGAGATGCCGAAAGCCCCGTCCCCGGCAAAACCCACCACCGGCACCTTGGGCTGGGCGATTTTGGCCCCCAGGATGGCCGGAAAGCCGTAGCCGCAGGGCCCGAACATGCCCGGGGCCAGGTACTTGCGGCCTGCTTCGAAAGTGGGGTAGGCGTTGCCGATGGCGCAGTTGTTGCCGATGTCCGTGGAGACGATGGCCTCCTTGGGCAGGGCCGCGACGATGGCGCGCCAGGCCTGGCGGGCGGTGATCTTGCCGGGATCGGCCTTGCGGGCCCGCTCGTTCCAGGTGGTGCCCGGATCGTCCACTTCGTGATCCATGGCGGCCAGCTCCCGCGCCCAGTCGGCCTTGGTCTTCTGGATCAGGGCCTTGCGGGCTGCACGGTCCGCATCTCCGGCATTGGGCGCGAGCCGCTCCAGGATGGCGCGGGCCACCTTCCCGGCCTCCCCCACGATGCCCACGGTGATGGGCTTGGTGAGCCCGATGCGGTCGGGGTTGATGTCCACCTGGATGAGGTCGGCCTTCTTGGGCCAGTAGTCGATGCCGTAGCCCGGGAGGGTCGAAAAGGGGTTCAGGCGCGTCCCCAGGGCCAGCACCACGTCCGCCTTGGCCACCAGGGTCATGGCGGCCTTGGAGCCGTTGTAGCCCAGGGGACCGGCAAACAGCGGGTGGCTGCCGGGGAAGGCGTCATTGTGCTGGTAGCCGCAGCAGACCGGGGCATCCAAGCGTTCGGCCAGGGCCCGGCTGTCGGCGATGGCCCCGCCGATCACCACCCCGCCGCCGTTCAGGATCACCGGAAACTTGGCCTGGGACAGCAGCTTGGCCGCTTCGGCGATGGCACCCTCGCCGCCGCCGGGCAGCTCGAATTCCACCACGGGGGGCAGCTCGATCTCGATTACCTGGGTAAAGAAATCCCGGGGCACGTTGATCTGGGCCGGCGCCGAGGCGCGCTTGGCCTTGAGGATGACGCGGTTCAACACCTCGGCGATCCGGGAGGGGTGGAGCACCTCCTCCTGGTAGGCCACCATGTCCTTGAAGACGGCCAT
>DJGG01000079.1:11363-18675 GCA_002432195.1 Desulfobacteraceae bacterium UBA5852
GAATCTCCTGGAAGCCGCCCTGCCCCATGGTCATGTTGGCCGCCTGGGCAGTGACCAACAGCAGCGGGGTGTGGTTCCAGTAGGCGGTCTTCACCGGGGTCACGAAATTGGTGATGCCCGGCCCGTTCTGCCCCACCAGCATGCTCATCTTGCCCGAGGCGCGGGTGAACCCGTCGGCCATCATGCCGGCGTTGCCTTCGTGGGCGCAGTCCCAGAACGTGATCCCCGCCTTGGGGAAGAGGTCCGAAATCGGCATGATGGCCGAGCCGATAATGCCGAAGGCATTTTCGATGCCGTGCATCTGGAGCACTTTCACAAACGCCTCTTCCGTGGTCATCTTCTGCTTGCTCATCTGCTCTTCCTCCTCAAACATGTGGGTATGGGTGGGGGCTTCTTCACTGCCGCCCGCACGCCGGGGCGGCTTCCGGGTCCCCGCCAGAGGTGATCCATTTGGAAATGTTTGATGTCTGATACATCAGATGTAACCAGCCTGTCAACCGATTTTAGTGTCATTAGAAATCAAATATATCATTTGGTTTTGAGCATGAATTCAAAGCAATTCTTGTGCCAGTTGACGGAGAGGGCATCTGCCGACCTCAAGGGATGGTATTTACAGCCGGAATCGACGAGCGGACGCGGGACCGAGACTCGCGCCCGCGGGGGATTGTCACCCCACCGGCCCTCCCCTGTCCAGTCCCAGGTGACAGGCGGACCCCATGACGGCGCAGGGACCGCCTTTACACGCTCACGGCCTGACTAACCACCGCATGATAGAGTACTTCGGTGCCGGCGGCGCAATCCTCCCACTTGGTGTCTTCTACTTCCACATGGCTACGTCCGCATGGACCATTGGCACCCTTGCGCGCGCCATGACGCATAGCCGTCTGCCCCCATGGTCTCCATGACGGGCAGACCGACCTTGGCACTTCCCGAAGCGCCCCTCAACACTTCGTGCCGAGGGGCGCACGGTATTTGCGGTAAGAGTTCTTCAGGGCAATTTTGGCGTCTCGAAAGGTTAGCAAATCACACCCCTGGACTTCAACGCACGTGCCATCCAAGCGTGTTCCCGTGAACGTCCACTCCGACACCCCCCGATCCCCGCTAACAAAATGGCGTGCGTCGCCCCAGTGCGCATCGGGGAAGGTTGCCCAGGCCTCCGCAAAGCCAGCGCGCACCGCGTCGCGACCAGCGTACCGCGTGCCACAACAGTCAGGCCCTGCAGAGGCTTCGAAGACACAATCCTCCGTCATGAAGGACATCAGGGCATCGATATCGTGGCGATTCCACGCATCGGCAAAGGCTTGCAAAAGCTCCGTAGTAACTGCTGCAATTATAGTGGGCATATGCTGCATCTCCTTTTGGACTGGCCAAGCGCACCTCCGTCGTCCGCCGGTGCCAACGGACGACGGGGATGGCGTCACTTGAGCAGAAGCTTGGGCACGAACATGGTGATTGACGGGAAAAACACCAGCAAAACTACCATCACAATGATGACTTTGGGGTTGGTGGAGAAGGACATCAAGAAGTCCCCGACCGCCTGGGGAATCCGGTAGAGGGTGATCAGGTGGGAGAAGGTCATGGACACGCCCACCAGCACGGTCACGGTGCCGGTTATGGAGGCCGTTTTGATCAAAGCACCCGTGAAGTTTTTCCAGGTGAGCTTCCGTGAAATCACCATGCCCACGAATAGCGCATAGAGCGCCCCGACTTCGGCGGCTTCCGTGGGAGTGAAAATCCCACCGTAGATGCCCCCCAGGATGATCACGGGGGTCAGCAAGGCCCATTTGCCCTGCCAGATGGCGACGAGCAGTTCCCGGCCCGAAAAGTGGCTCTCCGATCACTTGGACCCGATTTTCTTGGCCATGATGCAGCACGTCAGGCACATCTGGAAGGTCAGGATGAAACCCGGTAGAAACCCGGCCATGAAGAGCCCCGCGATGGAGCAGTTGGCCACCACACCGTAGATGATGAGCCGGTTGCTGGGGGATCGGCCCCGAAACGGATGATCAGGCCCGCGCCTGTTGCGCCTGCAGGCGCTCCAGGGCTTCGCGGCGATAGAACTCGCGGATAAAGCCTTCCTGGACTTCGAAGGACCAGTGGACATCCCGCATGAGACGCGCGGCCTCGACGGCGTCGCCGGCCTTGATGGCGTCGATGAACGTGTCGTGCTCCTGGCAGTTGCGGAACTCCCAGTCCTTGACGTAGGGGCGGCGCTGGAAGTCGTAGAGGCGCTGCTTCATGGGCATGATCAGGGGGTGCAGGGCCTTGTTGGCGGAAAGATCCAGGAAGACGTCGTGGAAGCGGATGTTGAGCGCGTAGTAGTGGTCGAAGTCGTCACGCCGCAAGGCCTCCCGCATGTCGGCCGTGATTTGGCGCAGGGCGCTGATGTGGCTGCTGTCCAGCAGGGGGAAGACCTCTTCCACCACCGCCCCCTCCAGAGCCCCCACGATCTGGTAGAAGTTGCGGACATCCTCCAGGGTAAGGGCGTTGATGATCACTCCCCGGCGGGGCAGGATGGTGACGAAGCCCTCGACCTCCAGCTTGAGGAGGGCATCCCGCAGGGGCGTCTTGCTGATGCCCAGGCGCTGGCTGATGGCATTGAGGTTGAGGGTCGTGTCGGGCAGGAGGCGCCCGGCGTGCATCTCGTCGCGCAGGAACTGGTAAACCTGCTCGCGCAAGGATTTGATGTTCAGCATGGGGCTCCCGCGCCTGGACAGGGTATCCGCCCTCGCCGGAGCGGCGGCCCCGCCCGACCAGGCGGCGGGCGGGCCGCGGGAATCCGCCCTGCCACCGCCCGGGATGCCATCCGGCGGCACACCGACCGGCAGCGCGCCGAAGAGCGCCGCGGCGATGCCGGCGGCCGGGCGGGCGGATGAGGCCGAAGCGGTTTTCCCGGGAATCTGATACATCTTACACCTGAGGCTTGTCAAGGCAGGGACGGGCCGCAACGCTGGAGCGGATCGTGGGTGGCGGAAAGCTGTCGGCGCTGGAATCGCATGCGATCCGGTTATCGCTGCCAGCTATCGGCGCACAGTTTTCAACTGGCAAAATCCTCGACGTAGACCCGCTAGGGCGGGACGACGTCGAGGATTTCAAAGGTACGGGAACGAAGTCCCGGACTCCGGGATACCGTTTGCAAAAACGGCCGGTGGCCGCCGATCAACTCAGAAAGAATACCACCAGACAGAAAAACACCGCCAGCACCCAGACGCAATGGCTCACGACCCCCTTGCGCACGGGGTGGAAATGGGCCTCCGGCCGGCGATGGCCCCGGGGGCAGGTGTACTGCTCCACGGTTTTGCCCGTGAGCTTGCGGGTCACCTTGTGCCGTGTGGCCACCGCGCCGCAGACCTTCCCATCCGCCTCCACGTGGTTGCAGGTGAGGCGGTGGCCGGCCGCAAGGCTCACGGCATTGAAAATCCAGTTCCAGGACACGGCGATGATCACCAGGGTGGTGAACATCACCATGGCGTGGGTCTGGCTGACCCCCATGCCCGCCAGGCGCGCCCCGATGTTGGCCGGGTTCAGGGGCCCCTCCTGGGTGCCGAACAATCCGGCGTAATACAGGGGGAAGCAGACCACCATCACCAGCAGGGAGAGGCACAGGCGCAGCATCCGCTGCTGCAGGAAGTCGCGGCGCTTCCACCAGCGTCTAAATGCCGATTGGCTGTAATCGGGTTTCAGGGCCATGGCGTACTCGTGCATGCGGGGTCTCCGGACGTCGTTGCGTAAAGGGCACGGGGTCGGCCCCGGGCCGGGTGACCCGGGGCGTTGCCCCGAAGGTGCGGCGGGCTTAGCTTAGCAGCCGCTTCTGGATGTCCGGCCAGAGCTTGTAGAAGGCGTAGGCCGCCAGCATGCAGCAGTAGAGCGGCACGACGATCTTCCAGAACTTCTCCGGGAAGATGCGGGTGACGTAGGGGGCGCCCACCGCGGCGATGACCGTGCCGATGACGAAGGAGGGCAGCAGCATGTAGTCCACCACCACCCCGGCGGAGACCATGGCGAACCAGACAATCACCGCGAAGAGGCAGGTGAAGCCTTCGGCAAAGGAGGTGATGGCCACCATGCTCTTCACCGGAACACCGGCCAGCAGGCCGCCCACGGTGACCACCGGGCCGTAGCCCCCGCCGCCGATGCCCTTGTTGAACCCCGCCAGGGCCGCGAAGAGGAACATCCATTTGGGCCGGTAATTGGAGTAGCGCTTGGCCGTGAGCAGCGAGCAGACCCCCATGACGACCAGGAGCACCGCCACGTAGAGCTTGATCCAGAACTTGCCCACCTGGAGGATCCCGTAAGTCCCAATGATGGAGAAGGCCACCATGCCCATGCCGATGAGGGAGACCACCACCACCATCTTGGTGGTTTCGTTCATGGGGCCGAACTTCCACTCCACGTTCTCGAATTCCTTGTGCACCATGCCCGCGATGAGGCCGGTGAACATCTCCGTGATCATGACGCAGGGCACCACCTGCTTGGGGTCGAAACCCATCATGAGCATCAGGGGGGTCAGCGCGGTGCCGTAGCCCATGCCCCCGGCCGAGTCCATGAACTCGAAGAAGGCGCAGGTGAACACCACCGCCCAGACGATTGACCAGGAGTTGGTACCCACCCAGTCCTTGGCCTTGACGTAATCCGAGGGGATCCGCTGGGTGAACTCGAAGGGGTTGCCCGCCAGCCACCAGGCCACCCCGAAGAGCCCCACGAAAAACAGGGCGTAGATCCCCATGGTCCGGATCTGGTGGCTTTCCAGCACGGCGCGGTCGCCCATGGACGACTTCACGGCCTCCACCTCCCGGGCCACTTCCCATCCCATCTTCTTCTCTTGCACCTTTTCCAATTGGCACCTCCTTGGGGTTGGCTTTCCTATCGTCAGCGTGGCGATCATGGGGATCGTTCCGCCGTTGGTCCGACCGAATCCTGTCGCTCGCTACTTCAAGATGCGTGCCATCGCCGCGTGGCCCGCGGCCCATGGACCTTTAGTCGCCTATCCTCTTTATTTGCTTGACTGTTTTTCATCCGCCGCCATCCGCGCGCCGGGATTGGGGCCCCCGGCGGCCGGGCCTGTCTCCCCCGGGGAGACAGACCTGATGCCCCATCAGTTACATGAAGGGGAAGACCCAGATCACCAGGGCCACCCCGAAGCAGACCACCAGGGAAACCGCCACGTAGACGGCGGTGTACCCCAGGAACTCCTTCAAGGGGACCTTGCGCTTGTCCTCCTTCTCCCCCAGGTTGACGGCCACGAACAGGGCCGGGGCCCCGGCGATGGTGAGGTTGCTCCCCAGGGTGCCGGCCCACAGCAGCAGCCAGTAGAGGGGCCAGGGCTGGATGTCGGGCTGGGCCGCGGCCAGATCCCGGATCACGTAGAGGAGCGTCAGGATGTAGGCGTCGTGCTCCACGATCGCGCACACGGCCGCCGATACCCAGTAGAGGACCGCAGCGCCCAGGAGGTAGCTGGACTGGATGAAGGGCACCAGCCAGTCGGCCACGGCATTGATCACGTGGGCCTTTTCCAGCCCCCCCACCAGGGCGAAGAGCGCCACGTAGAACATCACCGCCCGCCAGTCGAGCTCCGCCAGGACCTCCTCGAAGGAGGGGGCTTCGAGCCGCTTCTTGAAGATCTCCAGCATCAGGATCAGGAAGGCCGCCCCGGCCAGGGTGATCATGCCCAGGTGCACGCCGAAGAGGGGGCGGAAGGCCATGCCCAGGATGGTGCCCACGAAGGCCAGCACCACGATCCCCACGAACAAGGGGTTCTTGATGTGCTCCCGGGGGTCCAGGGCCTCGGGGTTGAGCGTCATGGTGTAGCCGCCGAAGCGTTTCTTGAAGAGGTAGAAGAACACCCCCACGGTAAAGATATAGGTGATGAGCAGCACGAAGAAGGAAGACGGCCGGCCCGAGTGCCAGATGAACCCGTCGAACTCGATGCCCGTCACCGAATGCAGCAACTGGGGAGGCAGATCGCCGAGCAGGAGGGCCGTGCCCATGAAGTTCGAGCACAGGCCGACGAACAGAATAGCCCCGAAGGTGGGAAACTTGTACTCCCGGCTCACGGCGAAGAGCACCGGGGCCATCATCAGCACCACCACCACGTTGTCCACCAGCAGCGAAATGAAGCCGGAGGAGAAGCCGATCATGGTGATGAACACGGGCACGCTGCCCCGGGACAGGATCAGGAGCTTGGCTGCCAGGTACTCCGGAAGGCCGGTCTTGCCCAGGTAGGTGGCGATGATCCAGATGCCGATGAGAATGAAGATCACGTTCCAGTCCACCACCTTGAACGCTTCCACGTCCGTCATGATGCCGAAGGCGATCATGACGACCACGCCCAGGAAAGCCGCGATCACGGTGTCGATGAGACCGGTGATCACCAGCACGATGCTCACCAGGAAAACGATGACCGCTATCGTCATGAGGAAATCCATGGACCGTCCTTTCGTCGGTTGCGCCGGGTCACGTTGGCCCGTCCCGCCGCGGGGTAGGAGGAGTGGCAAGGTCTCTGCGCAGGTCCCCCAACGCAAAAGGCATGCCACCGCTCTCCCGGAAGGGCACCGCCCGTAATCGACCGAGATCAATGGAGAATGGCCTGGGGCGGGCCCAGCGCCGCCGTCCCGCCGGGGCCGGACCTGCAACCGGAGGGGAGACAGTGACTGTCACCCCCAGGGGACGAACCGCGGGCCAAACCGGTCCCCGACCGGATCGGCCGGCGCCCAGCCTGCGGGCAAGGCCTTGTAAACAGAAGCTATATTTCGCCGGAGAAGCTGAAAGGCGGGTGGCATTGCTTTTGCAGAACAGGGCCAGAGCTCTGCCACGGGTGATGGTTCCACCGCGGCACACGGCCCTGTTCCCACCCCGTCGCCCATCGAATCCAGGCTCCGGGGTCCTGGGGGGTGCCGGCGGGTTTCCGCCGGCGCCTTCCGTGGATGTCGGAAGGGAGGAGAGATGCTGCGATGAAGCAACGGAAAGTCTACGAAGTCGTGATCCCCTGCGCCAAGGGGCTGCTGCTGGACCAGACCGTGCGCTCCCACGACCGGCTGATCGATGCCATCGAGCTCATGGTGCGCCACAACCGCAAGGTGATCGCCGTGGTGCACCACCAGCAGGTGATCGGCATGGTGCGCCTGGAGGATGCCTTCCGCTATCTCGGCCTCCAGGTCGCCGACCGCGCCCCCACCCAATGACCCGGGCCGGCGAGCGTCCGCTCACCGGCCCGCAAGAGGCCCACCGCTTCCGATTCTTATCCCCGCCGACCCCGCTCACTTCCCCAGGCGCCGTCCCATGTGCTGGTGGCACCGCCACTCCGCTTCGGCGG
>DJGG01000123.1:0-1952 GCA_002432195.1 Desulfobacteraceae bacterium UBA5852
AAGATCAGACGGGAAGTGCCCGCCTTGCGGCCAACGCAGCCTTTCGGCCTGAAGCGCTGTTTATCCACAGTCTGTTAGGCGGCTTTCGCCCTCGGCCGGGCCAGTCGGTTCCCACGACGGGGGCCACTCTATCCCGAATGCGCGCAGGGGGGCAAGCCGCTTGCGGCCCGGAACCGAATTCCGTTTGACAGCCCGCCGGCGCTCGGCTACTTTCATTTCCAAAGCGCGCCTGATGCGCTCCCGAGACAGGCGACACCGCCTCCTCCAGTCCTCCGTGCACCCGGAACCCACCGCCGCCCTCCCCTGGGCCGGCAGCGGGTCGCCTCCCTCCGGCCGCCTCGGCCCTCCGGCCCCACAGGCGCGTCACCACGCCCACCCGCGAAAGGAGGCAGCCATGGCCATCAAAGTTCTCATCACGCGCACCGTACCCGCCGGCCAGGTCCGGGAAATGGCGCAGCTCTTCAAGCAGATGCGCTCGCTGGCCAGCATCCAGACCGGCTACATCTCCGGTGAAACGCTGAAGAGCTCCGACCGCCCGGATGTCTTCCTGGTGATCAGCACCTGGCAATCCCCCAAGGACTGGGAGAAGTGGCTCCTGCTGCCCGAGCGGCGGCAGATCCAGTCGCAGATGGACCAGCTCCTGGGAGGCAAGACTAACTACGAAATGTTCCACTACGGGCTGGTGGAATAGGCGCCCCACGCCCCAAGGAGCCCCGGCCCACGCCGGGGCTCACTCCAGGACCCCCACGGAGGGGATGTCGAAAAGCCCGCGCAGGACCTCGTCGAAGTAGTCCGGAAGGTAGCGGTCCCAGAGGCGGATGGGCAGTTCGCCCAGTTCGCTGCGCGCGGACATGGGGAAGGCGAACAGGTAGGCCATCAGGAACTCGATGTTGCGCGCCAGCTGCCCGGTATACTGCTCGTTCTGGCGCTGCCGCAGGATGCGGTCCTCGTGCATGCAGCGGCCGATTTCGCTCTCCAGCATCTCCTGGTAGTCGCAGACGATCACCTCCAGGTTCACGTGGGCCTCGGCCTCCCGCACGAACGCGGCGAACTGCTCCTCGACCGCACGGGGGGCCACGCCACGGGCCTGCATGACCTGGAACAGGCGCGGGGACAGGGGGCGGGTCAGGAGCGCCTCGCGCTCGGGCCGGTGGCGCAGGATGAGATTCACGGCATTGTACCGGCCCTGGTGGGACTCGATTTCGATGATGTCGCAATCCGGCAGCGCACCGAGGCGCTCGAAGAAATCCCTGCGCTGCCCCTCCTCCACGAGCGCCTTGATCCCGGCCACGTCCTGGATCACCATGACGCCCAGACCGGACAGGGGCCGGCCGCTTTTCAGATCCTCCAGCAGGCGGGTTTCGGCCCGCAGGAACTCCTCGATCATCTCCTCCGGGGGCGTCACCAGCGCCCCCAGGGGAACCCCCCGACTGCGGGCGCGTTCCATGGCCAGCCGGTCCGCGCGCTGCTTGATATCCCCGTAAATCCAGTCGCTGATGCGCCGGGCGCTCTTCTCCGCCAGGCGCCGCGCACGCTTGATGCGCGTGGAGCCGATGTAGACCGGCCCATCGGGACCGGGGGCGAAGTAGAGCGTGCCGTGGAAAGGGGTCTCCCGGTAGTACATGCCGGGCGAGCGCGCATACCCCTCCAGCATCTCGGCCACCCGCGGGCCGCTGCAGGGCACCCGGGCGACAATGGTATCCTTGAGCTCGGCCTTGCGCCGCACCCGGCGCGCCTCCAGGGGCCCCGGGTGCCGGCAGCCGAAGACGCGCTCCGCCACGACCGGCAGGTAGCGGGAAATATAGGCGTTGTTGAAGTGCACCAGGCGGGTGATCTCCTCGGCATCCGCGGGGTGGGCCTCGTTGTACATCCAGCGCCGGATCAAGTCCCGCAGGCGCTCGCGTTGAAGGCAGCTGGTGATGCGGATCATGGTGGTCTTTCCCGGATCCCGG
>DJGG01000123.1:1990-2187 GCA_002432195.1 Desulfobacteraceae bacterium UBA5852
GCCGCCGCCGTGGGGGCGGCGGTCGACAGGGCACGGGTGCCCGGGGAGCAAGTTGGTCGTGTCCCTGGAGGCTTGGAGGCCGTGGATATACAGGCATCCGCCGCGAAATTCAAGGCGCGGGCCGATGGGCCAAGCGCGCGCCGACCCCGCCCTTGGCGGGGGTCGCGAGCATTTGCGCGAGGGGCGCGACCCCCCGA
>DJGG01000123.1:2242-3403 GCA_002432195.1 Desulfobacteraceae bacterium UBA5852
GAGGCGCCGTTTATCCACCGCCTGCTAAAGCGTGCGGCGTACCAGGGCCGCACCGGCCGCCAGGCTTGTGAGCTTGCCCCGGGCCACTTCGTAGGGAATGGGCGCCATCCCGCAATTCGTGCAGGGGAACAGCCGCTCCGGCTCCACGAAGTCCATGGCGGCGCGGATGGTGGCGGCCACCTCCTCCGGGGTCTCGACCCGCTCCCCGGTCACCTCCACGGCCCCCACCAGCACCTGCTTGTCCTTCAGCAACCCCAGCAGGGAGAGGGGCACCCGGGAGCCGGCGCACTCCAGGGAGACCTGCTGGATGCGGCTGGCATTTAGGGCCGGAAAGATCTCGGCGTACTGGCGCCACTCATCCCCCAGGCCGGCCTTCCAGCGCAGGTTCTCGTCGATGCCGTAGCCGTAGCAGATGTGCACGGCGGTCGTGCAGGCAAGCCCCTCGCTGGCCCGGTGGAGGGCGGCAATGCCCCATTCCCGGACGTCCTCCATGAACACGTTGAACGCCGGCTCGTCGAACTGGATCACGTCCACCCCGGCGGCGGCCAGCGCATGCGCCTCCGCGTTCAGCAGCGCCGCGAAGGCCATGGCCATCGCGGGCCGGCTGCCGTAATGGGCGTCCGCGATGGTGTCGCAGATGGTCATGGGGCCGGGAAGCGTGAACTTGAGCGGGCGATCGGTGCAGGCCCGGGTGAAGCGGACCTCGTCCAGGTGCACGGGGTGCGGCCGGGAAACCGGACCGGTCACCGTGGGCACCTGCACCGTGTAGCGGTCGGCACGGATCCCCATGGGGGTCTGCCGGCTCCAGTCGATCCCCTGGATGGCCTCCAGGAACCCGTGCACGAAATGGATGCGGAATTGTTCGCCGTTGGTCACGATATCGATGCCCGCCGCCTCCTGGTGCCCAATCCACTCGACGGCGGCGCGCTCCTTGGCACGCTGGAGCGCTTCCCCCGCAAGGCGCCAGCGGGGCCAGAGCTTCTCGGTTTCGGCCAGCCAGGCCGGCTTGGGCAGGCTGCCCGCAATGGTGGTGGTCAGCATCCTGGCACTCCTTTTCAGCGGGAGGCGCCGGGCCCGGGGCCCGTGATGGGGGATTTATGCTTCTATTTCCGGTCGCGCGTCAATAGAACCCATCTCAAAAAACGGATTTTGGCCCCCAGG
>DJGG01000193.1:0-242 GCA_002432195.1 Desulfobacteraceae bacterium UBA5852
CGCGGTGCGCATCAGCATGGACGGTAGGGGCCGCGTGCAGGACAATATCTTCATCGAGCGGCTGTGGTGGACGGTGAAATACCACTACCTCTACCTGCGCGACTTTGCCGACGGGGCTGCATTGCGGAAGGGATTGACCGAGTGGTTCCGGTTCTACAATCAGGAGCGTTCCCATCAGTCCCTTGACAACCAAACTCCGGATGGGGTCTATTTCGCTCTCCCTCATCCCTTCGCCAAGGCAG
>DJGG01000193.1:289-7496 GCA_002432195.1 Desulfobacteraceae bacterium UBA5852
CTAACAACTGGGTCCACCGCCCTGGCGTGCTTTTTGGATTTCATGCGGCGCTGCGCAACGAGGAGACCGCCTTCATCCTGGCCCTGCGGATCCAGGCTGCTTGAAGCTGATGCTATCAAGTGCTCGGCAATACTCCAGCCGCGCCGGGTAAGCGTTACACCGAGCAAATACTCCCGATGGGCCAAACCCCACCTATCCAAACGACGGAAGCATTTCACTGTGGCAACCTGTGCTGAATTATAGGGGCCATAGCCTTGTCTATTGCGTCCGTTTTGACCGCCTTATTATGCGGCTATTCGATCATAACGGCAAATGCCCTGTCGGTTGTGGAGCATCTCCATGCTCTGCAGCAAGCTTCTCCAAATCTACTCCAGAAAGCAGCATTACAGCCTTGTATGCAGCCAGAATACGTTCATGGAGATCATCAAGGTCGCACAACATAATCTTGAAGCCTTCCTTCGAATTGCGCCGAAAATTGTGCTTCAAATAGAATGAATGCGCCAAGTCATTACGAGCTTCTATCGCGTCGCTCAAGACCATCTCAAGATCTTTGTTGGAATCTGCTTTCTTGCCCAGGTTTCTTATCAGCTGGCCGAGAGTGTGCCTGTTGATACGTTTGTAAATTTCCGTTGCCTTCTCTGAATCTGGATTGGCCAACAAATCAGCGCCGACAGCTTCAAAGCCCAAAAGCATCGTGCCAAGCTCAGTCTCTAAAAGCTGAGCAGCTTCTGATACCTCTCCAAACTTTCTGTATACATCATCGAGGTTCGCCACTGGGCCTCCGAGCCGCATAACAATGTTATTAGATAGGCGTCTTCTTTTTTATGGAAAACCTTATTTTTATCAAGTGAGACAGTTTGATCTTAATCCCGGATGTTTCAGAAAATAAACCGTATTTCAGTCTGATATCCATTTCCTACAAACTTTGCGGTGCCCCAATTTTGTGCAAATTGCAACTTTTTGCCCGTGATATCAGAATAGGCTGACGTCGACATAATTCCGTCCCGATCATTTTGAGGCACTATATTTCTTACACCAAGCCGACCTGATACCGGCCAGGGATTCTCCGACAAGCCACGAAACTGGAACTATAATTTCCCCCTCATGACATCGGTACGTGCAGCGGTAAAAATCCTTGCCGCTTGCCGCCGTATCAGCCTTGCAGTCCTCAGGGAAATTGCAGGTGATGATAGTAGACTGGATAGTGCTTGAGCTTGGGGTACTTCGACTGGTGCGGGGTGTCCGGAATGGCTTGAGGGATTTCAAGCTCCGGGTGGAGGTTGGTCGAACGCTTTTATTGCGGCTCATGGCGCCCTCGCCGTGGGCAATGGGCTACCGCGCAGGGTAGGTGGATCTCCCCTTTGGAATCCCGTCGTCCTTTCCTATGCTAAACCCTTGCGGAATCGCTCCCGGTTCTCCCGCCAGAGGTGCGGGGGCGATGGTCACTTCCCCAAGGGGCTCTTCGGCTGTGGATCAACTGCGCCTCAGGCCGGAACTGTCGGCTTGCTTGGTCGCCAGCCTGAGGCACTTATCCCCGATAGGTTTCTTTCTGTCAATTATTTTAGCGGGAAAGAGAAGAGGGGGCAGGGAAAAAGCTTAGGGTGCAGGGGGCAGGTGTCAGGGGGCAGGGTCTCCGAGATCAGACACCCGGAAGAGTGAACCAGCTCAATCATCAGGCGCGGGGCGCATAGGCGAGCGCATCCTGCACCCTGTCCCCTGCCCCCTCTTCGATTTCCCTGCGCTCTATTACCTGTCCTCTTTTTTTGTAGGTTACCTTTGAGGGTGATATTGCTTGAGAAGATTTTCAAGTTGACTGATGAGTGGTGGGAGGTCCAACTCGACTGTATCCCATAGCACGCTGAGGTCCACGCTGTCGTAACCGTGAATCAAACGGTTGCGCATGCCGATCACTTCGCGCCAGGGAATCTCAGGGTGTTGTGCCTGCATGGCCAGACTGACCCTGCCTGCCGCTTCACCGACGATTTCAATGAGCCTGACCAATGCCAGCTCCAGCATCCTGTTGTTGCCAAGATCTACCGGTGACTTACCGGTGATCATGGCGACGGCTTCCCGGGCATGGTCCAGCATATGGTGGAAGGGGACGGCATCATCAAGACTCCGCATACTGAATATCCTTTTCAGCCATGACCTCGGACCGAAAACGCCGGCTGATGAAACCCGGAGTGTTCAGATCCACTTTTCGGCCCAGGATGTCACTCAGTTCAAATTCCAGGCCGGTGAGCCGGATCAATCCGATGCGTGTGCCGGCCTTGAATTCCACGAGGACATCCACATCGCTATTCGGACCGAAGTCTTCCCTCAGCACCGAGCCGAACAAGGATAGTCTCTGGATCCGGTGTTTGCGGCAGAATTCAGCGATCCGGTCCTGGGGAATGTCGATTCGGGCTTTTGCCATTCGTCATGCCGTCCACAAATGGTTTGACTCAGGCCCCATTTTCGCGGGGACTCCAACCTGAAAATATCGAGAACTATCGATTTTGTCAAGAAATCAGGGCTCTTAATGAATAACAGCACACACCACGCCTCCAGACCCGAAATGTCCATAACCGATATCCACTTTGCGGACTTTACGTCCCCGTGCCATGCCGCCGGGCGCCTCCTCGATCTGCCGGACAAAGTCCACCTGGCCCACGGCGACACTCTCACTCCATCCGGCTTCCCGTCCACCCACCTGCTCCTCCAACACTCGCGATCCGATGCGCGCGGGCCATCTACAGAATTCCTATGACAGCGTTTTCTATGCCAAAATTTGGATGTAATCCCGCCTCGCGTGGGGCTGAGAATGTGCTCTCCCCCACGGGTTGAACTCCGCAGGCTCCGGATTATGCGGGTTCGGGTCCGCCCGCCAGGGTCCCCTTGCGCTTCCGCGGGACGCACCCCGCGAAGATGCTGCCTCAACCGCGGTGCGCCGCCTCGATTGCCGCGATGTCGATCTTTGTCATCTGCATCATGGCATCAAAGGCGCGCTTGGCGGCAGCGGTATCGGGATCGGTGACCGCTTTCGTCAGGGCGATCGGCGTAATCTGCCAGGACAATCCCCATTTGTCCTTGCACCAGCCGCAGGCGCTCTCCTGGCCGCCGTTGCCGACGATCGCGTTCCAGTAGCGATCCGTTTCGGCCTGGTCAACGGTTGCGACCTGAAACGAGAACGCTTCGTTGTGCTTGAACGCAGGTCCGCCGTTGAGCCCGAGGCACGGAATGCCCATCACGGTAAACTCGACGGTCAACACGTCCCCTTTCTTCCCCGACGGAAAGTCTCCCGGTGCACGGTGCACTGCGCCGACGGACGAATCGGGAAAGGTCTTGGCGTAAAACCGCGCCGCTTCCTCGGCGTCGCCATCGTACCAAAGGCAGATCGTGTTCTTCGCTGGTTTCGTCATCTCACTTCTCCTTTGTATTGAGCCGCCTTGCGGCGCGGTAGGTGCACCCGCAACTCAAGGGAATTGTCCCGGCGAACTTTCCACGGTCAATCTGCGGCAAAATAAGCACCATCCCGGCCTTGCTTCATCGTGCATCGCATCGACGGAAACGACCGCGGGAATTAGACCCTAACCGTCAAGTTGCGTTGCAGGGTTCGGCGTCAGTGGGCCTGGCGCTGGAGCACCACATGGGTGGCCTTCTCCGAGGCCACGAACTGCACGCATGCGTACCCCAAGGCCGGTAGGTCAACCCCCTCGAACAGTCGCTCGCCTCCACCGAGCAGAACCGGCACGATGGCGACGTGCAGCTCGTCGATCAGGCCCGCACGAAGATACTGCTGTATCGTATTGGACCCACCCCCTATCTGCACGTCCATTCCGTTCGCAGCCTTGCGCGCTTGGTCAAGTGCTGCGTGAATGCCGCCGGTGACGAAATGGAAGGTCGTGTTGCCTTCCATCTGTATGGGCGGGCGCGCATGATGGGTCAGGACGAAAACCGGAACGTGAAAGGGTGGGTTGTCCCCCCACCAGCCCGTCCAGGTCATGTCCGGCCAGGGGCCACGAATCGGTCCGAACATGTTCCTCCCCAGGATCCAGGCCCCTACGTTCCTGGAGCTCCGCCCAACGAATTCCTCGTCGATCCCTTCCGCACCACCCTCCATTCCGTGCATCCGCCGCCACGTGCGCGTGACAACAACCCAGTCATGCAGGGCTTCGCCACCGACGCCGAGCGGATGGTCAACGCTTTGCTTCGGACCCGCCCCGTAGCCATCGAGCGAGATGGTGAAGCTCCCAACTCGGACCCGCGTCATGGTCATGCCTCCTTTTGGATTGACGCCTGACGCACGGGTTGCCGCCGCGTTGCGGAGCGTAGCCTAGCAACGCCGGCGCCATCCCGTTGTCAGGCGGCGATTCGCGGCACAGATCCAAAATTTTATTCTCCAAACGTTCCCGTTTTAACGTCCCCGGCGCGCTCGTAACTGGCGACGATGACACCCCCTGGCGTTGCCTCCGTGTGCGTGAGCTGGAATGCCGCCGGAATGGTACCTTCGCCGAAAAGACGCTTGCCCGTGCCGAGGGTCAGCGGAAAAATCTTGAGCCACAGCTTGTCCACCAGGTCGTGCCGGAAAAGCATCTGGGAAAGCCCGCTGCTGCCGTAGACGTGAAGATCGGGGCCGTCTTGGCGCTTCAATCCCCGGATTTCTTCCACGACGTTATCCTTGATAAAGACCGTGTTGTCCCAGGTTGGACCCGGACGCGTGTGGGCAACCACATACTTTTTCGCAGAATTGATGCCCGGCCACTCGCTTTCGTGCGTCGGCCAATAGGACGCGAAAATTTCGTAGGTCTTTCTTCCCAGCAAAAGATCGCGTGGTGTGGTCATCTGCTCGTGCAGGACGGCTCCCAGCCGCTCGTCCAGATGGGGCACAACCCAGCCGCCATACGTGAAGCCGCCTTCGGTATCCTCCTGGGGCCCTCCCGGCGCCTGCAGGACCCCGTCGAGGGTGATGAATGTGAGGACGATGATTTTTCGCATGGCCATTCTCCTATGACTTCCCCTTCGCCTCATTGACCCTGAAGGTGACAATTTTTTCTATCAGGCCCAGAGGCATTGGCTTGTCGATGGGAAACTGGACCGACCCTTTCGCAAACTTGTACCCGGCCAGCTCACGCTTGAATTCCTCGATACCGGATGGGGTCGGATAGAAGCCGATGTGGTTTTGGAGGGCCGCGAAATGCACCAGATTCCCGTGCAACACGAAAGTGGGGATTCGATATTTGATCGTCTCTTTGGCATCGGGTGCGGCTTTTTTAACCGCAGCCCGTACTTGCCTCAGAATATCTTGAACATCGCGCGGAAAGGTGGCGATGTAGTCGTCGACAGTGGCCGGTGAATCATTAGCAGGCTTCATTCACAGTACTCCTCCTCGCCGGATTGATCTGCCTGACGGATTGCTGTATGGCGCATGGCATTAGCAAAGGGTGCAGGGGGCAGAATCCGCTCGCTTATGCGCCCTGAGCCTGATGCTTGAGCTGGTCCATGCTTCCAGGTGTCTGATCTCGGAGTCTCTGCTCCCTGACACCTGCCCCCTGCACCCTCTTCAGTTTCCTGCCCCTTCCATTTTTCCTTCCCCTCCCCTTCCGTCCAAACTTCCTGGCCAGGAAGTCTTCCCCAAGATGGCGGCGGGGGGCGGGCATCCGCCGGCGCCTGGCCGGCCGGTGTCTGCCCCCGCCGCTTCCGGGCGGTTCAGCCGCTGCAATCGGCGGCGGCCGCTTCGACCTCCTCCGGGGTCATGTCGCGGATGTGGGTGGCCACGGACCATTGGTGGCCGAAGGGGTCTTCGAGCTTGCCGTAGCGATCGCCCCAGAACATGTCCGCCACGGGCATGGTGATCTTGGCCCCGGCCGCCACGGCCCGCTTGACGGTGGCATCCACATCCTCCACGTAGAGGTGGATCGTTACCGGCGAGCCCTTGAGGGCCGTGGGTCCCAGCATACCCCACTCCGGGTTTTCGTCCACCAGCATGATGGTGGAATCCCCGATGCGCACCATGCCGTGCATGAGCTTGCCCTGCTTATCGGCGAGGCGTCCCAGGTCGACGGCCCCAAAGGCCTTCTGGTAGAAATCCATGGCCGCGGCGGCCCCCTTGCACACCAGGTGCGGGGTTACCGCGTGCATGTCGTCGGGAATCGGTTTCACGTGTGACTTGCTCATTGGTCATCCTCCTCTATTTATGCGCCGGCGTCGTACGCCCGGCGCAGGACGTCGATATCGAGCTTCTTCATCTTCAGCAGGGCCTGCATGACGCGCCTGGATTTGGCGGGATCCGGATCGCTCAACCAGGCGGACAGCCTGGCGGGCATAATCTGCCAGGTCACCCCGTAGCGATCCGTGACCCAGCCGCAATCCAGGGGTTGGCCGCCTGCGGAAAGCTTCTCCCACAGGTCGTCGATTTCGGCCTGGCTCTCACAGAGCACCACGAAAGAGATCGCGCCCGTAAGCTTGAAGTACTCCCCCCCGTTCAGGGCGGTGAATTCCTGTCCATCCAGCTTGAAGGCCACCGTCATCACCGAGCCCTCGGGTTTTCCCGAGGCCTCGGCACTCGCGGCGTCATAGCGGGTGATCAGGTCGATGGAGGAATTCCGGAATATGGATACGTAGTATCGCGCGGCCTCCTCGGCCTGGTGTTCGAACCAGATGAATGGCGTGATTCTGGACATTGGGATTCTCCTTTGGCCGGCACCCCACCGCCCGGTCAGCCGCGGTTTTTGGCCGCGGCCCGGCGGCGCTCGCTCTCGGCGATCATGGCGCCCAGGTCCTCCACCGGGCGGATCTCGAAGGGGCCGTTGCGCACCCCCGGGTGCCTGGACATCAGGCGGATGGCCTCGTTCAGGTCTTCGGCTTCCAGCACCAGGATGCCGCCCAATTGCTCCTTGGTTTCGGCATAGGGGCCGTCGGTGACGGTCACCTTGCCGTTCACCCAGCGCAGGGTGGTGGCGTTCCTGGCGCTCTGGAGCGCCTCGCCCCCCGCGAAATGCCCGTTTTTGCGCAGCTCGTCGTCGTAGTCGAAGCACTCGTCCATGAGCTTGTTCTGCTCGCCGGGGGAAATGGTTTCCCACGCTTTCTCGTCGTAGTATCCCAGGCATATGTATTTCATGCGGACCTCCCTATTTTAAGAACCGGTGCGTCACCGGTGCCGGTCACGCCTTGGGGGCGCGCCGACGCCTGACAGGCGGTGGATAAACTGCGCTTCAGGCCGAAATGC
>DJGG01000193.1:7558-8757 GCA_002432195.1 Desulfobacteraceae bacterium UBA5852
GTTTATCCACAGCCTGCTATGGCGCGGAATCGTTCCATCGAAACGTTGGGTTCGAAATCTTCCAGTTCGAAGAGTTGGCGGACTTCGATCTCGCCGTCTCCCATGGCCGGGTTGGGGAAGCGCCGGCTCCATTCCAGCGCCTCCTCCCGGGAATTCACCCGGATCAAGGTGTAGCCGGCGATCAGCTCCTTCGTCTCGGTGAAGGGCCCGTCGATCAGGGTGCGCCTGGCGCCCTGGTAGCGGATGCGCCAGCCCTTGGAGCTCGGCTGCAACCCCGAGGCGTCCAGCAGGGCGCCGGCCTTGGCCAGTTCCTCGTGATAGGCCGCCATGGCGGCGAAGAGTTCCTCCGGCGGCATGACGCCCGCCTCGGAATCCGTTGTGGCTTTGACGATGATCATGAATCGCATTGTCTGGACCTCCGTTGGATATTCACGCCGGGCGATCCGGCCTTGCGGCCTGCCTCGATGCCTGGCACCCTCTAGTCGCTGGGCGCGTTTCGAAATCGACAGATTTTTTCAGAATCCGGCTTTCGGGCATCGCATGCGTGATCCGGAACGCCGTCGGGGCATCCGAATTTCAAATCGAATGGCGCAAAACGGCACGCTCCGGACGCTTGAACCGGCGTCGGGGCGTCGCTCCCCAGGAGAGGAAGCTGTCTGAGACGCTTAGCGGCGAGTTCTTCCTCTCCTGGGGAGCGATGTCCCGACGCCGGTCCGACTCCTGAAAGTTGAGTCGGAATCCTATCCTGCCAGTTCCCGCAAGCGCCGCTCCAGGAAGCGCCTTTCCGGCGCCTGGCGCGTCAGGGACAGGGCCCGTTCGTAGGCGCTCCGGGCCTCCGCCGTTCTCCCCAGGCGCCGGCACAGGTCCGCCCGGGCCGCGTGGGCCAGGTGGTAATCGGCCAGGCGGCCGTCGGCCAGGAGGGCTTCGACGATCGCGAGGCCCGCCGCGGGCCCGTCGGCCATGGCCACCGCCACCGCCCGGTTCAACTCCACCACGGGGGACGGGACCGCCCGCGCCAACAGGTCGTAAAGGGCGACAATCCGGGCCCAGTCCGTATCCCCGGCGGTGGCGGCCCCGGCGTGCACGGCGGCGATGGCCGCCTGAAGGGTGTAGGGGCCGAAGCGGGCCGTGGCCAGGGCCCTTTCCACCAGGGCCGTGCCCTCCGCGATCTGCTCGCGGTTCCAGAGGACGCGGTCCTG
>DJGG01000266.1 GCA_002432195.1 Desulfobacteraceae bacterium UBA5852
CCAGCCGGGGCTGCCCCTTCCACTGCATCTTCTGCGTGGGCCGGCGCATGGTGGGGGCCAAGCCGCGCTACCGCTCCCCCTCCCGGGTGGTGGACGAAATGGAGCACATCGTGGGCCTGGGTTTTCCCCAGATCAACCTGGCCGACGACCTCTTCACCTTCAAGGCGGAGCACTGCCGGGAGGTGTGCGCCGAGATCCGGCGACGGGAGCTCACGGTGCGCTGGAGCTCATTCGCCCGGGTGGACACGGTATCCGTGGACCTGCTGCGGGAGATGCGCCTGGCCGGCTGCCACGCCGTGAGCTTCGGGGTGGAATCCGGGGATCCCGGGATCCTCAAGACCATCCGCAAGGGCATCACCCTGAAACAGGTGGAAGCCGCCGTGGACATGTGCGCGGAGGCCGGCATGGAAGCCCATGCCTCCTTCATCCTGGGTCTGCCCGGAGAGACCCCCGCGACCCTGGAAGCCACCCTGGCGTTTGCCGAGCGCCTGGGGACCCGGGGGCTGAACTACGGCTTTCACCTCCTCTGCCCGTTTCCGGGCACGGAGGTCCGGGAGAACACCGCGGCCTACGACCTGCGCATCCGCAACCACGACTGGGCCGCCTACGACGCCAACCGCGCGCTTTGCGAAACCGCCGCCGTGGACCGCGACACCCTGGACGCCGCCGTGGGCCGCTGGGAAAGCCGTTTCAAGGCGTATCTCGCGGACATGATCACCCGTCTGGGGGAAGGCCGCGCCACGGCCGAGGAAACCGCCCAGGTGCGCAACATGGAGCGCACGGTGTTCCTCTATGAGATGATGAAGGCGGAAGTGCTGGAAAATCTCGGCTGGCAGGCCCACAGCACGCCGGATGACGGCGTGGCCGACCTGGCTGCCAGGACCGCGCCGATCCTGCCGGGGGCACGCACGGCCGCCCAGCTGCATCCGCACCTGGAACTCGCCCTGGCCAACGGAGGGCTCCTGCGGGAGACGGAAGGGGGGCGGGTGCGCTGGCGCTGGCGGGACTACCTCTGACCGACGCACCGGGCCCTTGCGGGCGGCGGGGGATCCGGCCAGGCGGACCTCCCCTTGGGAGGGGGAACGGCCGGCCGGCGAACTCCCCTCAGCGCGGCTCGTCGAGCCAGGCCAGGGCGGGTTCCATGGCGTTGAAGACCATGACCTCGCGTCGGGAGGAAGCGTTCAGGCCGCGCAGGGTCTCGTACATGCGCGAGAGGCCGAAGGCCAGGGTGTCCCCCACCACGATGGCGAAGCGGCTCCCCTCCATCCCCTGGTCCATTTCCGCCGCCAGCACGGCCACGGCCTCCAGCCCCGCGCTGCTCACCGCCACCTGCCGCAGGGTCCGGAAATCGATCAGCTCGTCGTAGCCACGCACACCCGGGTCGCTCCAGACCGCCCGCTGGTAGCCCACGAGGGCTTTATCGTCCACCTCCGCGCCCCAGGTCACCAGCACCCGGCGCCGCGCGTTGTCGATGGTCAGGCGATAGGTGTCCACAGGTCACCTCCCGGCCCCGGAGGGTCCGCGGTGGCGCCGATCTTGCGCCGACCGCTGCGTCCCTCCCAGGGTAAGGCCCACGCCCCGCGGGCGCGGGCTTTGTGGTCGGGTGATCCGGGGCCGCCAGGCGAGGTCCGCCGCCGGGGGGCCCGGCGGCGGTCGGGGGCTCCGGCCACGTCAGGCGCCCTTTTTCAGTTCCTCGTCCCGCAACACCCGCCGCAGGACCTTGCCCACCGGAGAAACCGGAATGGCCTCGCGGAACTCGATGAACTTGGGCCGCTTGTAGCCGGCCATGTGCTCCTTGCACCAGTCCATGATCTCCTCGGCGGTGGCCTGCTCGCCGGGCTTGAGCTGCAGGAAGGCCTTGACCGCCTCGCCGCTCTTGGGGTCGGGCACCCCCACGACGGCCGCCAAGCCCACCTTGGGGTGGGTGAAGAGCACGTCCTCCACCTCCCGGGGATAGACATTGAAGCCTCCCACCAGGACCATGTCCTTCTTGCGGTCGGTGATCACCAGGTAGCCTTCCGCGTCCACCTGCCCGATGTCGCCTGTGAGGAAGTAGCGCCGGCCTTCGATCTGCCGGAAGACCGCCTCGGTCTCCGCGGGCCGGTTCCAGTAACCCTTCATCACCTGGGGACCGCTGATGGCCACTTCGCCGTCCTGTCCCTGGGGCAACTCCTTCTCGCCGGTTTCCAGGTCCACGATCTTGATGTCCGTGCTGGGCATGGGGAAGCCGATGGAGCCGATCTTGCGCTGGGTGGTATTGGTGGGGTTGGCCGAGGCCACGGGGGCGGTTTCGCTCAAGCCGTAGCCCTCGAAGATCACCGCTCCGGTTTTCTCCTCGAAGCGTTTGCAAACCTCCGGCGGCAGTGGCGCGCCCCCCGAGAAGCAGCCCACCAGCGAGGAAAGGTCGTACTTGTCGATGTCCCGGTGGTTGGTGAAGGCCACGAAGATCGTGGGTACGGCCGGCATCATCGTGGGGCGGTGCTTCTGGACGATCTTGAGCACCTCGCTGAACGGCGGGTCTCCGGCCCGGGGGTCCGGCACGCAGATCAGGCGACTGCCGCTGGCGGCCGCCGAGAGCATGGCCACGGTCATGCCGAAGCTGTGGTACCAGGGGAGCACACCCAGGTAACTGTGGAAGCCCCCGTGGCGCAAGCGCTCGGGCTTGCCCCCCGGCTCGTGGACCAGCAGGGCCCATGCGTCCAGGGCCATCAGGTCGTGCATGAAATTGGCGTGGGTCAGGGCGGCCCCCTTGGGCACCCCGGTGGTGCCGCCGGTGTAGATGATCAGGGCCAGATCTTCCATGGGCTTGATCGTCACGGCCGGCGGTACGGGGCGGGCGGCGGCCACCACCTGGTCGAAGAAGAGGTGCCCGGGTTCGTGGTGCGCGGCCTTGGGGATCTTGCCCAGCAGGCCGCCGAGAAAGCCCTTCAGGGGCGGCAGGTAACTCTTGACGCTGCAGATCACCACGGTTTCCACGGCCGTGCCGGCCACGGCCTTCACCGTGGTGGGGTAGAACTGGGGGTGATCCATGCAGAACAGCGCCTTGGCCCCGGCGTCCTTGAGCTGGTAGCCCAGCTCGCTGGCGGTGTAGAGGGGGTTACAGGTGACACACACGGCCCCGGCCTTGAGGATGCCGAAGTAGATGGCCGGGTAGTGCGGCAGGTTGGGCAGGAAGATGGCCACCCGGTCCCCCTGGCGGATGCCCCGGGAGTGGAGGAAATGGGCCACCCGGTCGGCGGTGTCCTTGACCTGGGCGTACGTGCGCGTGGCGTCGCTGAAGATGGTGTAGACGTTGCCAGGATACTTGGCCGCCGCCTCGTCCAGGACGCTGAACAGGGGCTTGTCGTAGCCGGTGATCTCGCGGGGGACGGCCGCCGGCCAGTTGGGCGCGGGCCAGGGTTTCAGACTCATCTCACTGCCTCCTCTCGATGGGGTTCGACCGCTTGCTGCATGGAGCCGCCGCCTGCCGGCGGGGGCGGTATCCGACGTTGGCTCACCCGTCGTCCCGCAGGGTCTGCAGGGGGGCGGCCAGGGTGTGATCGGCGTCCTTCCAGGCCGCGAACTGGGCACGGCTGTCCTCCAGAGCGGCCCGGGACAGGCGGACGGTTTCCAGGGCCTCATCGGCCGCCCGCAGGCAGCGCACGCGCCCCAGGGGATCCACCACCATGGAGTCCCCGCCGTAGTCCAGGCCATGGCCGTCGCGGCCCACGCGGTTGACGGCCACCACCCAGGCCTGATTCTCGATGGCCCGGGCGATCAGCAGGGCTTTCCAGTGCTCCCGGCGGATCGCCGGCCAGTTGGCGATCACCAGCAGCAGGTCATACTCCGGGCCGAGATTGCGGCACCAGATGGGGAAGCGCACATCGTAGCAGATCAGGGGCCGGATGCGCCAGCCCCGGAGGTTCACGCCGAGCAGCCGCGTACCGGGCTGGTAGACCCGGTGCTCGCCGCCCATGCGGAAGAGGTGGCGCTTGTCGTAATGTCGCACGGGCCCATCCGGGGGCACCCAGAGCAGGCGGTTGAAGAGGCCGCCCCGGTCGCGGATGATCGCGCTGCCCGCCAGGGTGGCCTGGGCCCGCCGGGCGGCGGCCCGCATCCAGGCCACGGTGGGCCCCTCCATGCTTTCGGCCAACTCTTCGGCGCGCATGGAAAAGCCGGTGGAGAACATCTCCGGCAGCACCACCAGGTCGACCCCCGGGGGGAGCGCCTCCAGGCGGTGGGCGAAAGCCCGCCGGTTGGCGTCCGCATCCTCCCAGGCCAGGTCGGCCTGCACCAGGCTTACCGTCAGATCCGGCATAGTCGCTCCGCCGCCTGCGCCAGGGTGTCGTCGCCCTTGGCAAAGCAGAACCGCAGCACACGGTGGTCGTCGCCCCGGTGGTAGAACACCGCCGGGGGAATGGCCGCCACGCCGTACTCCCGGGTGAGCCGCCGGGCGAAGGCCAGGTCGGGCTCCGCGGATATCTCCCGGTAGTCCAGCATCTGGAAATAGGTGCCCGCGCAGTCCAGCAGGCGGAAGCGCGAGCCGGCCAGCAGCCGGCGGAAGAGGTCCCGCTTGGCCTGATAGAAATCCGCCAGCGGCGTGGGATCCGGATGGCGGGCCATGAAATCCGCCAGGGCCAGTTGCACGGGCGTGTTGACGGCAAAGGTGAGGTATTGGTGGATCTTGCGCACCTCGGCGCTGAGCCGCGCCGGCGCCACGCAATAGCCGATCTTCCACCCCGTGGCGTGGTAGGTCTTGCCGAAGGAGCCCACCACGAAGCTGCGGGCGGCCAATTCCGGCCTCCGCAGGAGGCTTTCGTGGCGCCGGCCGTCGAAGACGATGTGCTCGTAAACCTCGTCGCTCAGGATCAGAAGGGGTGTTCCGGCCACCAGGGCCGCCAGGGCCTCCATGTCCGCCCCCGCCAGCACGGTGCCGGTGGGGTTGTGGGGGGAGTTGAGGATCAGCAGGCGGGTGCGGGGGGTGATGGCCCGGGAGACGGCCTCCCAGTCCACCCGGTAGCCGGGGAAGCCCAGGGGCACGAAGACCGGGCGCCCCCCGTTGAGCCGGATGGCCGGGGCATAGGCGTCGTAGGCCGGCTCGAAGACGATGGCGTCGTCCCCCGGACGCACCACGGCGGCGATGGCCGCGAAGACCGCTTCCGTGGCGCCGGCCGTCACGGTGATCTCGGTTTCCGGGTTCACCCGGGCCCCGTAGAGCCGTTCCACCTTGGCGGCCAGGGCCTCCCGCAGGGGGATGGCGCCCTCCATGGGGGCGTACTGATTGTGGCCCGCGCGCATGCGGGCGGCCACCAGATCGATCAACTCGCTATCCACCGGAAAATCTGGGAAGCCCTGGGAAAGGTTGATGGCGCCGTGTTCCTGGGCCAGGCGGGTCATGACGGAGAAGATGGTCACCGCGACGTCCGGCAGCTTGGACGTCAAGGGGGGTAAGGGTTCGTCTCTGGCTTGGGTGCCCGTGGATTCCCGGCTCATCGGCTTCCCTCGGTGGTGCCCGGCCGCAACCGCAGGAGGTCCCCCGGCCGATGTTCCTTATTAGCGTCGTTTCGATGAGCCGTCAATCGTCCCGGAGATTTCAATCCTCCTCAAGTTCCCGCAGCCGGGCGTAGTGCGCGAGCGACTCGGGATTGCGCAGGGCGTCCTGGTTGCGCACCGGCTGGTCGTGGATCACCTTGCGCACGGCCAGTTCCACCTTTTTCATGTTGAGGGTATACGGCACGTCGGGTACGGCGATGATCTTGGCGGGCACGTGCCGGGGCGAGGCGTTCTCCCGGATGGTCCGGCGGATCTTGGCCTTGAGGCTCTCGTCCAGGGCATGGCCCGCGGCCATCTTGACGAACAGCACCACGCGGGTGTCGCCCCGCCAGCTCTGCCCCACCACGACACTGTCCTCGATCTCCGGGATCTGCTCCACCTGGCGGTAGATCTCGGCCGTGCCGATGCGCACCCCGCCGGGGTTGAGGGTGGCGTCCGAGCGCCCGTACATGACCACCCCGCCCCGCTCGGTAATCATGATGTAGTCCCCGTGGCGCCAGACCCCCGGGAAGACATCGAAATAGGCCGCGTGGTACTTGTGCCCGTCGGGGTCGTCCCAGAAGGCGATGGGCATGGAAGGGAAGGCCGCCGTGCACACGAGCTCCCCCTGCCGCCCCACCACGGGGCGGCCGTTTTCGTCCCAGGCTTCCACCTTCATCCCCAGCCCGCGGCACTGGAGCTCGCCGGCATGGACCGGCAGCAGGGGGTTTCCCAGGGCGAAACAGCCGTTCAGGTCCGTGCCGCCGGAGATGGAGGCCAACTGCAGGTCGGCCTTGATGTCCCGGTAGACGAACTCGAAGCCTTCCTCGGCCAGCGGAGAGCCGGTGGACAGGAGCGCCCGCAGCGGGGTGAGGTCGTAGCGCTCCCGCGGTTTGAGCCCCGTGCCCTGGAGGGCCGCCAGATAACCGGCGCTCGTGCCGAATACCGTGATGCCCGTCTCCTGGGCCAGCTCCCAGAGCACTCCCGGGTGGGGATGGAAGGGATTGCCGTCGTAAAGCACCAGGGTGGCCCCCACGGACAGGGCGCAGGTCAGCCAGTTCCACATCATCCACCCGCAGGTGGTGAAGTAGAAGATCACGTCCTGCCGGGTGAGATCGGTGTGCAGGACGTGCTCCTTCATCTGGTGCAGCAGGATGCCCCCCGCTCCCTGGACCAGGCACTTGGGCAGCCCCGTGGTGCCCGAGGAGTACATGATGTAGAGGGGGTGGTCGAAGGGCAGTTGGGCGAATTCCAGCCGGTCGCCGGGCTGGCCGGCGACGAAATCCTCATAGCGCACCGCCCGGGGGAGCGCCGCAAGGTCCGGCCGGGGCTCGGCATAGGGCACCACCACCACGCGCTCCACGGAGGGCAGCTGGGCCAGGATCTCGGCGATGCGCTCCAGGCTGGAGTGGCGCCGGCCTTTGAAGATATAGCCGTCGGCGGTGAAGAGCACCTTGGGCCGGATCTGGCCGAAACGGTCCAGAACGCCCTTGGTGCCGAAATCCGGTGAGCAGGAGGACCAGGTGGCGCCCAGGCTGGCGGCGGCCAGCATGGCGATGATGGCCTCGGGCATGTTGGGCAGGAAACCCACCACCCGGTCGCCGGAGGTGACGCCGGCGGCCCTGAGGGCCGCGGCCGTGCGCGCCACGGCGCGATATAGCGCGTCATAGGTGAGGCGCCGCAGGGGCTGCCCCTCGCCCTTGAAGATCAGGGCCTCCCGGGCATCGCGGTAGCGCAGCAGGTTCTCGGCGAAGTTCAGGCGCGCGCCTTCGAACCAGCGCGCCCCGGGCATCGTCAGGGGATCGTCCACCACCCGGTCGGGGCCCCGGGAGTGGCGCACTTCCATGAAGTCCCAGATGGAGGCCCAGAAATCGCCGATGGCTTCCACAGACCAGCCGTAGAGGGCGTCGTAGTCCTGGAAGTTCTTGCCGTAGCGCGCGTTGACATACCGCATGTAGCGGGTCATGTTGCTGCGCGCGATCCTCTCCGCGCTCGGTTGCCACAAGCGTCTGCCCATGCTGCCCCCTTTGCTCGCCCCTTGGGCGCCCCCGACCGGCCGCGCCCGGGGGCGGGCCGGGCGCAATCACCCTTTCGCGGTACCGGCGGTCGCCGGTGGCGGAGAACTGCGTTCCAAGCCGAAAGGCCTCACCGGCGGCGGGCTTGCCGCCTTGGGGAAATTGGGCGCCATCCCGCCCCAGGCGGGATGGCGCAGCGTTGCGCATGGCGCCGCGGCTTGCCAATCGGCCTGCGGCTCGATGATCCCCAGCCGCCTAGTTCTCGTAAAGGACCGCCAGGATGGTGGCCCGGCCGCCGAGCCCCGCGATCTGGTGCGGTGTGGTGGAGAGGTAGTAGACGCTGTCGCCGGGCTCCAGCGTGAAGCGGTCCTCGCCGATGCGCATGGCCACGACCCCCTCCAGCACGTAGATGAACTCCTCGCCCGCGTGGACCGAGAGGTCCTCCTCGGGATTCTCCTCCAGTTGCACCAGGAGCGCCTCCATGTGGCGCCCCTTCACCTCCGGAGCCAGGCTCTTGTAGGTGTAAAGCTTTTTCTTCCCGGCCTTGGCCGTGGAGCGCGCGACGACCTTCTGTTCGCTGCGGCGGGTGATGGAATAGAGCCGGTCCCCCACCCCCGACACCAGGCGCCCGAAGGCCGCGTCCAGGGCCTTGGAGAGCTTGATCACCGTGCCCAGCTGGGGCAGGATCTGGTTGCTTTCGATGCCTTCCAGCATGGCGACCTCGAAGCCGGTGAGCTCCGAGAGCTCCCTTACGGACAGGCCCTTGTCCTCCCGCAGGCGGCGGACCCGCTGGCCGATGGCCTCCACCAGGAGGTCCCGGGAAGGCGCGTCGATCTTGCCCGTCAGGCCTTCGAAATAGTCCACGTTGATGTGGGGAGTGAAGTCCTTTTTCTCCATGGTCTGCTCCTCGTCTGGGCGGGATCCGCGCGGCAGCCCCGGCCGGAAGGTTCCTCGGCCGGCGATCCGGGCGCGCCCGTCCTGGAGGCGGCCCGCCGGTCGGTTCAAGAGCGGTTATACGCCCGGCAGCCGGGGGAGGCAACCCGCAGGGGGGCGCCTCCCCCGCCCTCCGGACAGCGGCGCGTCAGGCGGGCCGGAAGCGCTCCGGCAGCACCGCCTGGGGGGCCCACTCGGCCGGCAGCTTCTGGTCCGGCCGTTCGCCGAACTTGGCCTTGAGCTTCTTCAGGCCGGGGCGCGCGAACTCGGGATGCCCCGCCTTGAGGGTCCGGCCGTTGATCACCGCCTCGCTGCGCAGGCGGTGCCCCACGGTGCGCTCCAGCTGGCGCCCCAGCCAGAGCACCCGGTCCACGTCGTAGCCGTGGGCGATGCCCATCTCGTCGATCTGCACCAGCATGTCCTCCAGGCAGGTGAGCCCCACGTAGCGCGGGTCCTCGTAGTAGTATTCCCCGGTGCCGGGCACGGGGCAGTCGTCCAGGAAATTGGCCGGCTGCCCCCCCAGGCCCCCCAGGGTGCCCTCGAAGTGGCGGATTCCAGCCTGCAGCGCCGCCAGCACCGAGGCCGAGGCCACGCGCTTGGTTTCGTGAAAGTGGGCGATGTGCACGGAGGTGTCCGGAATGGCGTCCAGGATCATGGAAAAATAGCGGTAAACCTCCGGAGCCGAGGCGCTGCCGTCGTGATCGGCGTGCTCGATGTCCGTGGCCCCGATCTCCAGCCAGCGCTTGCTGAACTCCACGGCGTCCTTCATATCCGTGGCCCCGGCGATGGGGCTGCCCCAGATGGTGCTCACCGTTCCGCACATCTGCATGCCGGCGTCGCGGCACTTGCGGATGGCCCGCTCGCACTCCTTCCAGTATTCCGGCAGCGTCAGGCCCGAGTTGGCAAAATGGTGCTCCTCCTCGGTGGAGACCATCATCAGGCAGCGGTCCGGCCCGATGCCCCGCTCCCGCAGGGCGATGGCCCGGTCCACGGCGGGCTCCCGGATGGTCACCACCGTGATGGTGAGGTCCTGCGGGTCGATGCCGCGCTTGGCGCAGCTTTTCCGGAAGCGCTCGCTGCGCAGGTGCGCCAGAACCTCTTCGGCATCGCTGAACTGGGGCATGAGATAGGGATTGCCCAGGTTGGTGACCTCGATGTTGCGGCAGCCGGCGAAAATCATCTCCTCGGCATAGAAGATCTTGGCGCGCGTGGAGACGAACTTTTCCAGGTGCTGGAACCCGTCGCGCACCGTGATGTCCCCCAGGGTGATCTTGCGGGGCATGCGCGGGAAGATTTTCCAGTAGTCGTATTCGCTCATGGCGGCGTTCCTCCTTGGGCCCCGGGAGCGACGGGGTCGCCCGGGGGGTTGGGTCCGGCCGCGCCGGCCGCGGATCCTGGCGACGGATTTCCGGCGGCGGCACGGTCTGGCCCGCGCTGACCGCGGGCGTATCACTTAAAAACGGAAGTTGCCGAAACCCGGCTCCCCGATGGGCTTGAGCAGGCTGACCTCGAAGGCCATGGCCAGCCAGTCCCGGATTTCGGCGAACTTCAACACACGGTCGGTAAGCAGCCGGGCCCCGCAGTAGAACGGATGCGCCTCGCCGTCGTACTTGGCGATCATCGCGTCCCGGAAGTCCTGCTTCTCCGCGTCGCTCATGGGGCGGCCCTGGGCCTCGCGCTTGCGTTCCTCGATGGACAAAAGCACGCCGGCGGCGCTGCGCCCGCTCATCACGGAGGTGCGCGCCCGCATGGTGGAAAACAGGAAGTGCGGCCGGTAGGCCCGCCCGCACATGCCGTAGTTGGCCGCGCCGTTGTCCGGCCCGATGACCAGCTGGATCCGCGGCACCTGGGCGCAGGAAACCGCCCGCACCATGTCCGCGCCGTACTTGCCGATGCCCATGTGCTCGGACTCCGAGCCCACCATGTAGCCCGGCGAACTCTGGACGAAAAGCAGGGGCACCTTCTCCTGGCTGCAGCGCACGATCCATTCCGTGGCCTTGCGGGCGGCCTCCACGAAGATGATCCCCACCCCGTTGGAGGCCACCACCCCCACGGGCAGGCCCTTGAGCCGCAGCTTGCCCGTGACGATGTTGTCCCCCCGGCCGCCCATGGCGTAATCGCGCTTGGTTTCGGTGAACATGCCGTCGTCGGCCACGGCCCGCAGGAACCCGCGGACGTCGATGCCCTGGTGCACCGTGGCCGGCATGCCCCCGTAGAGGTCGCTCACCGGCACCAGGGGCGGTCGCTCGGCGTAGCGGTGGCTGTGGAGTTTCTGGGGCGGCTCCAGGCAGAGGAGCTCCCGCACGATGGCGATGCCCTCGGCCTGGCTGACGCAGAAATGGTCGGCGCCCCCCGAAATCTGGGTGTGCACCCGCGCCCCGCCCAGGTCTTCGGCCGAGATCACCTCCCCGGTGGCCATCTTCACCAGGGGCGGACCCCCCAGGAAGGAGTAGGCCTGGCGGTCGATCATCACCGACTGGCAGGCCATGAAGACGATGTAGGCCCCCCCGGCCGTGTTGCCGCCGGTGCTCAGGGTGATTTGCTTGAGGCCCATGGCGCTCATGCGGGCCATGTTGTAGAACATGGAGCCGAAGTGCTGGTCGTCGGGGAAGACATCGGCCTGCATGGGCAGGTAGGCCCCGCCGCTGTCGGCGATGTAAACGCAGTTCAACCCGCAGCGCTCGGCGATGGCCTGGGCGCGCATGTGCTTCTTGAGGGTGATGGGGAAGTAGGTGCCGGCCTTGACCCGGCTGTCGTTGGCCAGGATCATGGTCCAGTTGCCGTGGATCTTCCCCAGGCCGGTGACCAGCCCGCCGCAAGGGACGTCCTCCGCCCCGGGGTAGCCCATGCCGAAGCCGGCCAGGCGGCTCAGCTCGAAAAACATCGTCCCGGGGTCCACCAGGTCCGCGATCAGTTCCCGCACGGGACGCTTGCCCTGCTGGGCCAGGCGCTCCACGGCCTTCTGGCCCCCGGGCCACAGGGCCGCGTGGACCCGCTCGTCCAGGAGGCGCTCCTCGCTTTCCCAGAAGGCGCGGTTGCTGTTGCTCTCGGCGGCGGCCTCGGGTGTCATGGCGCTCATGGGGTTATTCTCCTCGGTAGACCGGTTTGCGTTTTTCCCGGAAGGCGGCCAGGCCTTCCAGGCGGTCCTTGGTGGGGATGGTCACCCAATAGGCGTTGGACTCGATGGCCAGCCCCGTGTGCAGGTCGACCTCCAGCCCCTTGTCGATGGCGTACTTGGCCTGCTCGATGGCGATGGGGCCGGTTTCGGCGATGGCCGCCGCCAGGGCCTCCCAGGCCGCCGGCAGGCCTTCCAGGGGGTGCACCTGGTTCACGAGACCCATCGCCAGGGCTTCCTCGGCCCCCACGCGCCGGCCGGTGAAGATCAGCTCCTTGGCCTTACCGCGCCCCACCAGCCGCGGCAGGCGCTGGGTGCCGCCGGCCCCGGGGATGATGGCCAGGCGGGTCTCGGTGAGCCCCATGGTGGCCGTGGCCGCCGCCAGGCGCAGGTCGCAGGCCAGGGCCAGCTCGGTGCCGCCCCCCAGGGCCACGCCGTTGACGGCGGCGATGACCGGCTTGTTGAGGCCCTCGATCTGCGTGAAAAGGTCCCGGATGGTGTAGATAAACTCCTTGACCTGCAGGGGGGTGAAGGTCGCCCGCTCCTTCAGGTCGGCCCCGGCGCAGAAGGCCTTGTCCCCCGCCCCGGTGATCACCACCACCCGGACCTCGGGCCGGAAGCGCAGGGCCTCGATCTCGGCCTTCAGCGCCTGCAGAAGGGCGAAATTGAAGGCGTTCATGACCTCGGGCCGATTGAGGGTCAGGCGCACCAGCCCCTCCCGTTCCTCCTTCAGCAGCACCTCGTCCGCCATGGTGTTTCCCTCCTCCTCAACAGCCGATGTAGCGGGAGATGACCAGGCGCTGGATCTCCGAGGTCCCCTCCCCGATGTCCAGCAGCTTCTGGTCCCGGTAGAAGCGCTCCACATGGTAGTCCTTCATCAGGCCGTACCCGCCGTGGATCTGCACGGCGTGGTTGGCCACCCGGCCCATGAGCTCGGAGCAGTAGAGCTTGGCCATGGCGGCCTCCTTGGCAAAGGGACGGCTGCGGTCCTTGAGCCAGCAGGCCTTGTAGAGCACGTTGCGGGCGCACTCCAGCTCCATGGCGCAGTCGGCCAGCTTGAAGGCCACGGCCTGGAACTTGGAGATGGCCTGGCCGAACTGCTGCCGCTGGCGGGCGTACTTGAGGGCCATCTCGTAAGCCCCCTGGGCGCCCCCCAGGCCCATGGCCCCGATGGACAGCCGCCCGCCGTCCAGGGTCTGGAGCATCTGGTGGAACCCGTCGCCGCGCTTGCCCAGGATGTTCTTCCCGGGCACCCGCACCTCGTCGAAGTAGAGCTCCGCCGTGTTGGAGGCGCGCCACATCATCTTGCCGTGCATGGGCTGGGCCTTGAAGCCCCGGGTGCCGTGCTCCACCAGGAAGCAGGTGTACTCGGGGCGCCCGCCCTCGCGGGTGCCGGTGATCGCCTGAACCGTCACCCCCAGGGACATCTCGCAGGCGGCGTTGGTAATGAAGATCTTGGACCCGTTGAGCACCCAGTCCTCGCCGTCCCGGACGGCCGTGGTCTTGCTGCCCCCGGCGTCCGATCCGGCGGTGGGTTCGGTGAGGCCGAAGCCCCAGAGGGCCTCCCCCCGGCAGAGGGGCGGCAGGTAGCGGCGCTTCTGCTCCTCGGTGCCGAAGTAGTAAAGAGGCCCGATGCCCAGCGAATTGCCGGCGGCGATGGTGGCGGCCTGGGAGCCGTCCACGCGGGCGATCTCCTCCACGCCGATGATGTAGGAGATGTAGTCCAGCCCCTGCCCGTCGTAGGCCTCGGGGACAAACATGCCGAAGAGCCCGATCTCCCCCATCTTGCGGGTGAGTGCCGGCGAGAAGGTTTCCGTCGCGTCCAGCTCCAGCGCCACGGGGGTGATCTCGCTCTCGGCGAACTTGCGCACTTCCCTGCGGATCATGTCCTGTTCCCTGGTCAGGTCGAAATCCACCGTTACCTCCCTTCGCAAGTGCTCCCTGGGGAGCCGTCGCCCCCCGCCTTCAGGCCCTGGATGACGAATTGCTCGTAAATCCGGGCGATGGCGTCCACGCTGAGGCGTCCCCCCGGTTTGAACCAGACGGCGCCGGAGTTGCACAGCGTCAGCATGGCGTAGGACAGGATCTTGGCGTCCTGGCCGGCGAAAACCCCCTGGGCGCAGCCGTCGCGGATGATCTCCTGGATGGTGCCCTCATAGGTGTCGCGCTTGGCCACGACGGCGGCGTAATGTTCGGGGGTGAGCCCCCGCAGCTCGCTGTTGGCGATGAAGGTCTCCTTCTGGCGCATGAGGTGAAAGCGCACGTGGCTGCGCACGGCCGCCCGCATCCGGCCCTCCACGTCGGAAAGCCCGCTGAGCGTGCGGCGCAGGTGGGCCGTCAGGTCGTCCAGGGTGGTTTCGTGGATGTGGTAAAGGATGTTCTCTTTGCTGGGGTAGTGGTAGTAGATGCTGGCCTTCTGGATGCCGCAGCCGCGGGCGATCTCGCTGATGCTGGTGGCGAAATAGCCCTTGCGGTAGAAGAGGTCCACGGCTACCGCGATGATGGTCGCCTTCATGGTTACCATGGGAGCTCGCTTTCAGGACCGCCCGGCTCCCGGTCCGGGAAGCGGGCGGGTCCCGGCCGGCGTGGCCAACCGACCGGTAGGTAGAATGACGGCTATTCATTTCATGAAGGTGGATTTCTGTCAAGGGGGAATTTGGGGGAATTTGAGGGCGGAGGCGGATTTGAAAACGCCTCCAACTCCGAGATGGAGCCAAAAGGCTTTTTTGAGATGGGTTCTAGTGTTGTGTCCCGGAAAAATCTCGCATAAGGCCTT
>DJGG01000197.1:0-1675 GCA_002432195.1 Desulfobacteraceae bacterium UBA5852
GGGAGGGGAGCCCCCCGGCCTGTGCGAAGGCCTTATGCGCGTTTTTTCCGGGACACAACACTAGGGCCCCACGGCCCCGGACTCGACACGCCGCTTGCGGTACCCGCTGGGGGAGACGTTTTCCTGCTTCCGGAAAACCTTGGCGAAATGGCTCGGGTCGGAATAGCCCACCGCCAGGCAGATCTCCATGGTGCTCAGGGTCGTCTGCTTGAGGAGGTTCTTGGCCACCGACATGCGCACCGTGGTGAGGTATTCGACGAAGGATGTGCCCATTTCCTTGCGGAACAGATGACTGAGGTAATAGGGGTTGATCCCCACGGCCTCCGCCAACTTCTTCAGGGAGATATCCTGGTTATGGTTTTTCCAGATATATTCCTTGGCTTTGGCGAAGACCGCTGTGTGCTGGATATTGCGGTTCTGGTAAATGCACTCGAAAAGCTGATCGAAGGCTTTCATCAGGAAATGGTAGAGGGTCTGGTGGGAGTCGTCATGGGACAGGTTCTGTACGCACTGGTATTTGAACCCCAGGATCTCCTCCAGGTTGGCCCCCGCTTCCACGGCGGCCCGGGCGATGACGAAGATAATCTCGAGGGCGCGGGCCTTGAGAATGCCGATGTGCTCGTGGCTGCGGAACAGGGCGGTTCCCAGGATTTCGTCCAGAAGCGCTTTGGCCTTCTTCCGATCGCCGATTTTGATCAGGTCGACCAGTTCGTTCTCTTTGTAGATGTCCCGTTTCGGGGATGGCGGCCGGGGAGATGCTTCCTCATCCTCCATTTCCGAAATTTTGCTCAAGAACAAACCTTCGGCGAGCAGGGATTGCTGGAAGGAGATTTCGTGCTGCTGGTGGAGGGTCACCAGGTCGATCTTGGAAAAATAGGTGGCGATGAGAAAAAGCAGGTCGGCCGCGGCCTGTACCCTGCGCTCTGAGTAGACGGGAATATCGCCGACACTTGCCAGGATCTGCGATTCGTCCAGATCGAGGTTCTTGACCCCATCCACGATGCCCTGGCGGATCTGATCGTTGGGGGCGCGCAGCAGCATCGGTCCGCACACGAAAGCCGCCGTTTCACCGTCGCGGCCCTTGAAGGCCGCGGTGAAGGCGATCATGCCCCCGTGGCATTGGTAGATATACGGCTCGCCGGTCTTCACTGAGAGATTGATGGCCCGATTGATGTCCCGCAGGCAGTTGTAGCGGCCGTGCCGGCAACTGTGGATCACCCGGCAATAGGGATGGCCGATCTCGGTGGAGTCCGAGAGGCCGTCCCGGTTGGCCATGGGAAAGAGATAGACCTCGAGCTTCATGGCTTCCCGGAAGGAACCCAGCATCCGGAGCAGAAGCTTCTCTTCCTGCAGGTCGGACACCAATCGTTTTGGCATGGCGTTACCCTGTAGCGGCGGACCGGCTCAGGTTTTGGACTGTTCCATCAGGGCCTTGGCTTTTTTGACGCCGTCGACGGCGTCCACCCCGAAGCCGTCCGCGCCGATCTGGTCCGCGAAGTCCTGGGTGATGGGGGCGCCGCCGATGATCGTCCGGACCTTCCCCTTGAGGCCGGCTTTGCGCAGGGAGATGATCGTATCCTCCATGGCGTGCATGGTCACCGTGTACAGGCAGGAGAGCAGGAGAAGGTCGGGCTTGGCGCTTTTGACCATCTTGACGAACTGCTCGGGGGGCACG
>DJGG01000197.1:1736-5971 GCA_002432195.1 Desulfobacteraceae bacterium UBA5852
TGCCGATGTCGTGCACGTCCCCCCGCACGGTGCCGGCCATGGCCTTTCCCATGGCCGGCTCCCGCGGCGTCTTCAGCGCCGACTGCAGCGAGCCCAGGGAGAGCTTGGTGGCCATGGCCGACACGAGCACGTTGGGGATGAAATATTCGTAGGTCTTCCACTTCTCGCCCACCACCGCCAGACCCTTGAGGATGCCGTTCTCGATGATCTCGGCGGGCGGAAAGCCGTCCTGCAGGCACTTCTCGGTGATGGCGGCGACTTTTTTCGTGTTGCCCTTGACGATGGCACATTCGAGCTGTCGTATCGAATTCATGGATGACCCCAGGGGCGGTGAACCATGGCCGGCGGCGCGTGGACTATGCCGGGGACCGCATGCCGCGGGCGATTTTACGCTTCAGTTTCTGAAAAACGAACCAGAAGTAGATCTCCTGGGGGAGGTTGGTACGGGCTTTTTTCAGCACCTGGATGCCTTGCCGGGCACAGCCCAACGCTTTGGGGAAGCGGCTGGCTTCCAGGTGCAACTGGGACATGCGCTGGTAGGTGAAAGGGGTCAGCGCCCCCTCCGCCACGCCTTTTTCATAGCTTTCCAGGGCCCGCGCCGCGTCGCCGATTTTCTCGTAAAGGATGCCCAGCTTGTTGTAAATCAGGACGCGTCCGGGGCTCTTGGCCGGAAAGCGCTCAAGGGCCTGGTGGAAAACGACCTCGGCCTCGGGGTAATGCCCGAGGTTGAACAGTTTCTGGGCCTCGAAAACCGGGCCCAGGGCCTCCATGGATTCCGGAGAGATGGACGTTTTCGGTACCAGGTCGTGCCAGCTCATGTGGGAAAGGCCATGGCGTTGACGAATTGGTGTTGAAAATCGGGGTCCCGGGCCAGGTCGAGATGCTCGATACGCTCGGCAATCCGGACGGCCTCCCGGTAGGCGGTCCGGGAAAGCAGGGCCATGCGGGCCCCGCTGCCGGCGGCGTTGCCCACCTGGCGGATCTTCGCCCGGGGGAAGGCCGGCAGCAGGCCGATGGTGAGGGCGCTCCGGGGGCGTACATAATTGCCGAAGGCCCCCGCGAGCAGCACCTCGTGGATATCTTCAGGCCCCAGGTCCAAAAAATCAAGCATTATCCGGACGCCTGCCAGCATGGCGCCCTTGGCCAGCTGCAATTCCCGGATGTCCTTTTGCGTGATCACCACGGGCCGCCCTGCCGGGGCGGGGTCCTCCCCGGTGAGCCGGAAGTGGCTGTAGGGTTCATCGCGCAGGCGGTCGGCATAGGGGGCGCCGGCGGCTTCCCCTGTGCTCAGCAGGCGGCCGTCGGTGGTGACGAGACCGGCGGTGAGAAGCCCGGCGACGGCGTCCACCAGGCCGGAGCCGCAGATGCCCCGGGGAGGGGCGGCGTCGATGATGCGGTTGGCGACCCGGCCGTCGGCGAAATCCACCCAGTCGATGGCCCCACTGGCCCCCCGCATGCCGCACTGGATGTGGGCCCCCTCGAAGGCCGGCCCGGCGGCGCAAGAGGAGGCCACCATGCGGTGCCCGTCGCTGAGCACGATTTCGCCGTTGGTGCCGATGTCCAGGGCGATCCTCGGTCGTCGGCTGCGGTGCAGGCCGGTGGCCAGCACGACCCCCACGGTGTCCGAGCCGATGAAACCGGAAACCAGGGGCAGGGATACCGCCATGCCCAGGGGGTTGATTCCCAGTCCCAGGTCCTTGGCCGGTGCACTCAGGCCTTCGATGGTAACGGGGTTGTAGGGCGGCCGGATCAGCAGCCGGGGAGGGATGCGCCAAAAGAGCTGGTTGATGGTGGTGTTGCCCACGATCATCAGACTGTAGATGGCCTCGTGGGGCAGGCCCTGTTTTTGGCAGAGACGATCGATGAGGCCGTTGATGGTGCTCAGCACCAGGTCCTGGAGGCGCGCGAGTCCCTGGGGGTGGTGCAGGGCGTAGTCGATGCGGGTGATGACGTCGGCGCCGTGGACCTGCTGCCCGTTGAGGGCCGCTTCCACACCGGCCACCCGGCCGTCGGTCAGGTCCAGGAGGTAGCCCACCACCGTGGTGGTGCCGATGTCCACGGCCAGGCCCCAAAGCGCTCGTGTGGTGTCGCCGGGTTCGAACCCCAGCACCTGGTTGCGGAAGAGCAGGGCGGTTAGGCCTGCCTGGTCGGCGGGCTCGATGGCTCCCAGGCTCTGCAAGGCGCCCACACTGAAATCGGCTCTCCCCACGCCTGCCTGGGCCAGCCGGTCCCGCACCATGCCGGCCAGGGGCCCGTTTTTTTTCCAATCCGTGATTTCCAGGGGCAGGAAGTGCTTGGTCAGGGCGGGCTGGAGCCGCACGGCCCGGGAGACGCCCTCCTCCAGGATATGGTCCTTGGCCGCACTCGAGGGCAGGAGGGTTACCTGGACCGGGCCCTTTACCTGTGCCTGGCAGGCCAGGCGCATCCCCTGGGCGATGTCCCGGGAATCGAGCAGCTTGCGTTCGAGATCGGTGAGGGGCGTGAGGCCCTCACGGGCGATCACCCGGCATTTGCCGCAGCTTCCCAGACCGCCGCAGTCGCTCTCCACGGTCACGCCGGCCAGACGCGCGGCTTCCAGCAGACTTGCCCCCTCGTCCACCGCCGCTTCCCGCGCTGCGGGCATGAACAGGACTTTTATTCTCATCCGTGCTCCCTGGAGGTTGGTCCGAAAACCGAAGCGGCAGGGGGACTCCCCAAGTCCTGCCGGACGGCAGGCCTAAGGAGTCCCCATTTGCCGCGCGCTGGGCATGGCTCAGACTAGCCTCAGGCGCACTCCGATTCTTCCACCACCGGCACCCGCCAGAGGGCCAGCATGACGAAGGCGGCCACCAGGGCGGCGATGATCCAGTACCAGAAGCCGGCCGTCCAGCCGTAATGGTCCACCAGCCAGCCGGTGAAAATGCCGGTCATGGCCGCGCCGATGTAGCCGAAGCCGTCGATGAACCCGGCGGCCGAGGCCGCGGCCTTGCGCCCGGCGAAATCCTGGGCGGCGTGGCCCACCATGAGGACGTGGGCCCCATACGTGCAGAAGCCGATCACGGCCAGGCAGACCAGGCTCCAGACCCAGGCTCCCGGAGGCGCATAGTAGAACAGGTAGGAGAAGATGGCCAGGCCGAAGAGGCAGAGGCAGACGACCGGGGCCCGGCGGTTGTCGAAGAACTTGCCGGTGGCCCAGCCGCAGATGATGGCGCCCGCCGATCCGGCCAGGGGCAGGATGGCGACCGTCAGGCCGGCGCTGCTGATGGTGGCCCCCTGGGCTTCGATGAGGAAGACCGGCGCCCAGTAGAAGAAGCCGTAGCGGATGATGTCCAGGCAGAAGAAGGCCACGGACACGCCCCAGATGCGCGGGTTGGTCAGGCACACCTTGCAGGTGTAGCCGAAGCCCATGTGCTTGTCCTCCGTCACGGTGCAGACCGGGGCCGAGGTGGGGTCGAGGGTCGATTTGCTGTTGGCGACGGTTTCGCCGGCGGCCACCTTGCGCAATTGCTCGATGGGGGGCAGCCCCACTTCCTCGGGGGCGTTGCGCAGGCGGGTGACGAAGTGAATCGAGGAGATGAGGAACAGGCAGGCCGGCACCCAGAACAGGCTGCGCCAGCCGTAGTTGGCCGCCAGCCAGGAGGCCAGCAGCCACGCGTAGGCATTGCCGATCTGGTAACAGGAGCCCATGAGCCCCATCCACTTGCCCCGCTGGGCCACGGTGAACCAGTTGGCCATGGTCTTGACCTGGGGCGCCCAGCCCATGGACTGGAAATAGCCGTTCAGGCCCCAGACCACCAGCATGAAGGCGAAGGCGGTGGAAAAACTGAAGATGATGTTGAGAAGGGCCGAGCCGATCATGCCCACGAAGACGAGCTTGCGGGCTCCGTACTTGTCTCCCAGTTGGCCGTTGACGAACTGGCCCAGGGAGTACATGATGAAAAGGGTTGTGCCCAAAAGGCCCAGCATGGTCTTGGAGAGGCCGAACTCCTCCGAGATGCCGGGCAGGGCGAAGGACATGTTGGCGCGGCACAGGTAAAAGGTGCCGTAAGTGATCCAGATGGTGACGAAGGTCCTGACCTGCCAGCTGCGCCACGCGGAAAGGATGTCCGCCCTGGTCATGGTGCTCGTATCGTAAACCGTCCTTGTAGTCATTGTTCCTCCTGGGTGCGGGCTGTAAGGTGTCTAGTGCAAGGCCCTCTGACGATCCGGTGGCGCTCTCAGCGGAGTTTGCCCATCAGGATGGGCTTGGGCTTTTC
>DJGG01000197.1:5985-9534 GCA_002432195.1 Desulfobacteraceae bacterium UBA5852
ACCCCCACCGGGTTGCCGATGATTCTGCCGGGCGGGTTGAGGTAGATGCCCACCTCGACGAAGCGCTTGTAGATATCCTTCTTCATGGTCGTCTTGAGATCCACATCTCCCGTTTCGCTGACCGTGAGCGAATGGGGCGCCGGGCCGATGCCTTCGAACATCAGGCTTTTGGTGTTGACGAAGAAGGCGGTGTAAAGGCCCTTGGGGTCCAACCCGCTGATCTGGATGGCGACGTCGGTACCGTTGGACGTGTTGATCACCAGCTTGCCTTGGGCCGCACCCTCCACCCCCTTGACCAGCGCCAGATTCACTTCTTTCATGGCGTCCGACGTGGCGGTATCCGTTGAACAGCCAGCGCCGGTCCCGACCAGGACCAAAGCCGCACAGATCATGAAAAAGATCCTTCTCATGGAACACCCCCCCTTTCTAAGATTGGCGTTTCCCGGGCAGCGTTGGCCAAGTCCCCCATTCGACCTCTGGGGCTGACGCCGACCGGGCGCTGTTACATGTCCAGCCGGCCTTCCCGGAAGGCCCGTAAATACCCGGCGCAATAGGCATCCTTGTTGGCCAGGGCCTCGGAGGCCGTCACCATGGCCATGAGCGCCTTGTCCGTGGGGTCGGCGATGGCCGCGTCCATGCCCGCGAATCCGGCCAGGACCAGGAAAGCCTGGTTGAGCAGCTTGCGCCGGGGCAACCCGAAGGAGATATTGCTCAACCCGGAGACCGTCCTGGCGCCCGGCAGCTCCTGCTTGATGGCCTTCAAGGTCTCCAGGAACACCAGGGCGTTTTTCTGGTCGGTGGCCAGGGAAAGCACCAGGGGGTCGAAATAGATATCTTCCAGGGGCACCCCATGGTCCTGGGCGCGGCGGGCGATGGCCTTGGCGATCTCCAAGCGCTCGGCGCTGCCGGCCGGAATTTTCTTTTCCCGGCTGGTGGTGAGGGCGATGACCTTGCAGTGATGGCGTCCGGCCAGGGGCAGAATGGATTCCAGCACCGCCGGGTCGCCGTTGACCGAGTTGATCATGGCGCGCCCCTTGTGCCGGCGCAAACCCGCCTCGATCACCTTGGGGTGCGCTGTGTCCAGGCACAGGGGAATATCCGCCGCTTCCTGGATCAAGGGCACGAGCCACTCGAAGTCCGCGGCTTCCTCTTCAGGGTCCAGGGGCAAGCCGGAGTTGACGTCCAGGAAGGCGGCTCCGGCCTCGGCCTGGCGGCGCGCCAGGTCCTGGATGAAGGCGGCGTCGCGCTGCCGGACCGCCGCCTCCACGGCCTTGCGTGTGGTGTTGATTTTTTCGCCGATGATTTCCATGTGGTGAGCACCACCCTTTCAGCATCCGGCGGCCCCGGCCACGGGTTCGGCCGGCAGCCGCCCATCGCCGGGACTAGTAGACGCCGTATTCGTGATAGGCCTCGAAGAGGGCCGCCACGTTCTCGATGGCCGTATCCACCTGGATGTTGTGCGATGTGCAGATAATGTAGCCGCCGCCTTTCTTGGCGTTGTCCATGGCGTACTTCACCATCTTGCGGACATCCTCGGGGGTGCCCAGGGGCAGGACCTGCTGGATGTCCATGGCGCCCTGGAAGCTGAGATCCTTGCCGAACTCCTTTTTCAGGCGCTTGATGTCCATGTTGGTGGCCTGGGGCTGGAGGGACTGCAGGCAGTCCAGGCCGTTTTCGATGAAATCCGGGATGAGGGCGTAGACGTCGCCGCAGGTGTGGTACATCACCTTCAGGCCGAAGCTGTGGGCGATGTCGCAGTACTTGCGGAACCCGTCCCGGAAATAGCGCCGCCACATCTCCAGGCCGATCAGGGGACCGCCCTGGCCGCCCATGTCGTCCCCCATCATGAACATGTCGAATTCCCCGCCGCTGGCCTCGAAGACCTTGGGGTTGTAATTGACGAAGTAGTTCACGACGTGGTCGCGGATGCATTCCACGATCTTGGGGTTCATGGCCAGGTCCACGAAGGTCTGCTGGATGCCCCGGAGGTACATCATGGGCTTGAGCTGGGCGGTGCGGTCCAGGCGGTCGCCCTTATTGAGCACGAAGTATTTGGGGTGCCAGGCGGCGCCTTCCGCCTTGACCTTGGAATAGTCCCACCAGTCCGGGGACGGCCAGCGGTCGTAGGCGTTGATTTCCTCCACGGTTTTCATGTGCTCCAGGGGCGAATGGGCCACTTCCGTGAAGGTGCCCTGGTGGTCGGTGTCCTTGCCGTAAACCACCTTCCGGCGCCGGACGCCCCACAAATCCTCCACCGTGCCGTCGGGGTGGGTCTTGAACTCCAGCCCCACGTAGGCGGGCCCGTAGTTGTCCCGGATGTCCACGCCCAGGAAATCCAGGAGCTCGGCTTCATTCTCCAGGCCCCAATAGGTCATGCAGCGCTTCTTGATCTCCGGCACCATCCAGTTGTCGATGGGCACCCGGTCGGCCTCCTCGTGGTTGATGGCCTTGAGGCCGCGCTCCCGGGGGGTCATCTTCTCGCTTTTGGCCCGCAGTTCGTTGATCGTCTGCCGTCTATCCACATAGATTTTTTCGTCTAACATGTTGATTCCTCCTGACGCCCGTTTGGGTTGAACCCGCACCGTGAGCTAGGCAAGCCATTTTTTGCACATTTGCACCGCCTGGGGCGCATCCGGCGCATAGCCGTCGGCCTTGATCAGGTTGCAGAAATTCTGGTCGATGGGGGCACCGCCGATGATCACCTTGACCTTGGTCCGCAGACCATTGCTTTCCATGGCCTTGAGCGTTTCGGCCATGGCCAAACGGGTGGGGGTGTACAGGGCAGAAAGCGCCAGGATTTCCGGCTGGTGTTGCTTCACCGCCTCCACGAATTTCGCCGCGGGGATGTCGATGCCCAGGTCATGGACCTTGAATCCCGCGCCCTGCAGCATCATGGCCACGATGTTCTTGCCCACGTCGTGGACGTCGCCCTCCACGGTGCCGATGACCACGGTGCCCATGGGGGGGCTGTCCGAGGCTTCGAAGGAGGGGCGCAGGAGCTCCAGGGACTCCTTCATGGCCATGCCCGCGGTCATGAGCTCGGGCACGAATGCCTTCTGACAACTGAACGCCTCGCCCACGGCCGCCAGTCCCACGATGAGCCCCTTGTTGAGGATTTCCATGGGAGGAATTTTTTCGACATCCAAGGCCTTTTGCGTGGCCTCCTTGGCCTCCTGGATCTGACCCTTTTCAACGAACTGAGCGATTTTCGTTAATGTATCCATATGATGCACCTCCCTTGAAAATGTGAATGTTAACTACGCCCGGGATCACGTTCTTAGAGGGCACTTCAGGTATTGTGGCATGTCGTTCCCACCGGCCCCGCAGTTCAAAGGTCTCTAAAAGGAGTTTGACAGCGTCACCATCGCAAAGCGGCCGTCAATCTGTCTATGGCGATCTTGCGATGTCGAGGGCTTTGTTGCGAAAAAGAGAGCCGCCAAGGAGGGCGTCTGCAGGAAGGCGGTCCGGGGAGGAGGTGGCCCGCGGATAAAGCCTCATTCCGCCGGGCGGTCACGCATTACAGGCTTTGGATAAACAAGCATCGGGCCG
>DJGG01000197.1:9586-10143 GCA_002432195.1 Desulfobacteraceae bacterium UBA5852
TTTCGGCCTGAGGCGCAGATTATCCACAGCCTGATAACCCGCAGCGGCCGGCCGCTGCGCCGGTAGCGGCCCCCGGTCACCCGGCGGTGCGCCATGCACGCCACCCGGTTGCGGCCATGGCCGGCCATGGCGCTGAGGTCGGCGGTTTCCTTTCGGGCCGCCGCAAGGATTCCATCCACCACCATACCGCAAGCCATGCGGTGGCGCCGCTCGGCCGGACGCCTGGCGCCAGGGAGCTCGGCAGTGCGGCCACCATCGGGTCCGGCCGGAGCCTTGAATATCCGTATCCGTCCGTTTATCGTATGCCGGTGTCAGGAAGGCGGGCAGCGGACACGTCAGACAATCGTGTCGTGGCCCGGAAGCAAGTTACCTGTATCTATCGATGGGGGTGGGGGGTTGTCCCTCCCAGGGAACGGGCAACTGTTTGAGCCCTTTAGAGCGCTTGGGCCCCGGCGCCGCGACAGGCTTCATCCGTGCCCCCACGTGCCAAGTGCGCCCTCGCTATCTTCCTTGTGGGCAGCGCCGGGGCTCAGGCGCTCTTGAGGGCGAGTTTTGCC
>DJGG01000197.1:10150-22676 GCA_002432195.1 Desulfobacteraceae bacterium UBA5852
ACAGTTGCCCGTTCCCTGGGAGGGACAACCCCCTACCCCCTCTCCCACCCAGGGAATAAGACCATTCGGAGTTTTCATGTTACTTCCGGGGCACTGCATGGGAACTCATTTCAAAAAGCGGATCATGGTTCCCGCCCGGTGTTGCCGCCGGACGTCAAACCGCAGCCCTGCGGCGGTAGGTTGACAACTTGACCGGAGGGTGCAACGCCGGGCCGTAACCAAAAAACTTGTTCGCGACATGTTCTATCCTGTGGACCGCCACGGAAGGGAGCCCCATGAAAACCATCGGATTGCTGGGAGGAATGAGCTGGGAGTCGACGGTGAGCTACTACCGCATCATCAACGAGGCCGTGAAACACCGCCTAGGGGGCCTGCATTCCGCCAGGATCTGCCTCTACAGCGTGGAATTCGGCGAAATCGAGGCCCTGATGCGCGCGGACCGCTGGGGGGAAACCGCCGCCGTCGTCGCGGACGCGGCCCGGCGGGTGGAGGCCGGCGGGGCGGATTTCCTCCTGATCGCCACCAACACCATCCACAAGGTCTTTCCCCAGGTGGCCGGCGCCGTGGGAATCCCCGTCCTGCACATCGCGGATGCCCTGGGGGCGCGGCTGGTCGCCGGAGGCATCCGGCGGGCGGGACTCCTGGGCACCCGGCCCACCATGCAGGAGGATTTCATCAAGGGGCGCCTGGCCGGCAGCCACGGGATCGAGGTGCTGGTACCGCCCCTCGATCACCAGGAAGGCGTGCACCGGGTGATCTTCGACGAACTTTGCCGCGGGACCATCCGGGAGGCCTCCCGCCGGCAATACTTGGAGGTCATCGAGGACCTGGCCCGCCGCGGGGCCGAGGCGGTCGTCCTGGGGTGCACGGAGATCGCCCTGCTGGTGGGGCAGGCCGACACCCCCGTGCCCCTCTTCGACACCACCGCGATCCACGCGGAAAAAGCCGTGGACATCGCCCTGGCGGACGACCCGGCCGGGGTCCTGGTGGCGTCCGTGGCGTGAGGGGAGGCCCGTCGGTCCATGGGCGGCCGGCGGCCGCCAGACCGCGCCCGGGTCGATATTCCCCGCCGCGGTCGGGATCGGGGCCTTCGGCCAGGTCGCCGCGATGTTCAGCGCTGGGGAGATTCCTGGGTGGAGCGGGGGGCCTCTGCGGCAAGCACGGAGGCGAATAGGGCGTTCAAGGCCGGCGGATCGAGGTGGCGGCCGATCACGATGAGGAAATTGGATTCCCCCTCGGAGGGGCTGGCGTCCGAGAGTTCGTAGCGTCCCCCAACATACTGGAACACCTCGGGGCGCTGCCGGTCGGCAAACTCCACCAGGCCTTTGATGCGGAAAACGCCGGCCGGCATGCGCTGTTCGACGGCTTCAAGGAAGCGGGCCCGGTCCACCGGTGACGGCAGGCTGATTTTCAGGTTCTCGATGTGATCCTGAAGGTGGGTCGTGCGGGAGGCGCCCGAGGCGGGCTTGGGCCCGGCGTGGGGGACGGGGTCTCCTCCGGTCAGGGTGTCCACGCCGAAGAGCATGCCCGGGTTGATGTCGCCGTGGCGGCAGAAGATCATGGCGGCACGGGGGTTCAGGCATCGCAGGGACCGTTCCAGCTCGGGGAGCCGGTCGGCAGCGACGAGGTCCGCCTTGTTGACCAGCAGGATGTCCGCCGTGCGGACCTGATCGGCCGCCACGTGGGTGCTTGCCAGGCAGTCCGCAAAATTGGCGGCATCCACGACAGTGGCCACCGAGTCGAAGCGCACCAGTTCCTCCAGGGCCACCAGTTCGTCCAGGAGGTTGGCGGGGTTGGCGAGTCCCGTGGTCTCCACGACGATGGTGTCGGGCTGGAAGCGGGAGAGGATCTGGGCGATGGCGCTCTTCAGGTTGCCGGCCAGGGTGCAGCAGACGCACCCCTCGTCCATCTCCACCACCGTGAAATTGTCCTCCACCAGCCGGCCGTCCAGGCCGGTGGCGCCGATCTCGTTCTGGATCACGGCCACGAAACGGTGGCGTTGGGTCTGGTACTCAATGAAATGCTGGAGGAAACTGGTTTTGCCGGCCCCCAGAAAGCCCGTCAGAACCATCAGGGCCGGCCTCTCATCCACCCCGAGGAACTTCCGGTCGACACCTTTGAGGCGCTCCAGGTCGTGCGCCGTCCACCACGCCCGATGGGCCCAGGGGGAGCTTCCGTCACCGGCCCGCCATCGGTCGCGGCTCAAGACGGCAGAGCCGCCGTCACCGTCGCTCGACGCTTCCAGAACGGCGGCCGCGTCGACCCCATAGGCCAAGTCCAAACGCCGGACCCAGATGTCGGGGTCGGGAATGCGGCGGGCCGCTCCCCCGGAGTCGTAGGCGCCGATCGATCCGGCGAAGCGCCGGTCTTGCAGCAGGGCCGGCGCTTCACCGAGATTGAAGGTCGCCGAGGCGGCCAGAACTTCGAAGAACGCCAGGGCCACCTCCCAGGCCGGAAAATCCTGATCCCGGCCGCCCGGGGGAATGATCTCGACCTCCCGATCGCCCCGAGGGAGGCGGACGCCGTCCCGGGCCACGGACCGCAGCCGGTTGGCGCTCTCCAGACTCAACACGAGCGTGGAGGGGGGAAGGTTCACGCTGAGCGCCAGGCCGCCCACACGGAAGAGCTGGCTGAATCCGGGATGCGACGGGAATTCGCGGACCCACTGGAGGTAATCCGCCTGCTGCACTGCCGCCGCGGCCGCCAGCGAGCAGGCCTCCACCAGCTCCTCTTCGGGGGCGGGGAAATAGTGGAGGGCCAACTCCCCCTGGACGCCATGCGCCATCGGGCCGAGGCCGGTGAACTGGATGCCGAAAACGCCCGCCTGCCCTTTGATGCGGGCCGTCCAGGCATCCGCGTGGGTGCGGCTGAAGCGGACCCCCCGCCAGCCCAGGACATGGCGGACGGCCGGGACGAAGTTGGCCCGCATGAGAATGGCCCGCAGGAGCTCTTGGATGCCGGTGTCGGGCCGGGCCTGGATATCGCCCATGAAGAATGGACTTAGTCGCATACTTGCGGCACCACGGCCTACTGCACCTGGGTGCCACCAACGGCGCCCAAAAATTCCAGCGTTACGATACGTCCCCCCTTCCAACCCACCCGATAGGACTGGAGGGTATCTGCCGGGATTTCACTGGACGTCTCGACGGTGCGGCCTTGCACCGTATAGAAGGTCGAAGCGCCATCCTGCTCCACCATGGTGACGTAGGGTTCCTTGATGACCAGCAGCGCCATGGCCTGGCGCATGATGCCCGGGTCGCAGTATTTCTGGAGAGCCTTGGCGTAGGCCTCTTTGGAGCTGTGGGCAGCCATGCACTCCTGCATTTCCGGGATGACGACATGCCGGGGCGAAGGCTTGGCTCCGAAAAACTCTAGGGAAAAGATACGGTCGTTCAGCCAGCAGACCTTGTAAATCTGGGTAATATCTGCCGGCATTTCGCTTGAAGTGCCGACGGTGGTTCCTTCCACCGTATAGCAGGTCAACGGCCCATCCATTTCAGTCTGAACCACATAGGGATTCTTGATCACCAGCAGTCCCATCGCCTGGCGGATAATGCCGGGCTCGCAGTATTTCTCCAGAACGCGGCGATATTCCTCAGGTGAGCCGTGGGCGGACATGCACGCTTTCATGGGAGGGATGATTTCGCCTGAAGCATTCAGGGCGGTGAGCATCAGCCATAGGCCGATAAAGGCCGACATGGGCGCCTTTTTCATGGTTGCCTCCTGGATTTATGCCTGCCTTCAGTACTCCACCTTGCCGCTCTTGGGGCCTTTCCAGGCAAAGCGCACGATTTTGCCGTCCTGCCAGCCCATGTCGAACACCCGCACGGTGCCCGCGGCGGCCTCGGAGTGCTCGCATTTCTCCACCCGCGACTCCAAGGTGTAGACGACGATACCTTCGGTTTCCTCCACCTTGACCACCACCGGCTTGCTCATCTCGCAAAGGGTCAGCTCCACCGGTACCACCCCCGGGGCGCCGTATTGGGCGAGCGCTTCGGCGCGCCGGGTGCGATTGTCGAAGGCGTCGATGACGGCCTTCATTTCGGGGCTGACCTTGGGACCGAAGAAGCCGCACACCATCAGCCACAGGACCGACGCCAGGACGCCGGCCCACAGGGTCGTCTTTTTCCGCAGCATGCTGACCTCGCTTTCGGGTAAACGCGGCAGGCCGTTCGCTGCGGCCTGCCGCCTCGTCCAGGTACCGCTTCAGACTTCGATGCCGAAGCCGATTTGGTCGCCGTTGCCCAGGTAGGCGGAATCCTTCGACCGGTGCCGGGCGGTCCCGCGGACCACGGGGTAGCCCATTTCAATGAACTTCTTGGCGCAAAGAATTCCGGTGCAGTGGTTGCAGCCGATCTTCTGGAACCCGTATTTGCCCAGCGAGATGACGAGGTCGTCGTACTTGGGGTCCCAGTCCTCGAAGGGGGAGATGTGCAGGCCCCCGTAGATCCCGTAGAGCTGGTCGTTTTCGTACTTGATCTCCTGGTAGGCGGTCTCGGCGAACTGGATGATGCTCTGATGGCAGCAGCCGGTTACACTCACCAGCCCCTTGTCCTTGACGTTGAAATAGAGGGACTGCTCGCCATAAACCCGGCAGATGATGGGGATGGCGAAAACAAAGGAGGCAAAGCCCGGAACCACCGGATTGAGGCCGGGCTTGACCGTGACCACCTTGCCCTTGTGGCCGACATCCTTGAGGTATTGCAGACCCTCGGGATAGAAGCCCTCCGGGATGTAGATGGTAATGGTGGGATCGTACTTCAGGGTGACCGGCAGGCCCCAGAAGTGATCGAAATGCTCGTGGGAGATGAACAGAGCTTCGATCTCGCGGTTTACGAGCATCTGATCGATGCCTTCACGCCGGAAGCACTCGTCGGTCCACTTGTAGGACCAGCCGCTGTCCAGAAGATATTTGTGCGGCTTGCCGTTGGTCTCCTCCAGTTCGATCAAGCAGGCGAAGCCGCCGGCGTTTTCCGGGTGCACGGCCAGCTTCTCGGCGATGGCCCAGGCCTCGTCGAGATCCTGGGGCAGGAGGTGCTTGATCTTGGCGATCCCCTTTTCGTAGGAGCCCTTGCCCAGGCCGGTGCCGTCGCCGAAGGGGGGCCAATTGTAGCTGTACTGGTTGACCAGCAGGCCCCCGGCGCCCTTGATGTCGCCCATGAGGTCGGCGTTGCTGAACCAGCTGGTTTCGGAAATATTCGTGACCTTGATGCTTTTGCAGGCACCGATATCGGCCATCTTGCGGGATTTTTCCGGAAAATGGGACGTGCGCCAGGGGGAGTAGGAATAGAGCCCCATGGTGAGGAGCCCCCCGCCCATGACACCCATGGCCGCGCCCTTGAAAAAGTCGCGGCGGCTGATTTGTTCTTTGGATTCAGACATGGCGCCTCCTCATATGCCTATTTGATCACGGTGATGGACCGGTAGAACCAGGGCAGCAGGTTCAGGGAGATGAAGTAGAAGGCCAGTCCGCAGAGGGCGCCGGCCCCCAGACCCAAACCCAGGGCGGGATTCCAGCGGACCTGCCGGACTTGCTCGACGGCCGCCGTGTGATCGGCGGCGATCTCCTCGGCCGTCTTGGGGACCATCTTCCACGCCGGCCAGTTGTCCATGAACCAGTGGTGCACCAGCCAGATGTTGATCAGCCAGATCGTGGGGATCATGGGGAATTGCTGGGGGTGCGAAAAGCCCTTCTGCGTGCCGAGAAACGTGTGGGACGTGGCATAGTAGAAGAGGTACAGCAGGACGGCGGCGACCAGGGTCACGAGGGTCCGGACCAGGACATTCACCGGCAGGCTGTACTTCTTGGGCCAGTTGCCGCAGTAGAAGGTGATGAAAAGGGCCGGGACCAGGAAGAAGACCGCCATTTCACCGACGTGCAGCCAGCGCCAATCCGGCGCCGCATCTCGCCGGGTGCCCCGGATGGCTTCGCCCCAGGTGAGCTCCTGGGCGAAATACAGGAAGAAATGCAGGGCCAGGGCGATGGCGATGATGCCGAAGAAGGCCACCAGGCGCCGCAGCCAGCTGGTCTTGATCAGGGTGAAGGGGAAACGCTCCCAGATGGTTTCCACTATCCACACGGTCACCGTGCAGCACATGATCCAGGACACGTGGAAGTTGCCGGAAACGGTGTCGGCGAATTTCTCCCAATAGGGGGGCGCGATGGAGGTGAAGTACTGCCAGGGGTAATACAGGATGCCCATGTGGGAGTGCATGGTCATGAAGAAGATCACGGTGCTCAGGAAAAATGTCATCACCAGGATGCTGATGCCCTTGCCCGGCTGCGTCATGCCCTGCCAGGGGACCTCCTCGCAGGCGACCACCCAGGCGGGGCTCAGCCAGGAAGCGATGGCCGCGAACATCAGGCAGGCCAGGGCGGCATACTCGATGGCGAAGAATTCCGTGACCCCCGGCAGCTTGGTGAGCTGATGGGGATTGAAGTAGGCCAGGCCGAAATTGCCCAGCAGGCCCTCGAAAAAGCCCTTGATGAGCACGTAGAGGATACCCACGGAGATGGCGGACAGAATGGCGCCCTTCAGCAGGGGGTGGGCCCGCATCAGCCATGAACGCTTGAAGGGCCAGAAATCGAAGAGATAGACCATCCAGATGAGCATGATCAGCCACCAGCGGGTGTACATGTAGCCCACGTAGGGCGTGTACATGCGCATCCAGCCGCGGGGGTCCTGGAAGATCCACCACGTGACGTAAAAGACGGCCAGGGTAAGCACCAGGCTGACCAGCGCGGGGATCGGCCCCGGCCAGCGCTTCTCCAGCCTGCGTGCTTCCAGATAGTTGACGCGGCTCACGTCCATCGAACACCTCCTAGTTGCGGTCGTGCAGGTTGCCGCCCGCGGAGATCCGCTCGGCGTTCTGGGCCGGGTCGGTGATAGGGGCGAGACCTGCATCCGGTTGGTTACACGCCAGATTGTGGAGATGAGAAGCCGTCGGCTCCGGGTTGGGCATCACCTCCTTTGCCGGACGTGTCACCCGCGGGCGGATAGGGGGCGGGTGACCGTTGCGCTAATAGGGTCTTGAGATGCCTCCGGTCGATCCCGGCCGGATCGATGCCGAGGCGCATGGCATCCAGGAAAAGCGCGTCCAGGTCGTCCTCCGGGGGTTCCGGCTGGGGATGGCGGCCTGGAGCGCTCCAGCCGGCGGCGGACATCTCGGCCAGGCGCAGGAGCCGGCCGGCGGCGGCTTTGAAGAATGTCTTGCGGTTCATGGCCTCAGTCCCTGGCGGCCGGGTTCTCCCGGATGGCGCGCTGGATGATGTCGGGCAGTTCGATGGCCTCGTAGCGGATCAGCAGCTGGCAAACGCGGAGAATGTGCTGTTGGATCTGGGCGCAGGTCAGATCCGCGTTGCCGCTTTTGATGGTGGTGACGATGGACACATAGTCGGCAAAGACCGCCTCGCGCTCGGCGCGCTCGAAGCGTTCGAAGATCCGAAATAAAAACCGGCTGGTGGCCCCGAGTTGGCGGGCGGTCATCTCCAGCAGCGCGTTGCGGGTGCAGGCGGCGATGCGGTTGAGAAAGCCGCGGTGGGCGGCGTCCATCTCGTCGGGCTGGGCCGTGACGATGGCCCGTCCGATGCGCGTGAGGCAGCCTTCCAGGGCGTTGATGTCGGCGGCGGAGGCCTTGTCGGCTGCCAGGGCGCCGATGACCGGCTCCATGAGGTAGCGGGCCTCGAACAGGTGCTGCAGATCATGGGTTTCGATCAGGAAACCGGGCGGAGGGAGGCAGTTCCCGGAGGCCTCGGGGGAAAGGACGTAACAGCCGCTGCCCGTGCGGACTTGAATCAGGCCCTGGGCTTCAAGCTGCCGCATGGCGCTTCGCAGGGTGTGCCGGCTGGTATGGAAGCTTGCCGCCAGCTCACGCTCGGAGGGGAGTCTATCCCCAGTTTTGAAAGCGGACTCCTCGACCATCTGACGAAGCATCGCGGTCACCCGGTGTTCTTTTTTCAAAGACCCCCCACGGAATGGGCTTAATTGGTGGAACCAAAAACGCATAAATTGCGTTAAGAGCTATGTCTCAAATTTTAAATTGGGTTGTCAATCGAAAAATGCGGGTTAATCGTCTAATTGGTTGAACCAATTTGGCCGGGTGTTCGGGGACGGATAACTGCGGGAGTGGTCGAGGACGGCGTGGGAGGCCCAGGCCTCCCCTTGTGCCGTAAACGGTCGCCGGCAAGGGGGGCGGCAAGGTGGTGGGTGGCCTGAGGCCGGGGGTCAAATTCCGCGAAGGCCGCCCCGTGGCGCTGTGGGCCGGGGAGGGGAAGGGTGCCGGAAGGGCGGCCTCAGTGCTTGGGGCCGCGTTGCCGGGTCCGCCAGTTTTTCAGGCCGCGCAGAAACGCTTCGTAGTAGCATTCGTATTCCGGCAGGCGTTGGGCGGTGAAGTGGTTGCGCTGCGTGGAGCAGAGGATGAGCACGCTGCGCATGACCTTGCGCTCATAGAAGGCCTTGGCGAAATAGGAGCGGATGCCGTTGGGGATGAAAAGGGCCCAGTCGATGGCCTTGATGCTGGCAAAGGTGTCGTCGACGATGAGGTGCTCCAGTTTGAAGCGGTCGATATTCTCCGCAATGGTCCCTTCGTAGGCGTAGGTCTCTCCCGCGGGGATCGCCTTGAGGGGATTGCCGGCGGTGTAGACGATGACCTTGTTGCGCCTGGCGTGGATATCCGAGAAGATGACGGCATCGAAGCGGTCCGGGGCCACCTGATTTTCCATAAGGATCTCGAGCACTTTGGAGATATCCGCGACCTTGGCCACCTTGGACTTCAAGCGCGTCGCGGCCTTGCGCAAGGCGGGCGGCCCGCGCTCGCCTCCCGACGGGTGGGGGAATCCCTCCTGGGCCGCATCCCCTTCCATGGCCACGTCGTGGATGGTCGCCCGCAAGACCTGCCGGCTGCTGAAGAAAAACAGGCGCAAGTGCAAATTCCCCGAAAAGATCGACCGGTCCTTGCGTTTGAAAAGCATCCGGCCGCCCCACTTTTTATCGGTCAGCAGCTCCTCGAAGACCCGCTGGATGGGGCCCTCGGCGCTCTCGTGGTAGAGGCCGGAAAACTTCCGCCGGAGCATCTCCTCCGGCTTGTAGCCGAATATCTCCCGGGCGGCCGCATTGTGCGCCAGGACCACTTTGGTGCGCGGATCCAGGAGCAGGGCGGGCACATCCAGCAGCTCGATCATGGCCTCGGTTTCACCGGCGGTGGTGGTGATGGACTGGACGACGCCCGCCGTTTGCGTGACATCCAGCATATACCCCACGTAGTAGCGCGGGTTTTTAGGGTCCAGCACACCGGTCAGCTTGATCCATATGACCTCCTCTGCTTCCCCGCGCAGGCGGAAAACGGTGGCGGCCGTCTCCCCGTTCTGGACCGCCTGCATGAAGCTTTCCACCAGGTAAAGGTCTTCCTGGAAAACGTGGCGTACCCGGAAGTCCCGGTTTTGGAGCAGAAGGCCCGCGTTGGAATCGAGGGGCTCGATGCGATAGTTGTTGAGATATTCGATCCGGTTTTTCACCCGCTCCACCCGCCACAGCAGGGCGGGAAAGGCGTTGACGAAATTGTGGAGCTCCTCATAGGTCAAGTGGCCGCTGGGGATGTTTTCCATTTCCGCTTTCATGGGCGCGCTTTCGGTATGGCAGGCTGTCGGGTGGTGGCGGTCATCGCAGGTGACCGAGGTTTGATAGATCAAAGCGCGGAGGGCTGTCAACCGCGCCCTGGAGGCCCCCGCGCGATTTGGGGTGCTGAGACCCGGCGGGCGGATTGGAGCGCTGTTTATCCGCAAGCGTATGGCAGACTGCGGAGAAACAAGCCGCAAGCCGCCGGGCAAGGCGCGGCAGGATGCGAAAAGCGGAGCAACCTCAAGGGTTGTGAGCATTTTCGCGAGGGGCGCAACGCCGGCGGGCGGATTGGGGCGCCGTTTATCCGCAGTCTGCCGGGCATTCCCGCTCCACCTGGGTGAGCGTCTCGTCCAAAATCCCCACCAGGGTATCGACCTCCGTCTCCGAGATGACCAGGGGCGGGGCGACAAGGGCCAGGTCGCCGGCGCGGCCGTGGTCGCAACCCCCGGAAGGCAGCAGCAGGAGGCCATTCACCCGCGCCTGGGCGTAAACCCGCCGATGGTACTGGAGCCGGGGATCGAAGGGCGTCCGGCGGGCCTGGTCGGCCACGAACTCCAGCCCCCACATCATGCCCCGGCCGCGGACGTCCCCCACCGAGGGGTGGGCGCGCAGGGTCTCCAGGCGCCGTCCCAGCCGGGCGCCGGTTTCCGCCGCGCGGGCGAGCAGGTCGTGCGCCTGGAAAAAATCGAGGATCGCGCCCCCGGCGGCCATGCCCACGGGATGGCCGGAATAGGACTGCCCCGCGGCGAACCCCCCGCGGCCGGCGCCGATGGTCTCGGCGACGGCGGTGCTCACCAGGGCTCCGGCCAGAGGGTAGTAGCCGCCGCCCACCCCCTTGCCGAAAACGATGATGTCCGGCCGGCCGGGGAAATGGTCGCTGGCGAAGAAGCGGCCTCCCGTGCGGCCCGCGCCGGTCATGACCTCCTCGGCGATGAAGAGCACCCCGTGGCGGTCGCAGATCCGGCGCACCGCGGCGAAGTATTCCGCCGGGGGCGCGGCGGCCCCCAGGGCCGCCCCCACCACGGGCTCGGCGATGAAGGCCGCCACCGTTGCGGGGCCCTCGGCGATCACGGCCGCTTCCAGGGCCTGGGCGCACTCCAGGGCGCAGGTCTCCGGCCGGCGGGCAAACCAGCAACGGTAGCAATAGGCCGGTGCGATGTGGCACCCGCCGGAGAGGTAGGGGCGGTAGTCCTCCTGGCGGGAGGGCATGCCCGACCAGCTCAGGGCGCCCAGGGTGACGCCGTGGTAGCTCTGGTGGCGGGAGATGACCTTGAAGCGGCCCGGTTCGCCGGCGGCCAGGTGGCGCACGCGGGCGAGCTTGACCGCCGCTTCCACGGCCTCGGAGCCCGAGTTGGTGAAGTAGGCGGCCCCCATGGGTGCCGCCGTCAGGGCGCAGTAGCGCGCGGCCAGGGATTCGGCCGCGGGGCTGGAGAAGTGGTAGCGGTAGACATAGGACAGTTCGGCGGCCTGGGCGGCCATGGCCCGGGCGATGGCCGCCTGGCCGTGGCCGATATTGGCCACCAGCGCCCCGCTGCAGCCGTCGATGTGGGCGCGGCCGGCCTGGTCGTAGAGATGGATGCCCGCGCCCCTGAAAGCCTGGGGAAAGGGCTGCGGGAAGTCGGTGTTGAGCAGATGCCGTGGAGGGGTCATGGGTGCGTGCCTTTCCGGGGGTCGGCGCCCGTCCGCCGGACCCCCCGTGACGAGTAGAAGCGTGCCAACCCGCGGCCCAGGCGCCGCACGCCCTCGGCGATGGCGGCCTCGTCCAGGTGGGCGATGGACAGGCGCAGGGCGGGGGCCGCGCCGGAGCCGCAGAAGTGGGCCCGGCCCGGCAGGACCGCCACGCCGTGCCGGAGGAGATGGGCGGCGAGGGCTTCCTCGTCCCGCAGGCGCCCGGCCAGTTGCAGCCAGATGGTGTAGCCGCCGGCGGGCGGGTGCCAGCGGCAGAAGGCGGGATCCACCTGCGCCTGGAGGGCCTGGAGGGCGGTCTGCATACGCCGCCGGTAGACCTGGTGCATGCGGCGCACGTGGCGTTCGTAGTGCCCGGCGCGGCAGAAGCGGTCCAGGGCCGCCTGGTCCAGCGGGTTGCCGCCGAGGAGCATGGCGCGCTGGAGAGGCGCCAGGCGCGCGATGCAGTCGCGGTGGGCGGCGATCCAGCCCACGCGCAGGCCGGGGAAGAGGATCTTGGAGAAGGTGCCCAGGTAGATCACCACCCCGCCGTGGTCCATGGACTTGATGGGCAGCACGGACTTGCCGAAGTACTTCATTTCCTCTTCGAAGCCGTCCTCCATCAGGGGCAGGCCATGCTCCTCGCAGATGCCCAGAAGGCGTTCGCGGTGGGACTGGTCGGTGGTGACGCCCGTGGGGTTGTGGAAGTTGGGGATGGTGTAGACCGCCGCCAGCGGCTCCCGCGCGGCCAGCGTCTCCAGGGCCGCCAGGTCCATGCCCGCCGGCGTCATGGGTACGGGGTGCGCCCGGAGGCGGTGGAGGCGCAGGGCGTCCAAGACCCGGGGGTAGGTGGGCGCTTCCACGGCCACGGCCTCTCCGGGGCCGGCCAGGAACCGCAGGAGCAGGTCGATGGCCCCCTGGGCCCCGGCGGTGATCAGGATCTCCGCGGGGCTGACCGTCAGGCTGTGGGTGCGCAGGCGGGCGGCGATGGTTTCCCGCAGGGGGCCGTAACCCCGGGGATCCCCGTATTGGAGCAGCTCGGCCCCCTGGGTGGCCAGCGCGGCCTGGAGGCATTGGCGGAAGGCCGTCACGGGCAGCAGGCGGGGATCCGGGGAGAGGGGCATGAAGTCGATCACCCCGGCGGCAGCGGCCCGCCGCCGGCGGGTCTCGTCCCGCCGCCAGGCGGCCTGGAGGCGGGGGCCCCCGACGGCCGGACGGCCGGCCCAGTCGATGCGGCTCCGGCC
>DJGG01000192.1:0-393 GCA_002432195.1 Desulfobacteraceae bacterium UBA5852
GGTGCCGCTGCTGGAGTGGATGCGCACGATCCGGTCGAAGGGCACCGCGCGCAAGGGGAAGGGGTAACCCTGACGCAGGTCATCGGCACTGGTGAAGGGCAGGCGCCGGAGGTCGTCCAGGGATCGGATGCTGCGGGGCTCGAGGCCGGCGGCGTCGAGCTTGGCGCGGTAGGCCGGCGACCCCTGGTAGGCATGCTGCACGGTCCATTGGAGGCCCGCCAGCTGGTGGCGCCGGAGATCCTCGAGGTTGGTGAAGGCGGGCATGAATCGGGTCTGGGGCATTGCGCTTCTCCCATCAGTCTATAATGCTGTGATTAAACACCGACCCGGCGGACCGGAGGGCCTGCGCGGGGCCGTCTTTTCGGCGCGATGGCCTCGCGCCCTGCCGGAGAA
>DJGG01000192.1:430-2001 GCA_002432195.1 Desulfobacteraceae bacterium UBA5852
AGAATCGGGGTCTCGGCGCCGCGGGAGGTCCCCCCTTCGGGAGCGGGCTTGCCAGCAGCGGCGGTTTCCATTAGAACCGGGCGTGCGGTCGGGGGGACGCCGGCCAACCCCTGCGCCCCCCCGACCGCGCGCCCACCAACCAAGGAGAGTCCCACCATGACGCACGATGATTCCGGTCACTACGGAGCCAAACATCCCCCCGGCACCCGCCCCGACCCGGCGCTGGCCGACCGGCTACGGGAGATCATCCGGGATGGCACCATCGGTTGTGCCCGCGCCCATCGCCTGGCGGCCGAATTGGGCTGTCCGCCGTCCACGGTGGGCATGGCCATCGATCTGCTGGAGGGACGGATCGTGCGCTGCCAGCTGGGTCTCTTCGGCTATGGTCCCCAAAAAAAGATCCTGCGGGCCGCCCCCTCCGTGGCGCCTGATCTGGAAACGGCCATCCGGGAGGCCCTCACAGAGGGTTATCTCACCTGCGCCGCGGCCTGGCGGATTGCCGATCGACGCGCCATCGCCCGTCTGGCGGTGGCGGAAGCCTGCGAGGCGCTGGGCGTTCGCATCCGGCGTTGTCAGTTGGGAGCCTTTGGCTGACAGCCGTGGATGTTTTCGCGGCCGGCATACGCCGGGTGCCGCTTCCCCGCCGTTGGCCTCAGGCGGCCGTTCCCTGTCCGCCGGTGGTGTCGGCCACGATAAAGGGTGTGCAGCGCAGGGCCAGGCTCCCCTTGCGCACCCAGAGCCTCACCATGGTGGCCGTTTCCTGCCCCGGGGTCACCAGGCTGGGCAGTTCCTCGGCAAACTCGATGTCTTCCGTGTTCATCTCGTAGTAGACGGTGTTGGCACAGAAAGGATCGGGCACCAGGAGGATCTTGTCGCGGTTATGGGGGTGCTTGAGGGGCGTGCCGGCGAAAGCGATGCAGTTGCGCAGCAGCGCCTGGCGATCCCGGGGTTTCTGGTACGCCTGGATCGGGTAGCGTTCCGCCTTTTGCAATAGGGTGGTAATGGGCATGGTTTCCGCGTCGCTTAGGGTTTCGGATAGGATGGGGTTGGCGGCTCGGCAGGGTTGACCCTCAGCTTTGCCGCGTCCTGCGCTCGGGCCACGCTAACGAGATAGTTCTGGATGCGTTTGCGGGCCGCCTCGTCCAAGTCCAGGAATCGAACCCCGGCGCCCCGCAGCCTGGCGTCGGGGTCTTGGTAATTGCTCACCACCACCCCCCGTACAGCCAACTTGTCAGGCTGGCCGGGGAGTTCCAGACGCAGTACCACCTCCTGGCCCTCCGGGAACGGCAGTTGCTTGGCGATGAAAAAACCGCTGATGCTCAGGTTGGTCACCCGGTGGAAGTAAACACCTTCCCCCGCGTGCTCCTGGATCCAGAACTCCACCCCGAAGCGCGGTGCCTGGCGGCGCTCGGCGGTGACGCCTTCGGGAGTCGCCTTCTCGGTGGTCATGGGCTTGGCCTGCCTCCCCCTGACACGGCGGTGCCTCGTGGCGCTTCGAGCGCGGATGGCGGCTTGCGCCGGGAAGCGCAGCCTCCTCCATGGGATGCGTGCGGCTAGCAGGCTGTGGATAA
>DJGG01000192.1:2060-2855 GCA_002432195.1 Desulfobacteraceae bacterium UBA5852
TTATCCACAGCCTGCTAGCGCGGCCGCGTGCCGGTGGCTCCACCGCCTGCCGGGCGCCGGCCTGCCCGAAGGCCTTCAGGGCGTCGCGCTCACGGTATCGCGCAGGGCTTCCGGCGCGCGCAGGCAGGCCACCAGGGAACCGGTGGCGAATTTCGCCACGATCTCGCCGAAGATGATGGCCAGCAACATGCCGGGGGCAAAGACGCCGGCAAAGGCCAGCAGGTTGAACAGCAGGCTGTCCAGGGGAATGCTCACCAGATTGGAGCCGGTGACGCGCTGGACCCAGCTGCGGTGCAACAGACGATGGTAGATCTCGGTATCGGCGGTCTCGCTGAGCACGATGGCGACGAAGGATGCCAGGATGATCCGCCACTCCACTCCCAGGAAAACCGATTCCAGTACCATGCCGACGGCCGCCAGCAGAATCATGACATAGACCCGCCGACGTCCGAAGCGATGCACCCGGTCCCGCTGGGTGAAGGTCACGCCGAAGATCAAGGTGCCCACCGACACCAGGCCGAAAACCGGCAGGGGTATGAACCAGGTGGCGGTGTAGTTGGCCGCCAGCACGGCCAGGATATAGACGGACATGGGTACCAGCATGGCGAACCTTGGCAGCGCGGCTCCGGCGGCGCACGGCGCCCCGGGGTGCGGAGATGATCACGGGCCCCGGCCGGCGACGGGAAGCGCGCGCCGGCTTCCGGGGTTTTAACCCGATAAATGGCAATATTTACAAGCCTTCCGGAAACCTGTCAATCCCTTTCGGCGCCTTGACGGTCGGCGGCCGGCGGGGCC
>DJGG01000192.1:2961-9993 GCA_002432195.1 Desulfobacteraceae bacterium UBA5852
CTTGTTTATCCACAGCCTGTTATCCACAGGGTGGTAGACGCTGCCCCCCCAGCGCGCCGGTCAAGGGCGCTCCTCAACGTCCTCCGGCGCTTCGGCCGCCTCCCGGGCGATGTCGTAGGAAAAGCCCTTGTTTTGTAAAATCGAGAGCATTTTCCGTCGCCGGGCTTCCGGCTCCAGGCTTTCCCAACTGCGCCGGCGCCTGGCCAGGCAGGCCCGCGCCATGACGAGGTCGTCGGCCTGGGCCAGGGCGGCGCGGATCTCCTCCGGGGCCACCCCGCGCTCCTGGAGCTCATGGGCCAGGGCCCGCATGCTGCGCGGGCTCTGGCGCATGCGTTGGGCGACCCATTGCCGGGCATAGGCGCCGTCGTCCAGATACCGCAGCTCGTCCAGGCGCCCGAGGGTGGCTTCGACGATTTCCCGGGAAATGCGGCGCCGCCGCAGCCCCTGCTCGATTTCACGCCGGCTGTGGGGCCGACGGGCCAGCATCCCCAGGGCGGTGCCCAGGGCCTGACGGCGCTGGTCTTCCAGGCGCCAGCGGCGGCAGTCCTCCGGGGCGAGTTCCTGGCCTTCCGCCAGCCGCGCCCCTTCCAGCAGCGGCACCCGGAAGGCGAAACGCTCGTCCAGGAAGACCCGCAGGTATCCCGGGTCCCGGCGATCGACGCGCAGGGCCGTGATGCGGCCGCTCATGACAGCCCCCCGGCTGCTACCCGCACGCCGCCCCGGGCACCTGTTTCACAGCGCATGGGAGCAGGCGAACACGTCACGGTAGAGCTCCAGTGCCAAGGCTTCAAATTCCTCTCCCAGGGGATCGGGCACCCCGCGCCAAGCCAGTTCGACGTAAGGATCCGCGAGGTCGCCCCGCTGGTACTCACCGCCAGTAAAATCCCGGCGGGCGTGGATCCGGGCGGCTTCGGGCNNNCCCGCCCCTTTTCCAGGACCTCCCGGGCATAGGTCAGGGAGGCCCGGGGGAACACCGGCAGGGGGCGTCGCAGGCCTTCCCGGTAGAGGTCCAGGAGACGGAGGAGAATCGTCGGACTGGGCTCCACGAAATCGAAACGGCGCATTTGATCCCGGGAGATCAGCCGCGTCTCCAGGGGCATGCCCTCCGGGCGGACGGCGCACAGCACGAGGTGCCGGAGCCATGCCCCCAGCAGATCCCGGGCTTTCACCGCGGCGAAGCGGATCAGCACCTGACCGTCCCCATAAAGACCATCCAACCGGCCGGCCAGCCGCCAATGGCCCAGGGCAAGGTCCACCTCCAGGGGGGGACGGGGGGCGGCCGCAAACGACAGGTCCGCCTTCCCCAGGCAATCCTGGACATCATCGGCCACTTCCCGGAAGCGCAGGGCGCCCACCGGCGCCGGGGGCAGGCGGCCGGCAGCGCGCTCCACCTCCTGGAGGGCTTCCCCATCCGCCCCGGCCAGCTTCCGGTCCACCAAGGCTTGCCCCAGGCGATAGCGGGTCCCCGGATCCAGGTCGAAGGGTTCCCGATCCGTTTCGACCACGGCTTCCCGGCGCAGGTCGATTCCCAGGCGCCGCTCCAGGAGAAAGCGCGCTGGGTGAATCAACAGGTCGCTCAAGTCCCCCAGGTCCACCGGCCCCGCGGAGGCCTCCGGAGCCGCCAGGGGAGCGCTGCAGAAAGCCGGACGCGGTTCGGCATGCCCACGGGAGCGTTCAAGGCTGCGGGCCGCCTCCAGGTGGGTTGACGAGTAACTGAAGAGCTCCTGGGATGCCGGGTCGAAATACGCGGGGGCAAATCCCTGGAGGCGATGGCGCGTCACCAGGCGCTCCTCGGATGACCCGTAGTCCTCCCTCAGCACGTCCAGCAACTCACTCACCGGCACGGCCGGCGGCCGTGACACCTGATCCCGGGCATCGAACCCCACGTAGGTGAGAATGAGCCGGCGGCGGGCCGCCATCAGCGCCTCCAGGAAGAGGTACTTGTCGTCGGCCCGCCGCGAGCGATCCCCGGGACGCGGCTGGCGGGCCATGCGGTCGAAACCGGGGGGGCGCTCGTCCCGGGGGAAATCCTCGGCGTTGAGGCCCATGAGGGCGATGACCGGCACCGGGATGCTGCGCATGGGCAGCAGTGCGCAAAAAGTCACTCCCCCGGTGATAAACCCTCCCCCGAGACTCTCGCGGTCCAGGTGCGCGGCAAGGAAATCTTCCAGCACTTCCACCCCCAGGAGGGCATCGAAGCCTGCCTCCCGCGCGCTTTCTTCCAGGCGCGCTCCCAGGGCCGCGATGAGCTGGCGTTCCCGGGCGGTGTCGTCGTCCGGTGCGACGAATACATCAAGCATCCATTGAATATATTTATTCCATTCGCCAGGTTTCTTTGGATTTTTTATTTCTGCATAATGGACAAGGAGCATCTCCGCGAAGTAGAGCCAGCGCCCCAACACCCGGGCCTCGTCCCCCTCGATGGGCGGGTGGGGCAGAAGAGCGTCCCACAGCTCTTCCCCGCCGCCGTCCATGAGATAACCCAGCAGCAGGCGGTCCATGCCGGCGCGCCAGGTGTGGTCCGCCACGGCGGGCAAGCCCTGGGCGGCCCGGTGCCGGGCGTCCAGCCCCCAGCGGATCCCGCTGTCCCGGACCCAGCGGGCGGCGGTCCGCAGGTCCTGCTCGGTCAGTCCGAAACGCTTGCGCACGGGCGGGAAATCCAGCAGGCGCATCACGCGGGAGCTCTCCAGGCGGCAGCGGTGCAGACCCAGCAGGGAGAGGAATCCCTCCACCAGCAGGCTTTCCCGCGGCAGGCGGCGATCGGCCACGCTGTACGGAATCCGGCCGCGCTCCTCCCCCGGGGCGCCGAAGACCGCATGGATGTAAGGCGCATAGGCCTCGATGTCCGGGGTCATCACCAGCACGTGGCGGGGTTCGACATCCGCAGCGGTCTGGAACAGGTCCAGCAGAAGATCGTGGAGCACCTCCACCTCCCGCAAGGGGGAGTGGCAGGCATGCACCTGGATGGATCCGTCCGCGGCGAAGTCCGCAGCCCGAGGAGTCCCGGGAGCGGGCTCCCGCAGGTTCAGGATATCCGCCTGGAGGCGCTCCAACAGGCAGGTGGCGGGAGGCTCTTCGTAGCACTCCCGAACCTGGGCCTCGAAGCCGCTGATCAGGCCGATGAAGTCGCGCCCCGCCGCTCCCAGGGAGGCCAGGAGGCGATGCCCGCGGTCCAGGTGCAGGTCTTCCTCCGGCCGGCCGGGGGTTGCCGGGGCGTGGGCACGCTGGATCCGCCGGGCTTCCCGGTCGGAGACGATGTCGCCCCAGAATTCCCGGCAGGGGTTCAGCAGGAAAAGGTGCACCGGGATGACCCGGGCGAGGAGACTCAGGGCATGCAGGTGGAGGGGCGGCAGGTAGGAAATGCCGAAGAGCGCCACCCGGGGGGGCAGGCGGCGGGGCGCAGGGGTGTGGGCCTGGATGAGGTGCTCCAGGCGCGCCACCAGTGCCACGGTGTGGGGCTCGCTCACACCCGCGCCCAGATCGACCCAGAGGCGCGCCTGCCAATCGTCCGTGGGGACTCCGGAGGCGCCCGGCCTCTCCCAGGCCCGCACCAGGTCGGGCCGGAACACCAGGTATTGGTCGAAGACCCGGGCGATGCGTCCGGCCAGCTGAAAGGCCTTGCGGCCGGTGGGCGCGTCTCCCAGGTAGCGCCGCACCGGGGCGAAGGCCGGGTCCTGGCCGGCCAGGCGCGGCAGGCGGGCCAGGATGCGGAAAAGCAGCTGGTCTCCGTCGTAGACCGATGCCTCCGGCAACTCCGGCACATAGGCCGCGAAGACTTCGCCCAGAAACTTCTTGGGGAACGGGAAATAGCAGTTGGCCGCGATACCATTGAGGCGGGCCAGCTCCAGGGAGACCCAGCGCTGCATCCCGCGGCTCTGGATCACGATGGTCTCGGGGGTCAAGGGGTCCGGCAGGGGGTCGCGCACCAGGGCCGCCAGCTCCTCGATCAGCCGCTCCATGCGGTTGCTGGCGGTAACAATCAGCCCCGGCATGCGTCCACCCTTCCCGGCTGGCGGCCCAGGCTCATCCCTGGCGCACCCGGGTGCGATCCAGGGGCAGTCCCTCCCAGGCCTGGGTGAGCACCATCAGGACGTCCTCGCGGTCCAGATCCTCCGGGTTGTAGATGGCGGTTCCGTCCCGCATGGCGGCCGCCACGATCTCCGGCAGGCGCTCCCGGGGAATCTGGGCCTGGCCGCGGGCGTCGCGCACCTCCTGGAGGCTGCAGGCGTGGCGACCGGCGGTGCGCTCCCGGAGGTGGCGATTGAGCTGCCGCACCGCCTCGATCACCCGGAAAGGCCGATGGTATGCCGGCGTCCGGGCGAAGACCTCCGGGCCGGCCAGGGGCAGGAGCAGCTCGGCCGTGAGGGGGCCGTTCTTGTGGAGATTGTATTCCAGGCCGTAGGGCAGGAAAATGGCCATGCAGGTGCCGTGGGGCACGCCGCAGACCGCGCCCACGGCATGGCCGAGGTTGTGCACCATGCCGCACATGGAGTTGGAAAAGGCCATGCCTGCCAGGGTGGCCGCGTTGGCCAGGGCCAGGCGAGCGTGGGCATCGCCCGGCGCCGCCATCACCCGGGGCAGGTGTTCCGCGATGAGGGCCACCGCCGCCAGGGCGGCCGCGTCGCTCTGGGGGTTTTTGGCCAGGCAGGTATACGCCTCCATGGCATGCGTGAGGGCGTCCATGGCCGTGGCGGCCGTAATGTGGGGCGGAAGGGTGAGGGTCATGCGGGGGTCGAGCACGGCAGCGTCCGGTATCAGGTAGTGGCTCACGAAGGTCATCTTCACCTGCCGCGCGGCGTCCTTGATGACCGCCACCAGCGTGGTCTCGGAGCCGGTCCCGGCGGTGGTGGGAATGGCGATGAGGGGCTTCAGGCGGCGTTTCAGCGCCCCGGCCCCGCTATAGGCCATCAGATCGTCGCCCCCTTCGGAGACCAGGATGTTGACCCCCTTGGCCGTATCCAGCACCGACCCGCCCCCCAAGGCCAGGATCCCGTCGCACCGGGCCTCCCGGAACCGATGGGCCACTTCCCGGACGGCCGCCACGGAAGAGTCGGGCGGCACTTCGTCGGCGATCCCCCCCGGTTCCAGGCCGTTGCCCAGGGCGCCCGTGAGCACATCCACCAGGCCGGCGGCGCGCACCCCCTTGTCCGTGATCACCAGAGGGCGCGCCGCCCCCAGATCCTCCAGGAGGCCTGGGATGCGCTCCAGGGCCGTGAGTCCGGAGACCACCCTCACGGGGCTGCCGAATTCGTAGAACGCCGGATGCGTCATGGATGTCTCCTTGGGGATGGGTCCCCTCCCCGGCCCCCCCAGGCCGCCGCCAGGATTTCCCGGAAGCGCTCTTCCGGCGCTTCGGCCACCGGCCCTCCCGGCACCGCGGTTTCCAGCGCCGCCGGCGCCAGGCCGGCGTCTTCGAGGGTCCGGGGAGTGCGTCCTCCGGTGGCCAGGTAAAAGCGGACCAGCAGCTGCCGCAGACGGGCGACCACCTGGGAGGCCCGTTGGTCCTGAGGGGTCGCGGCATGGACGGCGATGCCCGCCAGGGGCTGCAGGAGGCCCGCCACGTGGTCGTCGCCGGAGTGCATGGCGTCCTCCAGCACGTGGGGCAGCAGGACCCCCATAAGGCGGCCGGCGGGCTGCCGGGCCTCAGGCGCCAGGGCGACGGCCAGCCGGTGGGCGAGGCCCGCGGGAGCGTTGTCGAAGGCTACCCCGGCCAGCCCGGCGCCGTTGGCCAGCCAGAGGCGGTCCTCCGGCGTGGCCCGCCCCTCGATGCCGGCCGGCCCGTAGGCCGCCGCCAGCTTCAAGGCCGCCGCGGCGCAGCTGCTGTTCAGGGCGTTGGCCCCGGGGCCCAGCATGGCTTCGGCGGCATGGGTCACCGTGGTCCAGAAGCAGTCGGCCGTGGTGGCGGCGTCGTCATCCCCGAGCACCCGGGGGTCCAGCACCCAGAGGCGCGGCGCCAGCCGGGGGCCGCGGAAGGTCTTGCCGGCAAGGGCGGCCGACCCCGTGGTTTCGTCCCCGGTGGGGACGCCCGTGGGAATCACGCCCAGGGGGCGCAGGCCTGCCAGGCCCCTGCCGCCCGTGTCCAGCTCCGCGATGTCCAGCGCCCCGGCGGAGACCGTCAGGTTGACCAGCTTGGCCAGGTCCACCAGGGCTCCCTGCCCCAGGACCAGCACGGCGTCGCAATCCTTGTCCCGGTATATGGCGGCCAGGTCCTGCACGTCCGACGGTCCGGGGTGCCCAGGGGTTCCGGCCGCGTCCCCCAGGGAAAGGCCGGCCTGGCCCAACACGCGGGCCAGGAGGCGCAGCCGGTCGCGGCTGGCGGCATCGTCGCTGCGGATCACCAGGGGCTTGCAGGCCCCCAGGCTCTGGAGCTCGAAGGGCAGATGCTCCAGGGCCCGCCGCCCGCAAAGGGTCTTGACGGGGTTGACGAATTCGACAAGTTCCGGCAGGTGCATGCTGGGTTCCCTTCAATAGCCCCACAGGGTTCGCCAATAGATGCGCAGGCGGCCGATCCACGTGCGCCAGGGTTTCCAGCGGGGAATCCGCTTGACGGCCAGACGGGCGATCACGCGCGGCAGGAGGTAGACCTCGGTCATGTCCAGCACCCGCGCCACCGGCACGGCGTTGGCCACATCGCCTTGCACCAGCAGGCGGTTGCGGGCAAAGGCCGTCGCCGTGCTTTCCCGGAAGGTGAACATCTGGAAAGCGGTCTCCAGGTGCTTGATCTGCATCAGCAGGTCGATATCCACACCGGCGGTGCGTCCTCCCCGGTAACGCACCCGGCCGTCCGCCCCCTTGGCCACCACCATGGCCGGCCCCGCGGGCCAGACCCCCAGGGCGAAGGTGAAGGGCGTCGGCAGGGTGTCGAACTCCCGGCGCACGTCCGTATCCACGGCCGCCGCGGCCGCCACGGCGCGCCCCATGAACCAGAGCATGGGCGTCAGGTAGGCGCAACGCAGGATCTCGCGGATGGGGCCGTGATCCCTGTATTCCCAACGGGTCGCCATATGGTCTCCTAGCAGCCTGTGGATAAAC
>DJGG01000192.1:10115-14259 GCA_002432195.1 Desulfobacteraceae bacterium UBA5852
TGCGCATCGCACCGCGCCTTGCTTTTCAGCCCGATGCTTGTTTATCCACAGGCTGCTAAGCGTGGGGTGGAATGGCCGTGCCCCGGGACGCAACCCGGCGCAGGCCGCCGGCCCGTCATGCGGCCGCCAGAGACACCGCCGCCACCGGGCAGTCTTCCGCACACCAGCCGCAGCGGGTGCAGGCGTCGGGGGACGCCAGAAAGGGGTAACCGTGGGGGTCGCCGGTGCCGCCGGCCTCCTCGACCCCGATGCAGCTGACAGGGCAGACGTCCACGCACATCTTGCAGGCCATGCAGGCCTTGCGGTCAAAAACAGGCAGGGGTCGGGTTTCCATGGGGCTCACGTGTCCCTCGCGATGGTTGGCGCACGCCGGCATCAGGCGGTCTCCCGCTCGAGTCGTTCCAGGGTCTCCGGCAGGGGTTTGCCGGAGGTCTCGTCCCATCCGAATTGGCGCCAGTAGTCCCGCGCCATCTGCTCCAGATCCACGGCACGCCGGCGATTGGCGCCCCGGTGGAGGGCCGGCAGCCCCTGGGTGCGGTCCGGGGGAAAATTCCGGCGGGGTTCGACCCCGTGCTTGACGTTGAAGGCCTGGCGCAGGGTCTGGATGCGGGCCCCGGCCTCCAGGTAGTCCTCCGGGGTACGGTGCCAGCCGGTGGCCGCGTTGAGCCACTCGAAGACCGGGATCCGGTCCGTCCCCAGGAAGGCGCCGAACAGGCAGACCCCGGCGCCGTTGAGGACATTGAGGTACTTGCTGCAGGCGGCACTGCAGACCGCCTTGACCTCGTCGGCCAGGTACTTGGTGGACTTGCGGTAGACCATGGACGGCTTGGGCAGGTCCGGGACCCGCTTCCAGAGCCGGTACATCTCGTAATACATCTGGGAGCCCACGGTGTGCCGGCCGGGGCTGGGCTCCACGGCGTAATGCAGGGCGTAGCCGGGGTCGTTGCGGCCATCGTGCATGGGCAGCTCCTGGCCGCCGGCCTGCATGGCGTAGTGCATTGCGTCGCGGCCGATTTTGCGGGCGGCGACCCGGGTGCCGTCGGCCAGCAGGTCCCCGATGCCTTCCCGGCGCACCATCTTCTCCACCAGGGCCACCACGCAAGCGGCATTCCCCCAGGCAAGCTCCAGACCGCCGGTGTCCTCCAGGGTGATCAGCCCCTTCTCGAAGCACTCGATGGCGAAGGCCACCGTGGCGCCGGCCGAAATGCTGTCCATGCCCGCCCGGTTGAGCAGTTCGTTCAGGTAGAAGATGCTCGCCGGGTCCTCGTTGAGGCACAACCCCCCCAGGGCCAGCACGGTTTCGTACTCGGGCTTGTGGGTCTCCTGGAAGCGCCCTTCGGTGCGGCAGATGCCCCCGCAGCCGATGGGGCACGAGGTGCAGTGGTATTTCACCACCTCGCAGGCCTTGAAGACGTCCGCGTTCACCGCCGCCGAGCGCCTGGGACCGAAGTCCTCGTTGCTGCCCTTCCAGTTCTTGATGGGGGAATCCCCCATCTCCACGGACATCTGGTTCATGGAGGTGGTGCCCCACTTGCTGAGCATGAACTTGAAGAGCAGTCCGTCCATGGCCGTCTGCAGCGGCAGGCGGCGCATCCAGGCCCCCAGGGTGGCCATGACGGGGCCGGAGACGAAGGGGATCTGGAACTGGGCCCAGCGGTTGCAGCGGCGGCTCAGACGGTGCATGTTCTCCCGGTCGTGGGGCTCGATGCGCCGGCTGCCGGCCAGCACCAGGGCCTTGAGCCGCTTGGCCCCCATCACGGCCCCCAGGCCCGAACGGGCCGCCAGGCGCCCCCGGTCGGTGCAGACCCCGGCGATCAGGGAGCGGTTCTCGCCGGCCGGCCCGATACAGGCCACCTGGGGGCGCTTCTTGCGCCGGCAGCGCGCCACCAGGATCGCTTCGGTCTCCACGGCATCCTGGCCCCAGAGGTCCGCGGCATCCCGCAGCTCGGCCTTGGAGTGGGTGACATAGAGGTAGACCGGCTGGGGGCTGACGCCCCGGACGAAGATTCCGTCGTAGCCGCAGCGCTTGATGGCCGCGGAGAACATCCCGCCGCAATTGGCATCCCCCCAGCCCCCCGTGAGGGGGGACTTGCCCACCACCATCCATCGGCCGGTGAACAGGCTGCCGGTGCCCGTGAGCAGACCGGGCAGAAAGCCGAGCACGTTGTCGGGCCCGAGGGGGTCGGCCCCAGCGGGGATGCGCTGATAGAGGAAATGGGCCCCCAGGCCCATGCCCCCCAGGCAGGCCTCGTAGACGCGGTCGTCGATGGCCTCATCCCGGATCTCACCCAGGGAGAGATCCACCCACAGTATCTTGCCCGTGTACCCTCGCCCCATACAGACCCCCTGCGTCCCCAGCCGCCTGCGGATAAACTGCGTCTCGGGCCGAAAGATCCCGCCGACGGCGGGATTGCGACCCGATACGTGTTGATCCACAGGCTGTCAGAAAATAGTACAAATTCCGGAAATCAATGTCAGAACAGGCCTCTGAAGTCAAGGGTCGCCGCCGGCGCCGGGCGGCACCAGGGCCTCCAGGCACGCCAGGGAGTCCAGGAGACTGGGGAAGTCGAAAACCTCCAGGGAGACCGTGCCCCGGAAATCCGCCAGCAACCCGGCCACCTCAGCGGCGGCCGCCGGGGGCAGCGCCCCCAGGGCGAGATGGTCCCGGCCGTCGGCGGCCCCGTGGAGGTGCAGGATGGGCAGGTGGTCCCGGTGGCGTTCAACCACCTCCCGGATTCCCCGGCCGGCCAGGACCAGGTGCCCCACGTCGACGCAGACCCCCAGACCGAAACGCTGGACCAGGGGTTCCACCCAGGCGAAGGGGTAGTCGAGGACTTCCACGGCCAGCCCGGCGCCCTGCCGCCCCCCGGCCAGGAGCTCCTGGAGGCTCACCGCGGTCCGCTCCAGCCAGGCGGCGGGCGCGCTGCCGTCCGATTCCGGCGCGTGGCCGCCAAGCTCCAAATGGAGCACGTGGACCGTGGCCGCCAGGGGCGCGACCCGCTCCAGGAAGCGCCGGAGGGTGTCCACCGCATTTCCCCGGGCCCGGCCGTCCGCGGCCCCCAGGCAGATGTCCGTAGGGAGGTGCACGTTGTAGGCAATGGCCAGGTCCGACCCCAGCCCCGCCAGTTCGCGGATCAGGGCCCGGGAAGGCAGGTCGCCGGGTCCGCTGGCGAACATGAGCAGTTCGATTTCATCCAGATAAGGCCCCAGGCGCAGGACGTTGGGGACGTAGTCGGCGGGGTAGATGAAGGAAGTGGTCCCCAGGCGGAAGGGGTAGCGCCCCTTCCAGGAGCGCGGCAGTCGGGGGAAGCACGGGTCGGCCATGGATAAGACCTGGGATCGTTGGGCTGGTTGGGTGGATTGACAGGCTGTGGATAAACTGCGCCTTAAACCGATTTCACGATTCGCACCGGCGTCGGCGACCGCCGGCGGGTCAGATCAGCGCCGTCAGCCCCACGCTTCCGGCCAGGGCCACCAGGGCCGCCAGCACCATGAGGTCGCAGGCCCGGCGGATGTCCCGCGGTCCGGCTTCCCCCCGCCCGTCGCCGATCCAGGGCTTGGGGACCAGATCCCCGTGATAGATGTTGGGTCCCCCCAGGCGCAGGCCCAGGGCGCCGGCCACGGCGGCTTCGGGAAACCCCGAGTTGGGGCTGAGGTGGCGGCGCGCATCCCGCCGCGCCATACGCCAGGCCGGGCCCCCCCTGCCCGCCAACAAGCCGGCGGCGGCGCTGATGCAGGGGACGGCCAGACGGGCCGGCAGCAGGTTGGCCGCGTCGTCCAGGCGGGCCGAGGCCCAGCCGAATTCCCCATAGCGCGCGTTGCGATAGCCCACCATGGAGTCCAGGGTGTTGACCATCTTGTAGGCCAAGGCCGCCGGCGCTCCCCCCAGTGCGGCGAAGAAGAGCGGCGCCACCACTCCGTCCACCAGGTTTTCGGCCACGGATTCCACGGCCGCGCGGCTGACCCCGGCCGGATCCAGCGCCGCCGTCTCCCGGCCCACGATGAGGGCCACGGCCCGGCGGGCCGCCTCCAGGCCCGGGCCCCGAAGCGCCTGTTCCACGGCCCGGGCGGCCTCGGCCAGGGAACTGACCGACAGGCAGGTGGCCAGCAGCGCCACCTCGAGGGCCCATCCCAAGCCCGGGGC
>DJGG01000192.1:14291-15697 GCA_002432195.1 Desulfobacteraceae bacterium UBA5852
AGCGCCCCACTGGCCCGCAGGGGGACGGGCAGGCGCCGGAAGGGCGCCTCCAGGCGCTCGATGGCCCATCCCATGAGGCGCACGGGGTGGGGCCAGCCGGGGGGGTCGCCGACCCAGAGGTCCAGGCCGAAGGCCAGCAGCAGGGCCAGCTCGGGGCTCATGTGGTGCGCTCCTCGGCCCGCCCGCCGGTCAGTGCCGCCGTGAGCGCCGCCAAGAGCCGGTCGTTGGCCGTCGGCGATTTCAAGGAAACCCGCACGAATCGCGGGCTAAGCCCCTTGAAATTGCTGCAATCCCGGATCAGGATGCCTTGGGGAGCCAGCCGGCCGCAGAGCTCCGGTGACGTCATCCCCTGCGGCAGCCTCACGAGGAGGAAGCTGGTCACGCTCGGGAAGACCGTCAGGCCGCCTATGGCTTCCAGGGCCGTTGTCAGGCGCTCCCGCTCGGCGGCCAGCACCCGGCGGGACTGCTCCTCGAAGGCGGCCGTGGCCTCGGGGCGCTCCAGCAGGTAGGCCACGGCTTCCTGAGCCAGGGCGTTGACGCTCCAGGGGAGCATGAAGCCCGCCAGGTGCCGGATGGTTTCCGGCGGGCCCACCGCGAAACCGATGCGCAGCCCCGGCAGGCGGTAGATCTTGGAAAGGGAGTGGAGCACCACGGCATTGGGGGGGCAGGCGGAAACCAGGGAGTGGGCCTCCCCGCCGGGGACAAAGGGGAGGTACGATTCGTCCACCACGAAGTGCACCCGGGGCCGGCGCTGGCACAGGCGGCGCAGGGTGTCGCCGGGGATCAGCGCCCCGGTGGGGTTGTTGGGGTTGCAGATGAACACCGTATCGACCCCCCCGGCGGCCCGCTCGAGGGCCAGGCTGTCGGGGACAAACCCGCGTTGGGCTTCGGCCAGGAACCAATCCGTGGGAACCCCGTTGACCCGGCAGGCGTCCCGGTAGTCGGCATAGGTGGGGCCGGCGATGAGCGCCCGGCGGGACCTCAGGGCGCGCGGCAGGTCGTAGATCAACTGGGTGCTGCCGTTGCCCGCCAGGAGGCATTCCGGCGCAAGGCTCAAGCGCCGGGCATAGGCCGCCACAATGGATCCCGCATCCACCTCGGGCAGGGCGCGCACCGCTCCCAGGCGCGCGGCCAGGTGCTCCAGCAGGCCCTCCGGAGGCCCCAGGGGATTGACGTTGCTGCTGGCGTCCAGGATCTCCTCCGGCCGGCAACCGCAGGCCCGGGCCAGATCGTGAATGTTGCCGCCGTGTCCGCGGATCATAGCGCCCCCTTTGCCGACATCAACAGAAACAGGCCCGCCTCGGTGACCTCGGTCATGGCCCCCAGCATATCCCCGGTGATGCAGCCCACCTTGCGGCGGTACCAGGCCAGCAGGCCGACGCACACCAGGGCAAAGCCGCCGTTGA
>DJGG01000192.1:15756-15916 GCA_002432195.1 Desulfobacteraceae bacterium UBA5852
CACCAGGGTCCCGGGCCAGCCCAGTCCCAGGGAAATCATCACCACGACCAGCAGGCCGACAAAGATGCCCGGCCCCAGAGGCTCGGCGAACAGGGAATGCCCCGTGCCTTCCGCACCCCGCCCGTAAGGGAGAAACCGCATGCCCACCAGCATGGCGGCC
>DJGG01000192.1:15922-16702 GCA_002432195.1 Desulfobacteraceae bacterium UBA5852
GCCGGAACGAGCAGCAGCAGCCAACCCCGCTGGGCATCCAGGCCGCTGATCCCGGCCCATTTGACGGCCAGGCAGAGCGCCACGGCAATCATGCCCATGGCACCGATGCGGCTGTCCTTCATGATTTCCAGAGCCCGCTCCCGTCCGCGGGTCCCGTACAGGCCGTCGGCCGTGTCGGCCAAACCGTCCAGGTGAAAGGCGCCGGTGAGGGCGGCCAGCGCCACCACATCCACCAGGGCGGCCACCGCCGGCGACCAGAAGCGGACCGCCACGGCGTCCACGGCCAGCAGGATCCCCCCCAGCAGGAGGCCCACCAGCGGAAAATGGGGAATCATCCCCCGGGGGTCCCAGGACCCGCCGCGCCCGAGGGGGATGGCGGTGATGAATTGCAGGGCGGCGATGAAAGCGCGCATGGACCCTTCCTTACAAACAAGCCAAACCGAACCGTTTGGCACCCCCATCGGGCACGCCGGAACAAGACGCTTCCGGAAGACGACCACGGTGTCGCGTCCTGGAAGCTCCCGACCCCGGACGCGCCATCGGGGTGGGGGGCCGATCCCGGGAAACGGTCCCGAGCCACCCACCTTCTGATCCACCCCTTCCGGGAAGGGCGGAGCCGCTTTCAAGCCCCAGGCATGGCCCGGCAGGTCGAAAAGTTGGCAGCAGGCGCCAACGCCGGGACTTTGTCCATGCCAAGATCTTCAAGTCGGCTCCCAAAGCGCGCCCTTGATGGCCACCGGGATCCCCGCCACGCTCCAGACCACGGTCCCGGCGCAGGCG
>DJGG01000192.1:16728-17328 GCA_002432195.1 Desulfobacteraceae bacterium UBA5852
GGCCTGGTTCACCTGACCGGCGCAGTCCCGGAAGAGGCGCGCCAGGCGGTTGTCGGGCACGATCCCCAGGCCCACCTCGTTGCTTACCAGGATCACGGGACCCGGGGCCTTTGCCAGGGCGCCCACCAGTGCGTCGGCGGCCTGGGTCACAGCCTCTTCGCACTCGTGCTCCAGGAGCAGGTTGGAGACCCAGAGGGTCAGGCAATCCACCAGCAGCACCTGATGGGGGCCCGCCTCCTCCCCCACCACCGCCACCAGGTCCCGGGGCTCCTCACGGGTGATCCAGCCGGCGCCCCGCTCGGCCCGGTGTCGCCGCACCCGTTCGGCCATTTCCCCATCCCGGGGCACGCAGGTGGCCAGGTAGACCCGCCGGCGGGCAGGAAGCGCTTGGGCCAGTTCCAGCGCATAGCGGCTCTTGCCGCTGCGGCAGCCGCCGATGACCAGGGTGATAAAGGGGTTCGCCAGGGAAAGGCGTGCCGTTGAGAACGTTGCCATGCTGGGTGCGGTTCCCTCCCTATCGTCCGCGATCCCGCCTGCGGCGGCATCTTTCGGCCAGAGACGCCGTTTATCCCAAGCCTCGCCGGAGCCTGTGGAGAAGCC
>DJGG01000265.1:0-2485 GCA_002432195.1 Desulfobacteraceae bacterium UBA5852
CGCCCGCCGGCCGCAAGCTCCGGGCCGGGCACGCCGCCGGCCGCCGGAAGAGCGTTTCACTCCGTCAACCGGCCTCCCAAATCTCCCCAGCGATGCTGGAGCAGGGCGCAGACCGTGAGCGCCGCCGTATCGGCCCGCAGGACCCGCGGCCCCAGGCCGGCCATGGTGAAACCGGCGCGCCGGGCTGCGGCGGCCTCCTCCGGGGTGAAGCCCCCTTCGGGGCCCACCACGGCCAGGATGCGCGCCACGGGAGCCTCTACCGCCCCACTCCCGGCCGCCAAAGGCCGATCGCGAGCGTCCTCCCAGAAGAAGAGCCGCCGGTCGCAGGCCACCCCCTCGGCCAGCACGGCCTCCAGGGACTCCACGGCCCGGACGGCCGGCACGCGCACGCGGCCGCACTGCTTGACCGCTTCACGGGCCAGACGCTCCCAGCGCGCCAGGCGCTCCTCCAGGCGCGCCGCGTGGGGCACCGCCACGGACCGCCGGGCCGGAAAGGCGACCCACTCCGTCACCCCCAGCTCGGTCAGGGGACGGATAAGGTCATCCATCTTGCGATCCTTGAGGAAGGCCTGGGCCAGGACCATGGCCAGCGGTGATTCGCTGCGGCCGGCCGCACGCTCCAGGACGTCCAGATCCACCCGGTCGGGGCCCAGGCGGCGGATGACGGCCGCAAACTCCCAGCCGCTGCCGTCCACCAGAATCACCCGCTCGCCGGCCGTCAGGCGCAGCACCCGCCGGATATGGGCGGCATCGGCGCCGCGGATGGCGGCCTGGGTCTGGCCGGAGGCCAACGGGTCGATGAAGAAACGGCGCATGCACATCCCCCCGGAGCGGTCACGACCCGCCAAGCGCCGCCGCACGGCCATTCCGGCGGCATACAGCTTGACACTGCCGTGATCGCGTGGTAGGCTGATCCGAATTTTTATACACATAACGTGCCGCAATAACAACACAAATTCACCACCCAGCCAACGAGGCGCTCCCATGGCCGATCGGCGTGATCCCAGGCAAAGGCCCGCTTCCGCTCCCCCCCAGGCGGGATTCCCCGCCGGCTCCGGCGCCGGGCGCCAGGCCGTGCCGGACGATACCGAGATCATCGAGCTCACCGACGTGGTGGATCCCCACCGGGAGGAGATCATCGAGCTCACCGAGGTGGTGGCGTCGGATCCCCACGGGGAGGAGATCATCGATCTCACCGATGTGATCGCCGGCTCCGGGGATGAGGACGATCTCCTGCTCCTCGCGGATGCCGCGGAAAAGGCCCCGGTAATCGCCCCCGCCGGCGGGGAGGAAGACCTTTTCGACCTGGGCGCCGAGACCCTCGAAACCCCCGCGGCCGATGCTCGGCAGGATGCCGGGACAGCCCCGGAAACCGAGGAGAAGCTCTATTTCAGCATCGGCGACCTGCCGGCCGAACCCCAGGGGGATGCGGCGGCCGCCGGCCGCGACGGCGGCGATTCCCTGACCCTCAACCTGGAAGCCGACCTGGGGGTCATCACCGACGAGGATCTCGATTTCAATCTCAGCACCCAGGAGCTGTCCGAAGCCATCGACATGCTCGACACCGAATTGAGCACCGGTGATCGCCGGCCGCCCTCCCCGGACCGGCGCCGCCTCCTGGAGGAGACCGTCACCGCGGAGAATGTGGAGGCCGCCCTGGAGAACGTCATCCGCAAACTTTACGCCGAGAAGATCGACCGCCTGCTGGAGGATGCCATCAAACGCACGGTGTCGCGGGAAATCCAGCACCTGCGCCGGCAGTTGCTCGATGACGATGCCGACGAGCGCTGACCGGCCGGCCTCCGGCGGCGGACCGGCCTTGGCCGCCGGCCCCCGTGCCCCCATGGACCATCCACCTCCAGGCCGCACCATGCCCCCGCCCGCGACGGGACGTTTCCGCCTGAGGCACGCTTGATCCACAGGCGGCCGGAGCCATCGCCCGACGGCAGCCAACCGCAGCGCGGATTGGCGCAATCCCCCTTTTCTGCGCGGGACCCCCGGCACCGTCCCCCGGAAACCATTACGCCCACCGCGGCCGTCCCCCAGCGGAAAGCGCAGCGATGCGCGCCCCGCGCGGGGCGGTCGCGTGCCCGGAAGCCTTGACGTTTGCCGGCGCCCACGGCCCTTCGGCCCGGAAGCGCCCGCCAGGAGTGCACAGCATGAAGAACGCGTCACCCGATCTGTTGACCAAAGGTTATGAACCCCGCGAGGTGGAGAGCACGTGGTACCGCCGCTGGGAAGAGGCCCGCCTCTTCGCCGCCCAGGAGGAGAGCCCCGCGCCGGCGTACGCCATCGTCATCCCGCCCCCCAACGTCACCGGGGTGCTCCACATGGGGCATGCCCTGAACATCACCCTGCAGGACATCCTCTGCCGCTACCGGCGCCTGCGCGGCGACAACGTGCTCTGGATGCCGGGCACCGACCACGCCGGCATCGCCACCCAGGCCGTCGTCGAGAAACGCCTCAAGCAGGAGCAGAAGCTCTC
>DJGG01000265.1:2583-9117 GCA_002432195.1 Desulfobacteraceae bacterium UBA5852
TCACCATGGACGAGGGCCTTTCCCGGGCCGTGCGCAAGGTCTTCGTGGACCTCTACCACCAGGGCCTGATCTACCGCGGCAAGTACCTCATCAACTGGTGCCACCGCTGCCACACGGCCCTGGCCGATCTGGAAGTGGAGCACGAGGAGATCGAGGGCCGTCTCTACTACATCCGCTACCCCTTCCAGGGCGCCCAGGGGGGGATCACCGTGGCCACCACCCGGCCGGAGACCATGCTGGGGGACACGGCCGTGGCCGTCAACCCCCAGGACGAGCGCTTCCGCCAGACCCCGGCCGACCACGTGGTGCTGCCCCTCATGGAACGCCCCATCCCCATCATCCGCGACGATTACGTGGACATGGCCTTCGGCACCGGGGCGCTCAAGGTGACCCCGGCCCACGACCCCAACGACTTCGAGATCGGCAACCGCCACGGCCTGCCGCGGGTGAAGGTCATCGGGGACGACGGCCGCATGACCGCCGACGCCGGGCGTTTCGCCGGCCTGGAGCGCTTCGAGTGCCGCCGCCAGGTGGTCCAGGAGCTGGAGGCCCTGGGGCTGCTGGAGAAGACCGCGCCCCTGCGGCACAGCGTGGGGCATTGCTACCGTTGCAAAACCGTGATCGAGCCCAACCTTTCCACCCAGTGGTTCGTCAAGGTGCAGCCCCTGGCCGAGAAGGCCATTGCCGCGGTCAGGGATGGGCGCACCCGCATCGTGCCCGAGATGTGGACCCAGACCTATTTCGACTGGATGCTCAACATCCGCGACTGGTGCATCTCACGTCAGATCTGGTGGGGCCACCAGATCCCGGCCTGGACCTGCGGCGCCTGCGGCGAGATCACCGTGGCCCTGGAAGCCCCCGCCGCCTGCCCGGCCTGCGGCCATGCGCACCCGGTGCAGGACCCCGACGTCCTGGACACCTGGTTCAGCTCGGCCCTCTGGCCCTTCTCCACCATGGGCTGGCCGGAAAAAACCCCCCTGCTGGACACCTTCTACCCCACCGCGGTGCTGGTGACCGGCTTCGACATCCTCTTCTTCTGGGTGGCCCGCATGATGATGATGGGCCTCCACTTCATGGGGGATGTGCCCTTCCGCGAGGTCTACGTGCACGCCCTGGTGCGTGACGAGGAAGGCAAGAAGATGAGCAAGTCCAAGGGCAACGTCATCGACCCCTTGAGCGTCATCGAGACCTACGGTACGGACGCCTTCCGCTTCACCCTGGCGGCTTTCGCCGCCCAGGGGCGCGACGTGAAGATGTCCGAGAAGCGCGTGGAGGGCTACCGCCACTTCATCAACAAGCTCTGGAACGCGGCGCGCTTCGCCCTCATGCACCTGGAGCGCACGCCGGCCCCGCAGGCCGCCGAAGCGCTCCCCGTGACCGATCGCTGGATCCTCTCCCGCCTGGCCGCGGTGGCCCGGCAGACGGCCGCCCACCTGGACGCCTTCCGCTTCAACGAGGCCGCATCGGCCCTCTATCAGTTCACCTGGCACGAGTTCTGCGACTGGTACCTGGAGGCCGCCAAGCCCGCCCTTTACGCCCAGGGGGACACCGCCGCCCGGGACAGCGCCCGGGCCACCCTCTGGCGGGTGCTCCGGGACCTGCTGGTCCTGCTGCACCCCTTCGTGCCCTTCGTCACCGAAGAGATCTGGCATAAGCTGCCCGGCACCGAGGGCTCCATCATGCGCGCCGGCTTCCCCGTGGACGCGCCGGACGGGGCCGCTTACGCGGATCCCGCGGCCGAGGCCACCATGGACCTGCTGATCCGGGTGGTCACGGGCATCCGCAACATCCGCGGGGAGATGAACATCGCCCCAGGCCTGAACCTCTCGGCCATCGTGCAATCCGCGGACGAGGCCGTGCGCCGGGATCTCGCGGCCCACCAGGACCTGATCCTGCCCCTGGCGCGCCTGTCCAGCCTCGAGGTGCGCAGCGCGGGCGCCAAGCCCCCTGCGGCGGCCACAGCCGTCATCGGGGAGGCCACCATCTTTGTGGACCTCAAGGGCATCATCGACTTCCAACAGGAAGCCGGGCGTCTGGAGAAGGAAATCGCCAAGCTGGACGGGGACCTCGCCGGCGTCAACCGCAAGCTCAACAACGACGACTTTCTCAGGAAGGCCCCCGCCGACGTGGTGCTCAAGGTGCGCGACAAGCAGGCGGCTCTGGCGGAACGCCGCGCCCAGCTGCAGATCCACCTCGACCGCATCCGCGAACTGGCCGGCTGACGGGCCGGGGAGATGGACCCATGCCGAGTACGCCAGCCCTGGAAAGGGCGGTCGACCATTTGATCGAGCTGGCGCTGGCCGAAGACATGGCCGGCGGGGACGTGACCACCGAGGCCCTGGTGCCGCCGGGAGCCGAAGGCCGGGCCGTGGTGCTGGCCAAGGAGCCCCTGGTGCTGGCCGGGGCCTGGGTAGCCGAACGCGTCTTCCGGCGCCTGGACCCGGACGCGCGCTGCCGGGTGTGTTTCGGGGAGGGCGAACGCGTGGCCGCGGGCGCCATTCTCCTGGAGGTCCACAGCCGCCTCCCGCCGCTCCTGATGGGGGAACGCACGGCCCTCAATTTTCTCCAGCGCCTCTCGGGCATCGCCACCCAGGTGCGCGCCTTTGTCGACCGCCTGCCCGCCGGGTGCCGGACGCGCCTCGTGGATACCCGCAAGACCATCCCCGGATGGCGGCTGCTGGAAAAGTATGCCGTGCGGATGGGGGGGGCCGTGAATCACCGCCTTTCCCTGAGCGACGGCGTGCTCATNNCAACCACATCGCCGCCTGCGGCGGTATCGCCACGGCCGTGACCCGCGCCCGGGAGGCCATCTCCCACCTTTTCAAAATCGAGGTGGAGGTGAGCGACCTCGCGGGCGTGCGCGAGGCCTTGTCCGCCGGGGCCGACGTCATCATGCTGGACAACATGGAGGCCGACGGGATCCGCGCCGCCGTGGCGCTCATCGCCGGCCGGGCCCTGGTGGAAATCTCCGGCGGCGTGGGGGCCGGGAACTTCGCCGCCCTCCTGGACACCGGAGCGGACATCGTGTCCGTGGGCGCCTTGACCCATGCGGCCCGCAGCATGGACATCAGCCTGCGCATCATCGCCACCTGAGGACCTGCCGGCCGCCCGAGGCGCCATGATACCCATCCGCGACACCATACGCCCCCGCAGCATCCCGGTGGTCAACCATCTGCTGATCGCCGTCAACGGCCTGGTTTTCCTGGTCCAGCTGACCCAGGGCGCCCAATTGGAGCGATTCGTCTTCACCTACGGCCTGGTGCCAGCGCGCTTCACCAACCCGGAGCTGGCGGCCTATTTCGGCCTGGCGGGCAACCTCCTTTCCCTGCTCACCTTCATGTTCCTCCACGGGGGCTTCTGGCACATCCTGGGCAACATGTGGTCCCTGCACATCTTCGGCGACAACGTCGAGGACCGCCTGGGTCCCCTGCGCTACCTGGTGTTCTACGTGGCCTGCGGCTGGGTCTCCGGCCTGGCCCACATGATGCTCAACCCCAGCTCCCCCATCCCCACCATCGGGGCCAGCGGGGCCATTGCCGGGGTCATGGGGGCCTATTTCGTATTGTTCCCCACCTCCAAGATCCTGACCCTCATCCCCATCGTCTTCATCCCCTGGTTCGTGGAAATCCCGGCCGTCGTTTTCCTGGGGATCTGGTTCCTGCTGCAGTTTCTCAATGCCGCCGGCAGCCACGGAGCGGCCACGGGCATCGCCTGGTGGGCCCACGTGGGGGGGTTCGTCGGGGGCATCGTGCTGCTGAAACTGGCCACCCGGCTGCCCCAGGCGGGTTTCTCCCGGCGCCTGCGGGCCATGACCCCGCAGAAAACCTCCCACCGCCTCCAACTGGTGCGCCCCCAGGCCAGCCCGGAAACGCCCCACATCTTCGGCGGCGTGCGCATCACGCCCTTCGAGGCCCTTGCCGGAGTGCGCAAGATAGTCAGCATCCCCTCGGGCTTCAGCAAACGCACCGTGCGGGTGACCATCCCCCCCGGCACCCAGGACGGCACCACCCTGCGCCTGCGGGGTCTGGGGCGCCGCGCGGCCGGCGGGGAGGCGGGGGATCTCTTTCTGAAAGTGGAGGTGGAGCGCTGGTAGGCGGAAGCGGATCGGGCGCGGCCTTCAGGGCGCCGCGTGCAGGAGCGCCCGGCCGGACCGAGGCTCAATCGAAGAGCGGGGTCACCCGGTTGCGCCCGGCCTGCTTGGACTGGTACATGGCCAGGTCGGCCCGTTTGATGAAGGCCGCCAATTCTTCGCCGGGGTGGTATTGGGTAACACCGATGCTGACCGTAACCGTCTGGGGGTTGTCGGCCTCGGGGTGGAAGCCTTCCTTCTCCACCGCGGCCTTGATGCGGTGGGCCACGGTCTCGGCTTCGGCGCCGCTGGTCTCGGGGAGGATGATGGTGAACTCCTCCCCGCCGTAACGGTAGGCCGTGTCGAGCTTGCGCAGGCAGGACTTGATGATCTTGGCCAGGCGCATGAGGACCTTGTCCCCCTCCAGGTGGCCGAAGGAGTCGTTGTAGTTCTTGAAGTGGTCGATGTCCAACAGCAGCAGGGACAGGGGCGGGTTGTAGCGGTTGGAGCGGTCCACCTCCCGGGCCAGCTGGTTGTAGAAATGCCGGGAGTTGAACAGCTTGGTCAGCCCATCGGTGGTGGCCAGGGTCTGGAGCTGCTCCAGCATCTTGACCCGCTCCTGGGTGAGCTGCCGCTCCTTGATCACGCGCTTGAGCCTCAGGAGCAGTTCGGCGAAGCGCACCGGCTTGAAGAGAAAATCGCTGGCGCCCTTGCTGATGGCCTCCTCATAGGAGTAATCGGCGCTGTAACCGGTGATGACGATGACGTCGGCCTCGAAGTTCTTCTTGATCCGGTCGGTGAGCTCCAGCCCGTCCATCCCCGGCAGGGAGATGTCGGTGATGACCACGTCGGCGTCCTTCTGCTGGAGCTGCTCGAGGGCCTCCTCGGCCGTGGCCGCGGAGAGGGCTTCGTAGCCGGACATCCCGATGAACTCGTGCATGGTGTCGCGGATGCCGGCCTCATCGTCGACGATGAGAATGCGGAGTGAGTCCATGGGTGGACGGTTCCGGAAGCTCAAGGGTAAATCCTGAGCACACGCCGCGCTGGTGGCGGCTTGACAGGTTCAAGGCCAATCTGCTAAAAGCATTCCCAGTAGTTTAAGGCGTTTATATTATGGAAAGGATTGGCGTGTCAACCGGCTTTTAGGAACCCGGCTCCGGTCGGAGTGGACGGATCAGGCCATCGCCTCCCGGCATCCCCGACGCTTCCCCACCAACCGGAACCTCGTGGCGCACGATGGCCCGGCACCCGCGGCCATCGCCTCCCCCGGCGCGGTAGGTGCGGGCGCGCCCTTCGCAGGAGCGCGCCCGCCTCCCCGGCACGGCCACCTGATGCGGGCGTTGCCACACCCGACAGCCACCCGTTAAAAAGCACTTGACCACCTCCCCGGCGCGCCGGAGAGGTGCCAGCGAGCCCGCACCCAGGTAATCGAACCATGCCCATGGCCATGCAGCAGATTCGCAACTTCAGCATCATCGCCCACATCGACCACGGCAAATCCACGCTCTCGGACCGGCTCATCCAGGCCACCCGGGTGGTGTCCGACCGGGATTTCAAGAACCAGATCCTCGACACCATGGACATCGAGCGGGAGCGGGGCATCACCATCAAGAGCAACACCATCTGCCTGCCCTACGACGCCCGCGACGGCCGCACCTACCACCTGAACCTGATCGACACCCCCGGACACGTGGATTTCACCTACGAGGTCTCCCGGGCCCTGGCCTCCTGCGAGGGCGCCTTGCTGCTCATCGATGCCAGCCAGGGGGTGGAGGCCCAGACGCTGGCCAACATGTACCTGGCCCTGGAACACGACCTGGAGATCCTGCCGGTGATCAACAAGATCGACCTGCCCTCCGCCGACATCGAGCGGGTGCGCCAGCAGATCGCCGAGGACCTGGGGCTCGACCCCGAAGGCGCGCTGCTGGCCTCGGCCAAGGAGGGCATCGGTATCCAGGAGGTGATGGAGGCCATCGTCCAGCGGCTGCAACCCCCCACGGGGGATCCCGAGGCCCCCCTGAAGGCCCTGATTTTCGACTCCCACTACGACGCCTACCGGGGGACGGTGGTCCACTTCCGGATCTTCGAGGGCACCGTGCGGCCCGGGGACACCATCGTGTTCATGTCCAACCAGGCGGTCTACAAGGTGGAGGAGGTGGGCATCTTCCAGATCGTGCGCAAGCCCCTGGCGGAGCTGTCCGCCGGCCAGGTGGGCTACATGATCGCGGGCATCAAGACCGTCAGCGACACCCGCTGCGGGGATACCATCACCCACCGCGGCCGGCCCTGTGCGGCCCCCCAGCCGGGCTTCCGGGAGGCCAAGCCGGTGGTCTTCTCCTCCATCTACCCGGTGGCCTCCGACGAGTACGAGGACCTGGCCGTGGGGCTGGAGAAGCTCAAGCTCAACGACTCCTCCCTGATCTATGAAAAGGACTCCTCGGCCGCCCTGGGCTTCGGTTTCCGCT
>DJGG01000265.1:9211-12015 GCA_002432195.1 Desulfobacteraceae bacterium UBA5852
CCTGATCCTCACGGCCCCCTCGGTGCAGTACGAACTGGTGATGGCCGACGGGGAGGTCCGCACCATCGACAACCCCGCCCTCTACCCCGACCCCACCCGCATCCAGGCCTCCCGGGAGCCTTACATCAAGGCCACCATCATCACCCCCGACCGCTACATGGGCGCCATCATGAAGCTCTGCCTGGACCGCCGCGGGGTGAGCACCAACTACCAGTACCTCACCAGCGACCGGCTGGAGATGTTCTTCGAAATGCCCCTGGCCGAGGTGATCTACGACTTCTATGACCGGCTCAAATCGGTGACCCAGGGCTACGGCTCCTTCGATTACGAGCTGATCGGCTTCCGCCAGACCGATCTCGTCAAGGTGGACATCCTGATCAACGGCGAGCGCGTGGACGCCCTCTCCCAGCTCGTCCACCGGGACCGGGCCGTGGAGCGCGCGCGCCACGCCTGCGAAAAGCTCAAGGAGGAGATCCCCCGCCAGATGTTCAAGATCGCCATCCAGGGGGCCATCGGCGGCAACATCATCGCCCGCACCACCGTGTCGCCCTTCCGCAAGGACGTCACGGCCAAGTGCTACGGCGGCGACATCACCCGCAAGCGCAAGCTCCTTGAAAAACAGAAAAAAGGGAAAAAGCGCATGAAGATGGTGGGCCAGGTGGAGATTCCCCAGGCGGCCTTCCTGTCGGTGTTGAAAACCAGCGGCGACTGAGCCGGCCGCCGGAGGCCGCCGCCGGCGGGGTTCGGCGAGGCCTATTTGCGCGGGAGTTTCGGAAAATGGGAAAGACCCTAGCGGAAAAAATCTTCGACGCCCACCGGGTGGACACGCCGGCCGACGGCATCCATGTCCTGCGGCTGGACGCGGTCCTGTGCCACGAAATCACCACCCCCATCGCCATCGACGACCTGGTGGCCCGCGGCAAGGACCGGGTCTTCGACCCCTCGCGCATCAAGGCCGTCATCGACCACGTGACCCCGGCCAAGGACACCAAGACCGCCACCCAGGGCAAGATCCTGCGGGACTGGGTCCGGCGCCACGGCATCCGCGACTTCTTCGACATCGGCCGCAACGGCGTCTGCCACGCCCTGTTTCCGGAAAAGGGCTTCATCCGGCCGGGCTACACCGTGATCATGGGGGACTCCCACACCTGCACCCACGGGGCCTTCGGGGCCTTCGCCGCCGGGGTGGGCACCACCGACCTGGAGGTGGGGATCCTCAAGGGGGTCTGCGCCTTCCACCGGCCGGAAACCCTGCGCATCGACATCACCGGCCGCCTGCCCGCCGGGGTTTTCGCCAAGGACGTGATCCTCTCGGTGATCGGACGCACCGGGGTCGGCGGCGCCACGGGCAAGGTCATCGAATTCGCCGGACCGGTGGTGGCCGCAATGTCCATGGAGGCCCGCATGACCCTCTGCAACATGGCCGTCGAGGCCGGCGCCACCTGCGGCATCTGCGCCCCGGACGAGCGCACGGTGGACTATCTCTGGGAGCACATCCGCAACGACTACCCCGATCGGCAGAGTGCGCTGGCGGCCTATGCGGCCTGGGTCCCCGACCCCGATGCCGTCTACGCCGCCCGCCTGGACCACGACGTGAGCGCTCTCGAGCCCCTGGCCACCTTCGGCTTCAAGCCCGACAACGTCAAGCCGGCCCGGGATATGGCGGAAGTGGCCGTGGACCAGGTCTACATCGGCTCCTGCACCAACGGCCGCATCGAGGACCTGCGCGCCGCCGCACGGGTGCTCCAGGGGCACGTGGTGGCCGACACGGTGCGGGGGATCCTGGCCCCCGCTACCCCGGCGGTCTACCGCCGGGCCCTGGAGGAGGGACTGATCGCCACGTTCCTGGACGCGGGCTTCTGCGTCACCAACCCCACCTGCGGGGCCTGCCTGGGGATGAGCACCGGGGTGCTGGCCGAAGGCGAGGTCTGCGCCTCCACCACCAATCGCAATTTCAGCGGCCGCATGGGCAAGGGCGGCATGGTGCACCTCATGAGCCCCGCCACGGCCGCCGCCACCGCCATCGCCGGCCGCATCACCCCGGCCCGGCTGGAACTCTTCGAATAATGCGAGGCCCTTGCGTGACTCCCTTCAGCGGCAACGTGCTGTTCCTGAACCGTGGGGACATCAACACCGACGAGATCATCCCCGCCCGCTACCTCACCGAGCTCACCAAGGCCGCCCTGGCGCCCCACCTGCTAGAGGACCTGGACCTGCCGGGCTTCACCCCGGGCGTCAGCACGGCCGGCATCCAGGCGCTCTTCAGCCGGGCCAACTTCGGGTGCGGCTCCTCCCGGGAGCACGCCCCCTGGGCCCTGGAGGGTAACGGCATTCGCCTGGTGGTGGCCGAGAGCTTCGCCCGCATCTTCCGCCAGAACATGTTCAACTGCGGCATGCTGGCCCTGGAGCAGCCGCCGCAGGTCATGGCGGAAATCTTCGCCGCCTTCACCGGCCGCCCCACCCGCGTGGACACGGATCTCGCCGCCGAGACCTTCACCCTCACCGCCCAAGGCCTCAGCCGGACCTTCGCCTTCCGGCTGGCGCCCTTCGACCGCGCCCTGGTGGAGGCGGGGGGGTGGGTCAGTTACGCCGATTCCCGCTATTAGTGACAGCACCCAGGGGGCATATTTCGGGCTTGGGCGGCGTTCTCGGCCCATTGCGGTCCTCGGCGTAGCGCCGCTACGCCTCCGGGCGCAATAGGCCTGCGGCCTTGCCCAAGACCGAAATCTACCCCCTGGGTGCTGTCACTCCCACGAAACAACCCACGATTTCATTATCCTTTGGGCATATTTCGGGCTTGGGCG
>DJGG01000083.1:0-3591 GCA_002432195.1 Desulfobacteraceae bacterium UBA5852
TCCCCGCTCCCCGGGCCACCCCCGGGCCGCCAGGGCCACGGCCAGTTGATCGGCGCTCAGCAGGGTGCGGCGCACCACCGGCAGCGCCAGGTGCCGCAGGTAGCGCCCCGGGGGCAGCCGCCGGCCGCCATCCCGGGCCCGCAGGGCCTCGGCATGGCGCAGGAGGATGTCGTGGAGTTGCGGCAGGTAGCGGACCATGAGCCCCACCATGAGGGCCACGCGCGCCTGGGGCACCCCCGGCACGGGGGCCAGCAGCCACTCGATCCCGGCGCGGATGGCGGTGTGCCGGGTCGTGGCGACAAACAAGAGGCCGGTGCCGGCCAGGAGGATCAGCCGCAGGACCACCAGGGCCCCGGCCGTGAGCCCCTCCCGGGTGGCCGTCACCCCGCCCCAGCGCCACAGGGGATCCCCGGGCTCGGTGAGGCTGCGGGAGACCAGCACCAGGAGCAAAAAGATGCCCAGGTACCGGAGCTCCCGGGCGAAACGGGCGACGCGCAGCCCGCTGGCATAGGCCAGGGCCGCGAGAACCAGGGCGAAGAGGGCCAGGCCCGCGGGTTGCGCCGCGGCCAGCGCGGTGACGCTCATCAGGCTGGCGGCCAGCTTGAAGCGCACGTCCCGCCGGTGAAGGAAGGAGTCGCCGGGAAGGTAGCCAAAGGGACTCAGGTGAGCCATGAGCGCAGCGCCCCCCCGGGGTGGAGCAGCTCCGGGGAGCGCACCCCGAACGCCTCCACCGCTCCCGCCAGGGCCGCCGGCGGGCCTTCCAGCACCACCCGACCGGCCGCCATCACCACCAGCCGGTCGGCGTGGGCGGCGATCTTGTCCAGGTCGTGGGAGGCCACCACCAGGGTGTGGCCGGCAGCGCGCAACGCGAGCAGATGCCCGAGGACCTGGCATACTCCCGGATAATCGAGGTTCGCGAAGGGCTCGTCCAGGGCGATCACCGGGGGCCCCATGGCCAGGACCCCGGCGATGGCCAGGCGCCGCTTTTCACCCCCGGACAGCTCGTGGGGCCGACGCTCCGCCAGGGCCGCAAGATCCACGGCCGCCAGCGCCCCGTTCACCCGCGCGCGCACCGCCGCCGGGTCCAGTCCCTGGTTTTCGGGGCCGAAGGCCACGTCGTCGTAAACCGTTTCCCCCACGATCTGGCTTTCGGCATCCTGGAAGACGATTCCCACCCTCCGCCGCGCCCGGGCGGGATCCGCGTCCACCCTCCGGCCGTCCACCCAGACGCTGCCCGCCGCCGGCGTGAGCAGCCCGTTCAGGTGGCGCAGCAACGTGGTCTTGCCCGACCCGTTGCGCCCGGCCAGGGCCAGGAGCTCCCCCCGTCGCACGCTCAAATCCACGCGGTCCAGGCCCAGGCGCCCGTCGACGAACCGGTGGGTCAGGCCCTCCACCCGCACCAGCAGGCCGTCCGCCGCGGCATTACGGTCCTCACCGGGCATGGTCGCTCAGGGCCTCCCGCCCCGCCGTGCCCAGGAAAACCCGGGCCCGCCGGGCGATCCAGAGGGCTGCCGCCATCTTGAGGACATCCCCGGGCAGAAAGGGCAGCAGGCCCACGGCGACGGCCTTGTCCAGGGGCATGCCGGTGACCGTCTTGAGCCACCCCACCCCGCAGGCATACAGGACCGCCTCGCCGGCCAGCATGGCGGCCACGTCCAGGGCGGCGCGCCCCCGGCCGCGGGCGGCCAGGGCCCCCATGACCGCCACCGCCGGCAGGTATCCCACCAGGTAGCCGCCCGTGGGCCCGGCCAAGCGGGCCAGGCCGCCCGTACCCCCGGCAAAGACGGGCAGGCCCACGGCGCCGGCCAGGAGATAGACCCCCACGCTGGCCAGGCCCCAGCGGGGCCCGAGGAGGAGGGCCGCCAGCATCACGAAGAGGTTTTGCAGCACGATGGGCACCGGCCCGATGGGGATGGCCACGAAGGCCCCGGCGGCCGTGAGGGCGGCAAACAAGGCCGCCAGAACCATCTGGCGTGGAATCGTCTCGCTGGACATCAAGGCGCTTNNGTCAGCAGCCTATGGATAAACTGCGTCTCAGGGTCAGTTTATCCATTGCCTCCCGGTTGGTGAAAGCAGTCTCCGTGGGTGACCCGCCGCACCTGGCCGTCGGCCGTGCGCAGGAGCAGGGCGCCGTCGGCGTCCACATCCAGGGCGTACCCTGTCAGGGTCTCACGGGTGGTGACGATGCGCACCTCCCGCTGGAGGGTCACCGTCCAGCGCTTCCACGCGGCGATCACCCCGGCCAGGTCCGCCGAGCGCAGGCGGGCTTCGAAGCGGTCCAGGAAAGCGGCCAGCAGCTCCCGCCGGCTCACCGGCGCCCCGGTGAGCTCGCGCAGGCTCACCGCCCCCGCCTCGCTGTCCCGGGGATCATTGTTCACGTTGAGGCCGATGCCGATGTTGACGTAGGTGAGCATCTCGCCGGCGGCCTCCATTTCCGACAGCATCCCCGCCAGCTTGCGCCCCCCCGCCAGGATGTCGTTGGGCCACTTGACCCCGGCCTCCACCCCCCAGCGCTCCCGCAGCAGGCGCGCGAGCTCCAGGGAAGCCGCGAACACCGGCCAGGTGGCCTGCTGCACGGGCAGCTCCGGGCGCACCACCACGGTGAAGTAGAGCCCCCCGGCCTCCGAGTGCCAGGTGCGCTGGAGCCGCCCCCGGCCGCGGCGCTGGCGGTCGGCCACCACCACGGTAAAGGCCGGGCAATCCCGGCGGGCCAGCTCCCGGGCTTCGGTCATGGTGGAGTCGAGCTCGGCGAAGTGATGGATGCGGTCTTCACGGCCCGGGAAATCGGCGGCCAGCAGGATGTCCGCCCCCCCTTCCAGCCGGTAGCCGCGCGGCCCGGCGGTGATGGGGTAGCCCTGATCCTTGAGCCCGTTGACGTGCTTCCAGACCGCCACCCGGGAACAGCCCAGGGAGTGGCGCAATCGCTCGCCGGAAACCGGCTGGTCCGCGTCCCGCAGGACGGTCAGGATGTGCACTTTGGGATCCACTGCGTTAACCTCGATTGCGGACATGGTTAACGCAAGGCCGGGATGAAGTCAAGTCTTTCCCTTTACCCGGGTGAAGTGTCCCGGAGTCATCCATTAAAATCACGGGGGCGTCCGATATCGTTGGATTGGTCAGAGGGAGGGGGTTGTCGTTCCCAGGGAACCGGCAAAACTTACCCTCAAGAGCGCCTAAGCGGAGGGGTTGTCCGACGTCCGGGAGGCGATGTCCCGGCCGCCGCAGCGCGGGCAGGCGATCACCTGGGGCTTGCCGGGGAGTGCGGTTTCCACGCACTGGAGGCAGAAATCCTCCCCGCAGGCCCGGCACGTGTAGACATGGGGGGAGAGGCACCGGCAGTAATGGCAGATGAGGCCGGCATCTCCGGGGGTTGGCGAAGGCATGGGCGGGTCCTTTCGTGCGGGGCTCGGAAATCGTCCCTTCCGGACCGCAGGTTGGGCATTCCGATACCCGGCGTCAAGCGGCCGCACCCGTGGGGCAGGCCTCAAGTGCGGCGGGCAATGGGCCGATAACCCCTCCGACGGGCAGGTCCGCGGACGGCCGGGGTACCCGCCCCAACGATCGCCCTAAGCAGGCTGTGGATAAACAAGC
>DJGG01000083.1:3658-8922 GCA_002432195.1 Desulfobacteraceae bacterium UBA5852
TTTATCCACAGCCTGTTAGGGGCACTGGGAGGAGTCCATGACCGAGATCCGGGGAGTCAGCTCCATCAATATCAGCCCTGAGCGGCTGTTCACCAACGCCGTGGCCCAAAGCGCCCAGATGGAATCCCTGGCCGGCGCGGCCCTTTCCCAGGGCATCGAGCACTACCAGAACGACCGCTACGGGGAAGCCGCGGAGGCCTTCCGCCGGTCCATCGCCCTGGCCCCCACCTCGGGCAACGCCATGAGTGCCGCCAATTACATGGCCTCGTCCTACATCAAGCAGGGGCGCACGGACAAAGCCGTGGAGGCCTACAAGTTGGCCATCCAGCTGGCCCCCACGAGCGACGAGCCCCGGGTGAAGCTGGGCAACCTGCTATACTCCGAGCAGCGCTACCTGGAGGCCGAGAAGCACTACGCGGATGCCGTGCGCCTCAACCCCGGCGCCGCCAATCGGTATTCCCTGGGCCAGGCGTACCTCAGCCTGGAGGACTACGGCTCGGCCGAACGCCAGTTCAGCGAGGTGGCCCGCCTGGAGCCCGACGCCACCAACGGCTACTATGGCCTGGGGCTCACCTACAGCCGCTGGAACCGGGCGGAAGACGCCATCGCCAACTTCCGCACCGCCATCGCCAGGGACAGAACCTTCTACACGGGATACATGGACCTGGGCTGCACCTATGCCGACAACGGCCAGATGGAGGAAGCCGAGGCGATTCTGGCCGTCCTGGAGGAAAACGACGCGAACCTGGCCGATACCCTCAGCCGCTACATGTACAAGGTGGACCCGCCCAAGTTCATGTTCACCACGGCCACGAGCTCCTTCCCCTACACCATGCCCGCGCGCAGCCAGGTGGCGGCGCTGGACGCCTACCTGACGGCGGCGGGGGCCAGCCAGAGCTTCACCATGACCTTCCAGTTCGACAAGGAGATGGACCGGGGATCGGTGGAGAGCATCTACAACTGGACGATCAGCCGGGCCAGCGGCAGCGGCCCCGGGGAGTTGTACAACTTCGGCCTGTCCATTCCGGACACCGAGATCAAGCCGCCCCAATACCCCACCTATGTCTACTACGACGCGGAGCAGCTCACCGCCACGGTGCGCTTCGACCTGACCCAGAATGCCACCGCCGACGGCACCATCGACCCCTCCCACATCGTGTTCCAGTTCAAGGGCAAGGACAAATTCGGCAACGCCATGGATCCCCGGCGCGACCAGTTCAGCGGCTTTACCGGGATTGCCTGAAGCGGCAGGCCGCCGGGATCGCTCGGTCACCACCTGGGGGCGGGAAGCTTCATCCCGGGGCGCGGCGTGCCCCAGGCGGTTCAGCCCCGCGGCGCGTCCACACCCAGGCGCTCCAGCAGCCGCACGTGGATGTTGTCGAAGCCGCCGTTGCTCATCACCAGGACCAGGTCGCCTTCCCGGGCTTCTCGGCCCACAAAGTCCACGATCCCCCCGGTGTCCTCGAAAAAATGGGCGTCCTGGCCGCCCCGGCGGAGATCCTCCACCAGCCGCGGAGAGGAGAAGCGCTCCCCGGCGGGCACCTTGGAAAGCAGCGGCGGCTGGCGGATGCAGACCAGGTCGGCCCCCTGGAAGGCCTCGGGGTAGCGGTCCTGGAAGATCCGGCGCATGCTGGTGTTGGTGCGCGGCTCGAACACGGCGATGAGCCGGCCGGCGGGGTAGAAGGGCTTCACCGCCCGGATGGTCTCCCGCACGGCCGTGGGGTGGTGGGCGAAATCGTCCATCACCGTGACCCCCCGGCGTACCCCGCGCACCTCCTGGCGCCGCCGCACGCCCTTGAAGGTCGCCAGGCCCCGGGCGATCTGCTCCGGGGTGAGGCCGATCCCCTGGGCCACGGCCACCACGGCCAGGGTGTTGAGCAGGTTGTGCTCCCCCATGAGCGGGGTGGCGAAGGCCCCCCAGGCACTCCCCTCCCGAAGCACCGTGAAGTGGGTTTCCGGCGGCCGGCGTTCCACCCCGGACAACTGCCAGAGGGCGCGCGCGCCTGTGCCGTAGCGCTCCACCCGGGCGGTGGCCGCCGGGAGCAGGTCGTCCAGGTTGGCGTCCGCCTCCCAGGCCACGATGGTGCTCCCGGGGCCCATGGTGCCGATGAAACGCGCGAAAGCCCGCCGCACCGCCGCGAGGTCCGGGAAGATGTCGGCATGGTCGAATTCCACGCTGGTGATCACCGCCGCCTGCGGCCGGAAATGGAGGAACTTGGCGCCCTTGTCGAAGAAGGCCGTGTCGTACTCGTCCCCTTCCACCACGAAGTAGGGCCCGCGGCCCAGGCGGTAGTTGCTGTCGAAATTGGGCAGGATGCCGCCCACCATGAAGGAGGGGTCCAGCCCGGCGGCGTGCAGCACCCAGGCCAGCAGCGCCGAGGTGGTGGTCTTGCCGTGGGTGCCGGCCACCAGCAGGGTCTGTTTGCCGCGCCCGGCGAAGTGGTTCAAGGCCTGGGGCAGGGAGCAGTAGGCCGTCCCGGCGGCGGCCAGGGCCCGGGCCTCGGGGTTGTCGGCGGTGACGGCGTTGCCCACCACCACGAGGTCGGGGCCGTGGTCCAGGTTCCGGGGGTCGAAGCCCTCGCGCACCTGGATGCCCCGGGCCGCCAGAAAGTGGCTCATGGGGGGGTAGACGTTGCGGTCGGAACCGCTAACGGCCACGCCCATTTCCTGGAGCATGGCCGCCAGGGCCCCCATGGCCGTGCCGCACACGGCGATCAGGTGCACGGAGCGGACCACCTCCGGGATGCGGTTGCGCTCGACGGCGAGCATAGGCGGGATTCTCCTTCATCGCGCCGGCCCGGGGCTTGCCGGCCGGCTGCCAGGGGTTGCATCGGGAGCCGGTGTGGCTTAAAGATAGGCCTGTCCGGCGACAGGCCTCCGTTTAACACCTTTGACGCCCCTGGGCAAACCCCGCCCGGGGCATGCCGCGCCCCTGGGCCGGAGGTCGGGACCCACCCCATGATCGATCCACAGCTCCAGGAACGCCTGCGCACCGTCGCCCGCGGCCCCGGGCGCGTCACGGTCCTCACCGGGGCCGGAATCTCGGCCGAAAGCGGCATTCCCACCTTCCGCGGCCCGGAGGGCTACTGGACCGTGGGAAGCCGGGAGTACCACCCCCAGGAGATGGCCACCTTGGCCATGTTCCGGCAAAGCCCCGAGACGGTCTGGGCCTGGTACCTCCACCGCGCCGGCGTCTGCCGGGCGGCGGCCCCCAACCCCGGACACCGGGCCGTAGCCCGCCTGGAGGCGCTCCTGGGGGCGCGCTTCACCCTCATCACCCAGAACGTGGACGGGCTCCACCTGCGGGCCGGCAACTCCCCCGGACGGACCTTCCAGATCCACGGCAACATCCTGTTCATGCGCTGCGCCGCGGCCTGCACCCCGCGCCTCCGGCCCTTGCCCGAGGCCCTCACCCCCCGGGAGCGCCACGCCCCCCTCGCGGAGCGCGAGGCGCATCTCCTGCGCTGCCCGGACTGCGGGGGCTGGGACCGACCCTATGTGCTCTGGTTCGACGAATGCTACGACGAGGCCCACTTCCGCTTCGACAGCTCCCTGGAGACGGCCGCCGCCACCGCCCTGCTGATCGTCGTGGGCACCTCCGGCAGCACCAACCTCCCCGGCCAGGTGGCGGCCACGGTCTACCGACGGGGAGGGACCATCCTGGACATCAACCCCGCCGACAACCCTTTCGCCGCGCTGGCCCGGCACACCCCCGGCGGTGCGGCGCTGCGCGGCACCGGGGCGGCGGTGCTACCCGCCCTGGCCGCGCTCTTCGAAGAGGCCTCCCCCGCCCCCGGGCCGCCGGCCGAGGCCTCTTGACACCAGCGGGGATTGTCGCCTATAGGTCCTGGGCTTCCGGCGATCCGTCGGCGGAATTGGCCGCCGGGCGGCCCTTCCCGACCGATCTTGTTAATTCAGGGCGTCGCGCGTCGCGCGAACCGGCTTGCTCGGCAGTCCGCCGCGCCCTGCCGTTCAGCCTGCGGCCGGATTGGCCCCAGGCTGTAAACTCCGCTGCTTAGGGACACCCGCTACCCATGAACCCGACCCATATCCCGCGCATCGCCGCCGACCTGGCCCTGGCCGCCCCCCGGGTGGAGGCCGTGGCCCAACTGCTGGCCGAGGGCGCCAGTGTGCCCTTCATCGCCCGCTACCGCAAGGAGGCCACCGGCAGCCTGGACGAGGTGGCCGTGACCGCCGTCCGGGACCAGCTCCAGCGCCTGGCCGAGCTGGACGCCCGCAGAGAGACCATCCTGCGGTCCCTGGAAAACAACGGCCACCTCACCGACGAGCTGCGCAGCGCGGTGGAGGCCGCCGCCACCCTGGCCACCCTCGAGGACCTCTACCTGCCGTTCCGCCCCAAGCGCCGCACCCGCGCCACCATGGCCCGGGAGAAGGGCCTGGAGCCCCTGGCGCAGGCCCTCTGGGCCCAGGCGGGCCAGGACCCCGAGCGTCTCGCGGCCGCCTTTGTGGATCCCGCAAAGGGTGTCGCCGACGTGGACGACGCCCTGGCCGGGGCCCGGGACATCCTGGCGGAGACCGTCAACGAGGACTCCGGGGCGCGGGAGGCCATGCGGGAGCTCTTCGCCGCCCGGGCCGTGTTCGCCAGCCGGGTGGTCAGCGGCAAGGAAGCCGCGGGGGCCAAATACCAGGACTACTTCGATTCCCAGGAGCCCGCCGCCACGGCGCCCTCCCACCGCATCCTGGCCATGCGGCGGGGGGAGGCCGAGGACATCCTCAACCTGAGCCTCGTGCCCCCCGAGGAGGAGGCCCTGTCCCTGCTGGAATCCATGTTCCTGCGGGCAGACGGCCCCGACACCCGCCAGGTGCGCCTGGCCGTCCACGACGGCTACAAGCGCCTCCTCTCCCGGGCCATGGAAACGGAGCTGCGCCTGGCCCTCAAGGAGCGCGCCGACGCCAAGGCCATCGAGGTCTTCGCCGGCAACCTGCGGGAGCTGCTCCTCTCCCCGCCCCTGGGGGCCCGTCGGGTCCTGGCGGTGGACCCGGGCTACCGCACCGGCTGCAAGGTGGTCTGCCTGGACCGCCAGGGCAAACTCCTGCACCACGACGTGATCTACCCCACCCAGTCGGACAAGCAGGCCCAGGCCGCGGCCGCCGTGGTCCGGGAACTGTGCACGCGTTTCGCCATCGAGGCTCTGGCCGTGGGCAACGGTACCGGCGGGCGGGAGACCGAAGCCTTTCTGCGGGGCCTGGACCTCCCCGGGGCCCCGCCGGTGATCATGGTCAACGAAAGCGGGGCCTCCATC
>DJGG01000277.1:0-12083 GCA_002432195.1 Desulfobacteraceae bacterium UBA5852
GCCCCGAGTCCGCCGCCTGGCGTGAGAAGGCCACGCCGTCCCCGGCCGCTCTCCCTCGCCGTCCACACGTTGTCCGGTCAGCCGGGCCGTCCCCGGCCGAGTCGCCTGATGACCGACGGTCCTGGCCGAGACGTGGCCCTCCACGCTGTTCCTCATGGCTGGTCGCTGGAAATCCTTCTGGAATCGCGGGCCTACCATCAGGCCAGGCCTAGGAACCCAGACGGAAACCCCTCGGTCGCCTTGCCGCTCGATGTGGTGCACCCGCGCGATGCGCGGGGCATCCAAGGGCCCTTGACAGATCCAGCAGGCGCGTGAAGTATTCTGCGAGATGTTTTGCTCACAATGCAATCGGCCGGGCGCGGGACGATCCATGGTGAGCAAGACCAACGCATGCCTGTTGGGCCTGATGCTGACGGGGCTGGTCTGTCTGCACAGTCATCGCAGCCGATCCATCGGATGGTCGAGCGGACTGGTTGGCAACCATGCAGGGCATGGCGGTGGTTCCTTCCCTCCTCAGGCCATGCTGCCGGGCCTGGAATTGCTGCTGCTGGAGCTTGGAGTCTGGCTGGTGGCGGGGCTGATGCTGCTGGAGCTGCTCCCGCTGCTCGTGCCTTCAGCCTGGAAGCCTCGCCCGCGGGTCGTCTTGCTGGGCCAGGTTCTGCTTGGCCTGGGCCTCCTTGTTCAAGCGGAACTGGTCACGGGAATCGCCCTCTGGCCGCACCGCTGCGTGCCTTACATGGCTCCGCACGCCATCCGTTTCTGGACTTTCAACCGAGACACCAGCCATCCGAACTTCACGGTCAACTCGCATGGTCTGAGGGGTCTGGAGGTCCATCCCAAGAAGTCGGCCAACGAGTTCCGCATCTTGTGTTTGGGGAATTCCGTCTCCGCCGGCGACAACCTGGCCGAGAAGGAGACCTATCCCTTCCTCCTGCAGGGCTACCTCCGCAAGCGCTGCCCTGGAGTCCTGGTCCGGGTCCTGAACGGCGCCGTGTACGGCTATTCGGCGGTCCAAGGTCGGATGGTCCTGGAAGAGGTGGCGGATGAATTCCAGCCGGATCTGGTGATCGTGAGCTTCGGGCGCTTCGAGCCGTTCCTGGTGAACGCCGAAGCCGAACCCCTGCCCGCCCAGCGGGGGCTGCTCGGCAGCCTGCGCCAGGCTGCCTTTGGGAGCACGCTTTATTTGACCTCGCGACAGATGCTGGACAGCCGCCGGGCCAGGGACTATCTGCTCCAGCCCGGCCAGGGCCACTACTGGCTGCTCGATCCGCAAGAGGTGGACCGATCGGACAGGAACGCACCGAACGGTTCTGACGGGTTCGAGGTCTCCAGCCAACTGGACCAGAAGTTGCAGACTCCCCTGAACAACCGACTCTTCTGGTGGTTCTTCCAAGAGTCCAGGAGGCGCGGCTTTCAGTTGGTCCAATACTCTTACTACGAGCGGGACTCGCCCGTTTTTTCCCTGGATCTTGAGCCGGACTTCGTCCGCCTGCGTGACCGGGTACGTCAGGTGCAGCGCGAGCGGCAGGCTCCGCTGAGCTGGGATGAGCTGCAGGGCCTGATGGGCCGGTCGGGCGTGATGATTCCGGACCTGGCCTACATTGCCGATGTCCCGATTGTGGACCTCAACCGAACCTGGCGGGAGATCCCCAACATCGCCGACTACATGCAGGACTCCAATCATCCCAACGTGCCCGGCACCGTCATGCAGGCCACCGATATCGGAAATTTCCTCTTGGAACAGGGCCTGGTGCCTGGAACGGGGAGGGAGGGAGCCCCCGAGCCTTCAAACTAGGGGCCTGTGTGAAGACCGCGTCGGTCNNCCGCCTCGAGGTGACCCGATGGACCTGAAGTCGCTCCGCAAGCTCCCCCGCCTGGGCCAGGTGTGGTTCGCCGACCGCCGGCCCAGCGAGGTCGAAATCCTGGGCCAAGGAAGCCCCGACCTGGTTCTCTGGGCAGATGACCAGGGAATGATCCGCAGCTTCGAACTGGTGCTCTCGCCGGCCGAAGCTGCCGAGGCGTTCGCCAGTTCCTTCGCAAGTGCCGCGGCGACGCCCGTTCCCGGATGCGTGCCCGGCCTGCCGGCCGAAGTCCGCGTTCTGGACCCGGAAGTCGTGGCCCCCCTGGCCGGCGCCCTCGAACCGCTGGGCATCCCCGTGTCCGCGGCCCGCCAGAACGCGGGGCTGGATGACGCCTTCCGCTCCTTCCACCGGCAGGCGGCCCGGAAGCCTGGCGCGGGCTACCTCGAGATGCTGGAGGGTCGGCTTCCCGAAAAGAAGCGGATCGTCAGCGCCTTCTACCGCGAGGCCGAGCTCCTGCATGGCGCGGAGCCCTGGTCCTTTGCCGAAGACTCCGACCTGCTCCGCATCGAGGGGCTGGCTGAGCGCACCGTGCTGATCTCCGTGATGGGCAGCGCCGGCATCGAGGAGGGGATCGCCGTCTTCATGGGGGAGGCGGCCGCGGAGCAGTTCTTCGCCACAGGCGGCGAGTTGACGGGAGAAACCTGCCTCTCCCTGACCTACAGCCAGCCCGACGCGGCGCCTGCCATCGCCGCTGAAGCCCGGAAGCTGAAGGCCAGACTCGCTGGCGGCGGTCTGATTCCCCTGGCGCTGACTGTGACCGACGAGAATCGGTTCTGCACGCTTCCGGAGATGGAACTCCTGACGCGTGCTTCCCAGACGGTCCGCGCCTACTTCTCGGAGTCTCCCCTGCCGCCGGGGGTCCGCGTCGAGTGGCCCGTGTTCTTCCAATCCCCGGGTCGTCAGCGAAGCGGGACCGCCGATCTCTTCCAGCTTCGGATCGAGCTCCGGGGCACCGAGGTGCAGCGCACCGTCGTCCTCCCCTCGGACTGCACCCTCGAAGACCTGCACGAGGTCATCCAGGACGCCATGGGCTGGGAGGACCGCCACCTGTACGGCTTCACCGTGAAGAAGGAACGCTACGGCCCCGACGAGGGCGATCTGCCCGACGACGAGGTCGAGCTGCGCGAGGTCCTTCCCCGCGTGCGCAGCAAGCTCGTCTACCATTACGACTTCGGCGACGACTGGATTCACGACGTGATCCTGGAGAAGCGCCTGAAACCGACCGACCACGTGCCGGAGATCGACCTCCTGGCCGGCGCAGGCGCCTGCCCGCCCGAGGACTGCGGGGGAATCCCCGGCTACTTCAGCATGATCGAGGCCCTCTCCACGCCCCGGCACCCGGACAAAGCGCATTGGCGGGAGTGGATCGGGAAGTTCGACCCGAAGAAGTTCGACCTGAAGAAGGCGCAGAAGCGGGTCCGAGAGGGGCTGGAGTAGCGGCGGATCGAGGGCTCCCTCGAAGGGGTTGACGGATTCCCCGTGGGGAAGACCCTGGCTGGACGAGCCAGGCTCCGACCTGTACCGAGAAGACTTCGAGCGCCAGCACCCCGACCGGGTGCGCGAGTTGCGCCTGGCCGAGGAGCGCCGCCGAGGGCGCAAGGCCGAGAAGGCCGGCGAGGATGACGGCCCCGGCGAAGGCAAACTGGACTACGAGGGCGAGGAGGAGGAGTCGCAGGCGCGCACCAGGCCCCGGGCACAATCCCCTGGCTCCCGTGGTGCTCAGGGTGGTATCATTGGGGGTAGAGACGGAGGTGTCGGCGTGGATTCAGGGTTCGTGAAAAAGACCATCACCCTTCCCCGCGAGCTGGTCGGCAGGCTGAAGGCCAGCACCAGGAACCTGAGCGCCTTCATCGCCCAGGCCTGCCACGAGAAACTGGAAGCGGACGAGAAGCGTGCCAGGGAGCAGGACATGATCGAGCGCTGCCGGGTGCGCTACCAGGAGGACCGGGACCTGGCCCACGATTTCTTCCCGGCCGAGCAGGAAGCCTGGGAACCCCGATGAGCCGGGTGCCCCTGGTCCTGCGGGGCGAGGTCTATACGGCCCGCCTGGACCCCACCGAGGGGTCCGAGATGCGCAAGACCCGACCCGTGGTGATCGTCAGCAATGACATCGACAATCGCCATTCCCCCTGCGTCATGGTGGTCCCCTTGACCGAACACAGGGGCGGCAAGGTCTACCCGACGGAGGTCCTGGTCCTGCCGCCCGTCGCAGGGGTCTCGAAGCCCTCCCGGATCTCCTGCACCCAGGTGCGGGTCCTGGACAAGCGACGCCTCATGGACGCCAACGGGAACCCCCTCCGCCGCTGGGGACAGCTTCCGCCCGAGGTCATCCTGCAGGTCGATGCCGGCCTGCGAATCGCCCTGGCCCTGGACTGATAAGGCGCCTCTCGGCCCCCACCACCCCAGCGCCCGCCGGCCTCCTACGCCGGCGCTCCCCAGGCGCGGCCTGGACGGGACGAAGTTTCGGCGAGCCCTCTTCACCCCTCGGGTGCGGGGCCGGGCTCCGACGCGTGCTCGACAAAACCCGGCATGGCGGGAACCATGGCGCCTGGGCAACTTCTTGGCGGCGCTCCGGCGGACCCTCGGAGAGCTTGACGGATTCCCCGTGGTCCCCCCCGCCTGACTCCCCGCCCCACGCCGCCGACGGCGATTGCCGCCTGGGCGAACGGCTCGTCCAGGTCCTGGTTGCGCAAGGCCATGCCAGGCATCCCCCGTTGCAGGATTCCCGAATCCCCTGCGAAGACTCTCTCTCGAGTCGCTCCGGTGGACCGCAGGCGACCGCCCACGACGGTCGCGGTATTCCCGGCCCGATCCATTCGGGCCGGTCCCATCCGGCTCGCAGGCGACCGGTCGGGTCCAGGCCGGCTCTCTTCAGGGAGGTTCTTCCACATGGCCAGGCGCCTGAGGCTCCTGCACACCGCCGACTGGCACCTGGGGCACACGCTTCGGGAGGACCCGCGCGACTTCGAGCACGCGTGCTTCCTGGACTGGCTCCTGCAGACCCTGGAGGCGCGCGAGGTCGATGCCCTGGTGGTGGCGGGCGACGTCTTCCACACCTCGAATCCTCCGGCCTCGGCCCAGAAGGCCTGGTATTCCTTCCTGGCCGAGCTGCACCGGCGTCTGCCCGAGCTGACCGTGGTGGTCATCGCCGGGAACCACGACTCGGCCTCCCGCCTGGAGGCCCCCGAGACCCTGCTGCGCGCCATGCGGGTCCACGTGGTGGGGGGACTGCCCCGCCTGGGGCGCGAGGCCCTGGACCTGGAGCGCCTGGTGGTTCCCCTGCCGGGGCGCGACGGGCAGGTCCGGGCCCGGCTGGCCGCGATCCCCTTCCTGAGACCCTCGGACCTGCGCGGCGCCCCGGGGGATTCCGACCCGGTCATCCCCGCCACCCGGCGGATCTACGACGAGGTGCTGGGGGAGTGCGCGCGCCGCGCCGGACCCGGCGAGGCCCTGCTGGCCATGGGGCACTGCTACATGGTGGGCGGGCAGGTCTCGGAGCTCAGCGAGCGCCGCGTGCAGGTCGGCAACCAACTGGCCCTGCCCGCGGACCTCTTCCCCGAGACCGTGGCCTACGTCGCCCTGGGGCACCTGCACCGGGCCCAGCGGGTGGGCGGGCGCGACCAGGTGCGCTACTCGGGCTCGCCGATCCCCTTGTCGATGGACGAGGCCCGCCAGCGCCAGCACGTGCTGCTGGTGGACCTGGAGGAGGGGGGGCTGGCCGATCTGCAGGCCCTGGAGGTGCCTCGGAGCCGGGAGCTGATGCGTCTTCCCGAGCAGGGACCGCAAGCCCTGGAGCAGGTCCTGGAGCTGATCCGCGGTCTGCCCCCGGCCGACGGGATTCCCGAAGTCCGGCGCCCCCTCCTGGAGGTGCTGCTCCGCCTGGAGCGTCCCCAGCCCGAGGCCCAACAGCAGATCGAGGAGGCCCTGGAAGGCCGGGCCCCCCGCCTGATCCGCCTGGGGGTCTCCTATACCGGCTCGGGCGCGGACCTGGTGGAGGCCCAACCCCAGCGCTCGCTCTCCGAACTGCAGCCCGACGAGGTCTTCCGCCGCTGCTACGAGCGCAGCCACCAGGGCGAGCCGCCGCCGGAGCTGCTGGCCGCCTTCCACGAGCTTCTCGAATCCGTCCAGGGAGAACCCGAATGAGGATCCTCGCCGTCCGCGGCTCGAACCTGGCCAGCCTGCAGGGAGACTTCGAGGTCGACCTGGAGGTGGGCCTGAAGGGGGCGGGCCTCTTCGCCATCACCGGTCCCACCGGGGCCGGCAAGAGCACCCTGCTGCATCTCCTGGCGGCCCTCATGCGCCCCACGGCCGGCGAAGTGCGGGCCGACGGCGTGGCGGTCTCCCGCTGGCTGGGGCGGCACCGGGAGCGTTGGCGCCGCCAGGTGGGGATCATTTTCCAGAGCCATCGATTCCTGCCCGGCCTGACGGCCCTGGAGAACGTGATGCTGCCCCTGGTGGCCCGCCGCCAGTCCCTGGCGTCCATGCGCCGCGCGGCGCGGGACCTGCTCGCGGGCCTGGAGCTGGGGTCGCTGGCCGCCGTTCCTGTCCACGAGCTCTCCGGGGGCCAGAAGCAGCGGGTGGCGTTGGCCCGGGCGCTGGTGACCGCTCCGCGCTTCGTAATGGCCGACGAACCCACGGCCCATCAGGACGCCGCCGGGGTCGACCTCGTGCTGGAGGCCTTGCGCCGGGCCGCCGACGGCGGCGCCGTCGTGGTGGCCGCCGCCCACGACCCCCGCCTGGCGGGGTCCTCGGCCGTGGATCGACGCCTGCGCCTGGTCAACGGCGCCCTGGAGACCCTTGCATGATCTCCCATCCGCTGGTGCTGGTGGTGGGCGGCGTGGACCTGCTGGTCCTCGGGCTTGCTCTGGGCGCGGCCCCGGTGGCCCTCCGCCTGGCGGTGGACTGGGACCCGCGCCGGGCCGATGCCCGGCAATTGCGCCTGGAAGGGCACGCCGAAGCCGGCGCCCAGGCCTTGCGCTGGGCCACCGGGTTCGCCGTGCTGGCCGGGATCCTGCTCGTGGCCGGCATCGGGCTGTGGCTGCCGGGGGTGGTCCCCGGGGCCATGTGCGGCACCGGCGTGATGCAGGCCAGCGGGGCCTTGGGCCTCCGGGCCCTGACCCTGCGCCTGGTGGGGGTTCTGGCGCTCTATGTCTGGCAGACGGCGGACGCCCTCAACCAGCAATTGCCGGAGGACGGCCTGACCGCCCTCTGCGGCCGGCTCCACCTGGTGGCCCTGCCGGCCCTGGTCCTGGGGGCCGTCGAAACCCAGCGCGCCCTGGCGGCCCTGCACGGGATGGCCCCCGTGGACTGCTGCGTGGTGCTTTATGACCAGGCCGCTGCCGCCCGTCCCGGGGCCCGGGCGATCTCCGACGGCCTTTGGCTGGCGGCCTTCGGCCTCCTGAGCCTGATGCTGCCGGCGCTGGCCGCCCGCGGCGCCTGGGCCTCGCGCGGGGCCTCCGGTGCGTTGGCCCGGGTGGTGGCCGTTACCGCGGCGGGTTGGTCGCTGGCCGCCTACCAGGCCCTCACGGGGGTGCTGGCGGCCTACCACTACGAAGTGCTCCAGCATCGCTGCCCCTGGTGCCTGCTGCTGCCGGTCCACGGGGGCATCGGCTTTCCCCTTTACGCCTGCCTCCTGGCGGTGGTCCTGGAGGCCGCCGCCGGCCTCACCGCTTTGGCCGCCGCCCCGCGGCGCCCCGACCTGGCTCCCTACGCCCAGGCCCGCTTCCGCAAGGCCTGCCGGCGGATGGCCGCCGCCGCCCTGCTGTTCCTGCTCCTGGCCGGCTACCCGGCCCTCTGCTGGCGCCTGCGCCACGGCCTCTGGCTTTAAAGGCGGGGAGTAAACAGATCGGAGATCTTTTTCCAATACCTCCGGGACAGGCCGCGCCGCGCCGATGGAGGGACCAGGCCCCAGGTTGGGCGGCAAGCTTTCTTTGCACTTGCTAAAGCTTCAGGATTGCCTTAGGAATTTCAACCCATGGAGAATCGCCTGCCACGTCTGCGCATCGTCCTGGCCGGATGCCTGGGCGCCATCCTGCTGGCCGCCGGACCCGGCCGGGCCGGAACGCTGGACGCCGTCCGCGCCCGGGGCCACATCGTCGTGGGGGTCAGCGAGGGAGCGGCCGGCTTTGCCGGGCCCGACGCGCAGGGCGCCTGGCGCGGCCTGGAGGTGGATGCCGCCCGGGCCATGGCCGCGGCGGTCTTCGGTCACGCCGATCGGCTCGCCTTCGTGCCCCTCACGCCCCAGAACCGCTTTACGGCCCTGCAGGCGGGGGAAGTGGACGTCCTCATGGGCAACCTCACCCGCACGCTGACCCGTGACACCGCCCTGGGATTGGCTTTCGCCCATGTCACCTTCTACGACGGCCAGGCCTTCATGGTGCCGCGGCGCCTGGGCGTGACGAGCGCCCGCGGGCTCAACGGGACCACCGTGTGCGTGCTTGCCGGATCTTCCGCCGAGTTCACGGCCGCCGATTACTTCCGCGCCGGGCGCATGATGCTGAAGCCGGTGGTCATGGACACCGCCTCGGGGCTCAGGCAGGCCTTCTTCACCGGGCGCTGCGACTGCGTGACCGCGGATGTCTCCCGCCTGGCGGAGATGCGCGCCACGGCGGCCAACCCGGAGGACTACGCGATCCTGCCGGAGATCATCTCCCGGGAGCCCCTGGCACCGGCCGTGCGCCAGGGCGACGACCAGTGGTTCGACATCGTCGATTTCGCCGTCATGGCCATGATCGAGGCCGAGTACCTGGGCATCACCTCCCGGAACGCGGATGCCCTGCTGCAAAGCGCCGACCCCCGGATCCAGCGCTTCCTGGGCGTTCGCGAGGGCAACGGCAAGGCCCTGGGCCTGAACGAAAAATGGGCCTACGCGATTGTCACGCAGGTGGGCAATTACGGGGAGGTGTTCGAACGCAACCTGGGGCGGGACACCCCTCTCAAGCTCGAACGCGGCCTCAACGCCCTCTGGACCGACGGGGGCCTGATGTTCACACCGCCGTTCAAGTGACGCCCGCCTCCCAATAGCCCCTTGCCGAGCCCCCTGCGGCGCACGGGGCTCACCAGCTCCCACTGATGCAGCCGGCCCCACTGCCACCGGGCGGGGTCTGGGCCCAGCCGACGGGTGAGGTTCGCCCGGGCGGCACGCCCGGCCAGGCGCACGAGCTCCGCGAGCCCTTCCCGCCGGTCGGCGGTGCCCACGTCGTCGAACCAGGCCGACTGCCCGTCCTGAACCATGCGGGCGAAACGCTCCTGCCAGAAGTACCAGACCCCCAGCATGGCCTCCGTGAGCTCCGGGCCCAGTTCGTCGGTGAAGGTCCGGCGGGCCAGTTCCCCGCAGACCTCCTGAAAAATGGCGGGGGCCGTGATCTCAGGCCGGTCGCAGTGATCCCAGGCCCTCAGGGTGGCACCCAGGTCGCGGGTTTCCGGGTCCTGGAGCAGGTGGGCGGCCAGCAGAGGGGCGAGCTTCGCGGCCAGCAGGTTGCGGGTGTCCCGCTGGAAGCGCCAATGGTCCTCCGCCGTCAGGGGCCGCAGGGGGTCCAGCAACGCCTTCAAGCGCTGGTAGCGGTAGGACGGGGCGACATAGGAGGAAAGGTAGTAGGGGTAGGCGGCTGTCACGGTATTGTGGTTGCAGGTCCCCAGCCAGCCCTTGTCCGGGTCCAGGGACTGGGGCATTTCCGCCGCGGGGATCCAGCCGGTCCAGCCGTCCGCGCCGCCGCCCACGACCCGGGGCAGGGTGCCGTCCCCGCCGGCGCGGACGGGGATCGTCCCCGAGGTGAACCACCCGATGTGCCCATCCCGGTCGGCGAAAACGAAGTTGAGCATCAGGAGTTTGACCTCGGCCAGGATCTCCCGCAACTCCGCGGCCGAGCGGGCGAACATGGCCCGTTGGAGCCCGAGGCGCGGGCCCATGGTCTCGAAGGGCGCCCAACGGAGGGTCATGACCCGCTCGCTGGCCAGGGGCGGCACCACCCCCGAGATCACCGGTCCCCGGCGGGTGGCGCGCACCCCGAAGGCGTGCTCCCGGAAGCCCCCCGGTGCCCGGGCATCGCGCACCCGCACCGTTTCCGGCAGCACCGTGAAGGGGAGGGACCGGCGGCCTTCGAGGTAATGTCCCGGGCTGGCGGGATCCGGTGTTTCCACGTAGAGGTCCTGGGTGTCGGCGTAACTGTTGGTGATGCCCGCGGCCACATGGTTGGTGCGGAACACCACCATTTCCGGCAGCCCCGGGATGCTGGCGCCCACGATGCGGTAGCCCGGGCAGACCAGCCCGGCAGGGTACCAGGGGCCGGGGATGAGGCGCACGTCCAGGTGGGGGTCGTTGGCCACCACCGGCTGCCCGCCGGCTGAGCGCGCCGGGGACACGGCCCAGTTGTTGCTGCCCAGGCGCAAGGGTGCCTGGTCGAGAAACCCCGCCAGGCGGGCGGCGAGGCCCTCGGGAGCCGGATGCTCCGGAGGCGACGACGGAAGGCCTTCCGGGGCGGGGGCATCCGGGTTGACGTTGAGGGGCCGCAGTTCCTGAGCCCGCTGCCACCCGAGCCTGTCCACCAGCATCTGCATGAGGATTTCGGTCTGCAGGTTGGCCGATGAATTCCAGCTCATGTAATAGAGCAGCGCCAGGGAATCCTCCATCTGCCAGGGGGAGGGACGGATGCCGGCGAGCCGGAACTCCAGGGGGTGCTCGTTCCGGCAGCCGGTGATGTAGGCGTTGACACCATCGAGGTAGGTCTGGACGAACGCCCGGGTCTCGGTATCCAGCAGGGCGGCGTGCCGTCGGGCCTGGCGGCGAACCCGATGGTGCGCATGCGCACATCCAGTGCCAGGGCCTGCTCCCCGGCCAGCTCGCTGATCCGGCCCGCGGCCACCCGCCGGGAAAGCTCCATCTGGAACAGGCGGTCCTGGGCGGTGACGAATCCCAGGGCCCGCAGGGCGTCCGCCTGGCTGGCCGCCTGGATCATGGCCATGCCCTTCTCGTCGCGGCAGACGGTCACCGGCGCCGCGAGCCCCGGCAGGCGGAGTTCCCCCGAACGCTGAATGGCGTTCAAGGTCCCGCAGCCCAGTGTCACGGCCAGCAGCAGCCCCGGCCACCACCATCGGCAAAGCGTGCGCACGGGATAGTTCCCCCTCTTGCCGGTCTCCACGGCGGTCCCGCGCCGGACGGCGACACGGGCTCCCATCCCCCTCAGAGGGGCTGGCGTGTGGCGAGTTCCCGGAAATAGGCTTTCTCGTATGAGTTCAGGGCCCGCGTCTCCTTCAGGTGGAGGGAGTTCGGGTTGACGTTCTGCTCCAGGAAGTCGTAAACCCGGTCCTCCCCCAGGTAATAGAGCCGGATGCCCTCCCGGGTGGCCTCGTTGTACTCGTAGATGTAGTCCGGGGGCGGCCGGTCGGCCAGGAAACGCTCCAGGGGCACGCGGTAGCGGCGGTTGATCATCAGCCGTTCGTAACCGAAATTCTTCTGCACGGCGTCCACGGCCAGGTATACGCTCGAGGAGCGGATCTTGGTGTCCTGGTATTCCCAGAAGGCGCACCCCGCGCCCAGACCGGCCAGCAAGACGATCAGGGGCAGCCAACGCGTCATCGAGCCTCCTTTGACCCACCGGCGTCCGGTGGACCCTCGCCCGGGAAATCCGGCCGGGGGCGGTCTCCCGGGCATCCGTGCCGACCGCCGTCGGCGTCGAACCGCAGTTCCCCGAAGCACGGGGGGCGGTGGAAGTCGAGGCGGTCCACCGGCGACCAGGCGCCCCAGTGGGGGTGGGTGGTCTCGTCGCCGCACTTGTAGAAATTGGCCCGCCACGTGGCGCCGGCCGGCGACGCGGCCGGCCCGGCGTAGGCCGCCAACACCGCCAGGGGGATCCCGAACTCCAGGTCCCAGAGGGTGGGCGTCGCGATCTCCGGGTCCACCACCGCGGGCAGGGAGGCGACCCTGCGCACCCGTTCGCCGTCCGCGGCCGACAGGGGCGTGAAGGCTTTGAAGCCGCCCGGCACCCGGGTGGGATCGGTGATGAAGAAAGCCCGCAGCGCGCCGCCGCAATTGAACTCGAAATTGAAGTAGCCCCGGCCCGGCACGGGCTCCACGAAAAACTCCACGCAACTGTCCTTGTACACCTCCGCCTGGAAGCCGGTGCGACGGCAGCGCACGTAGCGGTCCTCCACGCGGAATCGCCCGTAGAGCATCCGGTCGTCGTAAAGCAACTGGACCCGGGTGCGCGGCTGGTGGCGGCTGCC
>DJGG01000277.1:12092-12268 GCA_002432195.1 Desulfobacteraceae bacterium UBA5852
GACCCCCTCCCAGGGCGCCTCCGCCCCGCTCCCCCCGGGGACGGGCGGGCGGGCGGCCCGGCAAACCCGGTAGCGCGGTCGGGCCGCGGCCCGGTCAGGAGGGGGAAGCGTGCCGGTCACACCGGCCCCCCCGCGGCGCATCCGGCGCACGGTGCGACCGCCAGCGGGCCCCGCCG
>DJGG01000149.1 GCA_002432195.1 Desulfobacteraceae bacterium UBA5852
CAGAGGGACAAACCATTAAGGGCTTTATTTCCGGGACACAACACTAACGTCTCCGCTGCTTGGGGTCGAAGGCGTCCCGCAGGGCATCGCCGATGAGATTCCAGGCCAGCACGAAGAGCACGATGCAGCCGCCGGGAATGACGATGGTGTACCAGAATTTGAGGGGGTCCTCCGGCGGCCCGACGATGTAGTTGCGGGCCAGGGCGGTCATCTGCCCCCAGTCGGAGTAGCCCTTGGGCGCCCCCAGCCCGAGAAAACTCATGAACGAGGCGGTGATCACCATGGAGCCCATGTCCATGGAGGCCATGATCAGCACCGGGTAGATGGAGTTGGGCAGAATGTGGCGGAGAATGATTTTCAGGTCCGAAACCCCCATGATCCTGGCGGCCTGGACAAAATCCTGGTCCCTCAGGGTGAGGATCTCCGCGCGCAGCACCCGCACATAGCTGCGCCACTGCACCATGGCCAGGGCGATCATGATCTTGTCGAGCCCGCAGCCGAAGGCGACGACGATGGCCATGGCCAGCACCAGGGTGGGTATGGCCCACATGACGTCGGTGACCCGCATGAGCAGCTCGTCGACGATGCCCCCGTAATAGCCGGCCAGCGCACCGCAGGTAACACCGATGAGGCCGGCGATGCAGACCACGAAGAGACCGATCTTGAAGGCCGTGCGCGTGCCCCAGACCACCCCGTAAAAAATATCGAATTGACCGGAGGTCGTCCCGAAAAAGGGCTCGGGACCCGGGGGCTTGGGCGTGGCCGCATACCCTTTGTGGGGCATCATGTACGGGTTGTGGGCCTGCTGGGGGGGCGCGATCTGCGGGGCGAACACCGCCACCAGCACAAAGGCCGACAGCAGGGAAAACCCGATGACCGCCGACGGGTTGCGGAAAATGCGGTGGAGCGTGAATTTCAGCTCGCGCATGCGGGGATGCGCGTCTGGCCTGGGTGCACCGTTTGGCATCAGTTCAACCGGATCCTTGGATCGATGGTGGCGTAGAGAATGTCCACCACCAGGTTGGTGACGACGAACACGACCCCCATGAACAGGCAGATGCACATCAACACCGGCATGTCGAGCTGGGTGGCGGATTCGGCCAGCCACCACCCGATGCCCTGGCGGTTGAAGACCACCTCCACGGATATGCTCCCTTCCATGGAGAGGGCCACCAACTGGCCGGATATTGTGATCACCGGGAGCAGGGCGTTGCGGCGGGCGTGCTTGACGTTCACGGTGTGCTTGTCCGCTCCCTTGGCCCGCGCGGTAATGACATAGTCCTTGGCCAGCTCTTCGATGATCCCGGAGCGCATGATGCGCATGTTCAGGGCCACCACCACGATGACGTAGGTCATGACCGGGAGCACGAGGTGCCGCAGGGCGTCCAGGGTGATATCGGGCCGTCCGTTCAGCAGGCCGTCCACCGTGTACATGCCGGTGTAGCGCACGAACTGCCCCGGCTGGTCGATGATGAACATGGAGTAGGCGTCGCCGAGGATCCCCGGGGAGAAGAGGTTGAAGTACCCGTAGAAGACCATCAGCAACACCAGGGCGAACAGGAAGGTGGGCAGGGACCAGCCGATGATGGCAAAGATGCGGGTGACGTGATCCACCCAGGTGTCCCGGTGGATGCCGGATATGGACCCGAGCCAGATCCCGCAGAAGATGACCAGGGGCGCGGCGAAGCAATTCATTTCCAGGGTGACCGGGAAATACCGCCAGAAGGCTTCCCCCACGGGGCGGGCGGCCACCAGGGACCACCCCAGGTTTCCCCGGAAGATTTCGCGGATCCAGCGGAAATACTGGACGTAGAACGGATCGTCCAGCCCGTACTGCTGGATGATTTTGGGAATATCCTTGGCCTGCTGGGGCGAGGTGACATACGCGGCCGCCCGGCGTTCCGGGCTGAAGGTCATCAGGATGCCGAAGACCAGCACCGAAACCCCGATGAGCACCAGGATCAGCAACAGGCATCTGCGGATGACATACGGCAGCATGAAAACCTTGCTCCGGTTGCCGCGCCGGCCCCGCGCCACCCAGAGGCCGGCGCGGCAACCCTTTGGGATGGGATCGTCTCAGGCCCTGCGCATGGCGTCACATACCAGGCGGCCGATTTTTCGGCAAAAGGAAACCCCGTCGGTATTGCTTCGCAAATCCATGGTCAGCACCGCAACGGCGCAGCATTGCTCCCCGAGGAAGATCAGACCGGCATCGTGCTCCACGCCGTCCAGTTCGCCGGTCTTGTGGGCCGCCACAGCCTCCGGCGGCAGCTCCGCCGGAAGCTTGGTGTTCAATGCCTGCTGCCGCAGGGTCGCGATGATCCGGCCGGCGGTGTCCACCGGAAGGACCCTGGGGTGCAGCAGCGCATCCAGAAAAGTGTGCATGTCCCGGGGTGTCGTGTAATTGTCTCTTCCCGCGGCCCGGCTGTCGAAATCCATCATTTTGCGCTGCAGGCGCGTATCCTGCATCCCCAGTGCGCGGGCCGCGGCGTTGATCCGCTCCCGGCCCAGGAGATCGATGAGGATATTGGCGGCGGTATTGTCGCTGGCGGTGATCATGAGCTCCGCGATGCGATGGAGGGCATGCGCCGCCCCCGGCGGGGCCTCCTGCAGCACGCCGCTGCCCCCCGCCACCATCGGGGGCCGGAGGGTTACGCGGGCGTCCGGATCCACTTCCCCCCGGCGCACCCCGTTCAAAAACTCCAGATAAATTGGGAGCTTGATCAGGCTGGCCGCCGGGAAGCGCCGCCCCTCGTTGTGCACCAGGTGGAGGCGCGCCCGGGCGTCCTGGACATAGAGCCCGGCGATGCCCTCCAATTGGCCGATCAGCGCGGCGATTTCCGTCCGGCAAGCGATCAAGGCACCCTCTCACGGGCTGGTCCGGCGGTACCGTTTGACGCCGAGCAGGCTGGCGTGCAGGTCGGCCCGATAATCGGGGGCCGCCGGGGAAAGGCTGTTGTAGGTCAGGCTCCAGGAGGTGCCGTTGGCGTGGAGGAAATCCGCATCTCCCAGGGAAAGCGCCACGTGGGGCACCCGGGGCAGGGCGCCGGCAGGCTCGTCGCCGGGCTCACCGAAAAAGAGAAGATCACCGGCCTGGGCGCCCCGGCCGTCGGGGGCCACCGCCACCGCCCTTCCCTGCCGGTATTGCTGATCGGCGTCCCTGGGGAGGCTGACCCCCATGAGGGACCAGAAAACCTGGGTCAGGCCGGAGCAATCGTAGCCGAACGGCGTGCAGCCCCCCCACAGGTAGGGCACGCCCACCAACCGGCGCACCAGGTCCAGGCAGGCGCGGATGCCGGATTCATCGGCCTGGGGCCAGGCGTCAAACAGCAGCAGGTCCCCCAGGCGCACCCACCAGCAACGCCCGTCCGGAAACCCGATCGCGGCGAATTCCCCCTGGACGTCCGCCACCCGGACCTTGAGTCCCAGGGGCAGCATCCCCACCTTCACGGCCCCCTCGGCCGGCCGGGCCCAGGCATCCGCCAGGGGCGTCCGGACGAGGTGGCGGCGCTCCTGGAGATAGGCCTGGCAGGCCTGGGCATCCATCACCCGCAGGGCTTCCAAGGGCATCCATCCCAGGTAGCCGTCGCGGCCCAGTTGGACCCGCGCCCAGCCGTCGGCCTGCTCCAGAATTCTCACGGGCTCGCCGAGCAGGGCCTGGTTCAGGCGCTCGGCCAGGCCGTCGGGACGGCGGAAGAGGTCGGAGACCACGCGGGTCACCAGGGCCCAGGGGGTCTCCGGCCCGAGCAGCACGGCGATGTCGTCGTCGGCGGCCGCGATGCCCTCCAGGGCGGCGCCCAGTTCCGCTTTCTGGCGTTCCTCCAGGACCTGCCCGCAGAGCCTCACCCCGCCGGCTTCCAGACCGCTCAGGCGGACATCGAAAACGGTCACCCGTTCATCGGCGAACCGCTCCCGCTTGAGGGCCTCGAGGCGCTCGGCGGCTTCCTGGGGGTAGCGCCGCACCACCCCGATGCCCGGAGCATGGGGAAGTTCCATCCGGGCGCCCGTGTACCGCACCCCGTCAAAGGGGTCGTTGTTGATCAGCAAGGGGGCGTCGAGATCGATCCAGTCGGCCAGCCCGGAGAGGTGGGCCATGGCCGTCACCCCCAGAGACGTCTCGATCATGCAGCCCAACATGACCTTGACCCCCAATTCCCGCGCCCGCCGGATCATGCGCAGGCAGGCGGCCAGGCCGCCGACCTTCATCAGCTTCAGGTTCACGGCCCGGATGCCCAGGGCGGCAAGCTTCTCGAGGTCCTCCAGGCTGCAGACGGATTCGTCGGCCACCACCGGCACGGCGACATGCCGCTGCACGTAGGCCAGCCCCGCAAAATCGCCCCGGGCGACCGGCTGCTCGACCATTTCCAACCCGCAATCCTCCAGCCGCCGGATCCGCCGGACGGCGGCGGCGGCCGACCACCCGGAGTTGGCGTCCACCAGGAGCCCTGCATCGGGCCGGGCCCGGCGCACCGCCTCCACGCACCCGATGTCGTCGTCACTGCCGACCTTGAGCTTGAGACGCGGGAACCCCTTGGCCTTGGCGGCCATGGCGGCCATCTCCGCGGGAGCGGCCAGGGGTATCGTCAGGGCCGTCATCACGGGCTCCGGGCGGGGGAGGCCGAGCAGGGCGTGCAGCGGGATCCCCCGCCGGCAGGCCAGGTAGTCGTGCAGGGCCATGTCCAGAGCGCAGCGGGCCGGGGCGGGACCATCCGTGCCCACCCAGGCGGCAATCCCCTCGCAATCCTCCGGAAACGGCCGGGCCTGGTGGGCCTTTTCCCGCCAGAGCGCGATCATGTCCGCGTCACGAATGCCGTAATAGGGCGGAATGGCCGCCTCCCCCCATCCGCAGGCATCGCTCAGCCGCAGCCAGAACACCCGGCGGTGTGCGGTCACCCCGTAGGATAGCCGGAAGGGCGATCGGGTGTAGAGGGTTATCGATTTCCAGTCCATGGCGTCAATCCAGTGTGGCATGGTGACGGGAAGGCGGCGGGCCGCCGGGCCGGGGACGATAGGACCGTCCGGGCAGTCCGGCGGCGCGCCGTGATGCCGACCGGCAGGCTCAATGCTTGCTCAGGCGGTGGATCCACTCCGTATCCCCGGCGTCCAGGGGGTTGGCCACGACGCCCTGCACCCAGTCACGGTAGAAACGCATCTCCGTGCTCTGGTAGATCGGCACGCCCAGGGCGTGTTCGTACCAGAGGTGGGCCAGTTGCTTGTAGATCCCGGCCCGCTTGGCCGGGTCGATGGTGACGATGCCCTGCCGGACCAGCTCGTCGATTTCCGGAATCACCGCCCCCATGTACTTGCTGCAGCTGCCGTCGCTGGACATGAGGGGCTGGGCGAAGTTGTGCGGATCGGGGTAGTCGGCCACCCAGGAATTCATCCACATGGGGAAGCGGTATTGGCGGTAGGCGGTCAGGTAGTCGCGCCAGGACATGTCCGCCACTTCCACGATGAACTTGGGGTTGAGGGCCATGATGTTGTCGGCGAACACCCGCGCGGCGCCTTCGCGCAGCGAGTTGCCGGCGTTGTGCAGGATGGTCATTTTGAAGCCCTTTTCCCAGACCTGCCCCCCCCAGGCCTTCTGCATGAAAGCGGCGGCCTTTTCCGGGCTGAACTCGTACACCGGCGCCTCGGTGGCATACGGCAGGCCCGGGACGATGGGGTTGGTGGGAATGGTAGAGATGCCCCGGAGGATTTCCTCGGCGTAGACGCTCCGGTCGAAGGCATGGGAAAAGGCCTTGCGCACGTTGATGTCGGAGAAGAAATCCGGTGGGATGCCGTGGCCGTCCAACTTGCCGCTGCCGATATAGGGATTGCCGGTGGGGTCGATCTTCTGGCAGAACATGGCGATGCTCACCGCCAGCATGGGCAGCTTGTAGTGCTTGACCCCCTCGATGGCCATGGCCTCGGCCACATACTGGTCGTCCACCTGCACCGAGTCGGCATCACCGGTCTGCAGCATGAGCTTCCGGGTGCTCCATTCGCTGGCGATCTTGTAGACGGCGTATTCCAGCGCCGGTTTCGTTCCCCAGTACTGCTCGTTGCGCTTGAAGACGAACTGCACCGAGGGCTCCCAGGCGGCCATGCGGTAGGGGCCGGTGCCGTTCATGGTCTTGAACAGGGTTTCCGTGCCGGGGTCGGGCTTGTTGAACGTCGCGGCCGTCGCCAGGGTCCCGTCCCAGCCCCCCTTGGCGACCACCCACTCCTTGTCCACCACCGAGGCCCAGGATTTGGCCATCAGGCCCATGAACGGCGGGTAGGGCTGGGGCAGCTTGAAGATCACCCGGTCGCCGTCCGTCTCCACGGCATTCATGATCCGCTCGAAGATGCCGGGCCGGATGCGGTTTTCCTTGTCCCGGGTGGAGCTGTCGCCGGTGACCGCTTCCAGCAGCATCCAGGCCGGTCCTCCGCTCTGGTCCATGACGAGCATGCGCTCGATGGAGTACTCCACGTCGGAAGCGGTCAGATCCCCGCCCTCCTGGAACTTGATCCCCGGGCGCAGCTTGAAGATATAGGTCTTGCCGTCGGCGCTGATGCCCCCGTTTTCCAGCGACGGGACCTCGCTGGCCAGGGCGGGAAGAAACCGGTCCAACCGCTCGCCGTCGAAGACGATCAGCTTCTCGTAGACGTTCTCCACCTTCTGCATGGAGGCCATGTCATAGGCGGAGGCGGGATCCAGGGACTTGACGGTACTGGCCGTGGCCCGGGTGAACGTGTCGGGCTTTTTCACCTCGGCCCCGGCGTGGCCGACCGGGCCGAACAGCGCCAACACAATAGGCAGTATAAATAGCAAAGCTCTCATTTCCCCCTCCTTGTCCGTGATGTGGTTGTGCTTCGGTCCCCCACTGCGCGCCGGTCCATAACCGGTCCCCGTCCCGGGTCGATGCGCCGGCGGATAAACACGTATCGGGCTGAAAGGCAAGGCGCGGCCCGCGAGGCCGTTTATCCACAAGCGGTTATGGGCAGGCACCGATTCTGGTACCTCCAGAATAAAAAAGCAGGCGCCCCTACCTTACGGTAGGAACCCGCCTGCTAGGTCTTTTCCGCGTGGCATCCCCCGGAATCAGGGACACTCGAACGGAACAGGTAGCGTCTTCCCGGCGCGTCGTCCGGGCTTAGCCTCGGGCGCCGCTGATATCCCGAAACTTCTTGACGGCGTCCTTGTAGGCCACGATGAGCGCTTTTTTGGACGTGCCGTGATAGCGCCGCTGGATCTCCCCGATCAGCCCGGGATCTTCTTCGGCAATGGACCTGCCGATGAACAGGCTCTTGATGAAGGTGTTGCTCAACGGCAAGATCACCGACGCGTCCAGATCGCGAATGGTCCCTTTTTCCGCCTCGACGACAAACGCCATGAAGAAAATCGAGTAGTGCTTGGTGATCGGATTGTCGCTGCTGGTCTTGGCATGCCCGACGATAAAATACGTGTCAGCGCCTGGGTCCATCGTATGCAATCTAGAACGCTTGTGGTCTGTTTGGAACTGGAGGGAAGCGGCTAAAAGCCGGTTCAACCTAAAGGATCACCCCCGGGCCTGTCAAGGTGAAAATTGGGAACGGCCGCCCCCGCATCCTTCCAGAGTCAGGCCGCCGTCGCCTTGCGCTTCTTGAGGGCCAGGGCCTCCTTCAGCCCCTTTTCCCGGATCACCTTGAGCTTGAGCCGGGTTTCGGTGAGCTTGAAGAAGCGCCGTCCGTATTTTTTGAGCAGCCTGCGGTCGATGTCGAACCCCAGCCCCGGGCGGGTAAAGGGTTGCAGCATCCCCTGGGCATCCGGCAGGATCGGCGCGATGACGCCCTCGCGGTATCGGGGAATCCAGGAAGGCTCCTCCAGGGGGTATTCCAGCGGCAAATCGTTGTCCGGGTCGGAAAGGACCATGTTCCAGTTGACGTAGAAACCGATGCCGTTGGTCCAGGTGTGGGGGGTGTAGAGGCGCCCGAGGGCGCGGCAGCGTTCCATGACCTGGTGCACCTGGGCAATCCCCCCTGCAAAGGTGGCGTCGGGCTGGTAGATGTCGAAGCAGTCCTTTTCGAGCATGACCTTGATCTCGTCCCAGCCGTAATTGAGCTCCGCCCCGGCGATCTTCACCGCGGCGACCCGTTTGAGCGCCGCGTTGCCGTCGTAATCGCGGCTGTCCAGCGGTTCTTCCAGCCACTCGATCCCGTTGTCCGCGCAGGCCGCGGCAAACTCCGAGGCCCGCTTCAGGTCCCAGGCCGGCACGCGGTCGACGATGGACACTAGCCAACCCTGGTTGGCGTCCACGCCGAGAACCATGTCTCCGCCGATGCCCCGGCGGATGGCCGTGACGTTTTCCACGTCCTCCTTCAGGCTGCGCCCCTTGACCCGCAGCTTGGCGCACGTGAAGCCCCGGGCGCGCATCTGCTGGAGGCCTTCCACCCGTTGGGCCGGCGGGCGCATCTCCCCGGTGCTGCAGTAGACCTTCACGGGCCGCGCCCGCCCCCCGAGCAGGGCGTAGACCGGCTTGCCGGCCGCCTTGGCGGCGATGTCCCAGCAGGCCGGCTCGATCCAGAAATTGCGCCAGCCCAGAAAACCCGCCTGCTTGAGCAGGTCCTGCACCCGCCCGATGTCGGTGGGATCGGCCCCCATGAGGTAGCCGCCGAGAAGATCGCCCAAGCCCTGGCGCTCCCTGCCCATGGCGGCGCCGGCCGACCAACCCTCGATGCCGCCGTCGGTGACCAGGCGGATCAGGGTGAACCGGTTGTGCGTCTGGGGATACCCCGGGATCCAGGTGGGCCAGAAGGTGGCCGCCAGGGGCACGCTGACATGGTAGAGCTCGATCATGGCGATTCTCAAGCCGGACCTCCCATGCTCCGTGGCCTTCCGTTCAGGAGACGGTGGACAAACAAAGCCACTTGTGGCCATCCCCGGAAATCCATTTTCCGTGGGTGGCCCCAGGTGCCCGCCGCCGGCTGTGCGCGCGGGCACCTGGGGCGCAGGCTTATTTCATCGTGAAGGTATAGGAGGCGTCGTCCTTGGCGTAGACGGACTTGCGCCCATAATACTTGGTGCCGGAGGAACGTATCCACGTCCCGGATTGGGAGGTCAGGCTGTCCCCGTTGTCGACGATGATCTTGGTGCCGTCCGGCTTGGTGACCCGCACCGCGTCGGCGCAGACCGTCCCGGTGCCATTGGCCACCACGCGGACCTTGGGGGTGCGCTTGAAGGTGTAGGACCCCAGGGTATTCCATTTGCCGCCGTTGATTTTCTGGTTCACCTTGACCTTGGCCAACAGGGTGCTGCCGTCGTAGATTTTCACCAGGGCGGCCTTGCTGCGGGTGCTGTAGGTGGTCCACCAGAGGGCCACCTTGCATTTACCGGTAGTTGCGGCCGCCTTTGCCGCCGCCTTGGCGGCCGCCTTGATTTCAGCCGAGTAGCCGCTCTCGTTGCCCCCGGTATCGAGTGCCGTTATGGAAAAATAGTAGGTCGTCCCCGTATCCAGGTTGGATACCGTGCAGGAGGTTTTCTTTCCGATCTGGAGGGGTGCGCCATAGCGGCGGCTGGATTTCCCGTAATACACGTTGTAGCCGCTCAAATCCTTTTCGCCGTTGGCATTCCATTTCAGCGTCACCTCTCCGGCAAGGAGATTGCCGGCAAAAACCAAGGGGAGACAGAGCGCACCGAAAAAACCAAGGAATTTCATGTTCACCTCGAGCGACTGAATTTGGATGGATCTCCTCCGGGCGCCGAGCAATTATGGGGCCAACCATTGGGAGCTGGCCGGATACTCCGGAATGCCCCTCCCAGGGACATGGAACCACCGGGGGCCGGGGCTTGGAGGAACGCTTGAAGCGCAATACCAGCGAGAGATGCGGCTTTGGATCCGGCACGGCGGCAGGTTCGCAATCGACGCCGACGGATGGCTGCCCCCCCATGGGCGCGTGCCGGGTGGGAAGAGCGCGCACTGGCATCCATCCGTATTAGGTGATCGGTTTTGGATAAACCAGCTTCGGGCCGAAAGGCAAGGGATAACCTGCAGGGGACCGGCCGGAAAGGGTGTCCGCCGCCGGGAACACCCCCGGGTGGGCGCGCGCCGGAACCCGTCTGGGGAGCCGGACGGCGGCCATCACGGCTCAGGTCCCTCCAGCGGCGCCCGGTCGATGGGGTTGCGGGACAGTTTATTCCGCAATTTCTCCCGGAGTACCCGGGGCAGCGCTTGCCTGGCTTTGGAAAACTTGTAGGCGGCAAACAGGACATAAATCCCGTATCGCGAAATCAGGCTTTTGCCATTGAATCGTATGTAATCGATTTTTCTAACATCATTGCTCCAGTATTCCTTATAGGCATACTCCCCGATAAGATAGTCGAGTTCTTCCGATCCTTGCTCAATTTCATTCTGAATCGCAAATGCGTATAGGGCCGTCCCTGGGCTTACCGAAAAAAACTGCGGATTAAATGCGGCTTTGTAAGCGTAATATTTCTTGTTGTAGTGGAATCCGAAAATGGTGGCGGAAGGAATACCATCCAATAGCAATACATAGCATCTCAACCACCCAGCCGCGGCCAGATTTCTGCACAGGGAATGCAAAAAAGCTTCTTTCGCTGGATTGGGAACCCAGTTGTGCCGTTGGCGCACAAGAACATAGTAGCTCTCCAGGTATCCTTCGATCTCATCCTGCTGGCTGACAATCGAGAACCGCGCGTCAAAATCCTTCTGCACCCTTTTCGACCGCCTCAAAAGGTTCCTTCTTTGATTCCGGCTGATCGCCTTCAGGAACCCCTCATAGGACGGTGATAATTTGATCACGTAATTGTTACCCTGATCCATTCGCACCAATTCGAATTTTCTTTTGAACTCGTTTTCCAGTATACCCGTGGACGTATGTTCCGATAAAAGATTGCCTAATATGACAATATCCCACTCATTGCGGTGCAGATCGATATAGTTGGCCATTTCCATGTAAACATCTTGTTCGAATCCCGGCAGGGTAGGAGGCATCATGAACGTGTTGTATTCGGTTTCCTGCTCATCGAAAGCGCCCCGTCCGATGAACTGGAGCATCTTGACGCTAAAAAGGAACCCGCATCTTCGCTCGACGATCTGCAAAGGAAACGCCCCGACAATGGCCTGACGGTCATCTAAAGCAATCAAAAAATAAAAAGTCCGGTCCGTTGTCTCAAACGCCTTCCACCACGACATCAGCCATTCGTATCTCAGGAAAATGTTGTCGTTCGTACTGGCGCTGACAAAGTCGTTCCAAGGCGCCGCCATCGACTCGAATTCCAGCGCGTCAATTCGTTTGATGGTGATCATGGGTTGCGGATTTCCAGGGTAGCTGCCTGCGGGGCAGGCGTTCGCGAATTCAGAATCCATCTCCGGCCGGCTCCAGCCACCCGGCGGACCGACCGGTCACCGGCCGAAAGGCAGGGCGCGACCCTCGCGGCGACCGGGCCAGGCCTCACGCGGAGGGAACATCGCCGGCTTCCCGGTGAGCCTATCATTGCACTGGCGCAGCCGACAAATCAATATCGCGCATGGAGCGCCCTGACCGGAGACCTGCCGATCCCCGGACAACAGGAAGGCGTTTGAGCGCATCGGCGTCCGGGATCATAGGTCCGGCAAACACCGGCCCCACGTCGGCGGAGGGGAGCAACCAGGGAGCAACCGGGCCTTGCCTTCATAGCCATTTTGACATAGCATCGACGTATCGACCCGGGCGCCCCTGCGCCACCGCTCATCCTCTCCCCTCGGGCGCTCGAACCACCGGCATCGGATCGCAAGTCCAATCCTTTCCCTCAACCGGAACGGATGCCCATGAAAACCGCATGCGGGCTCATGCCGGCGCCACCCCTTGCCACGGACACCCCTCCCCTCAAGAATCCTCCACGGTTCGCCGATAATCGTCCTGGCATCGTCCGGCCGGCAGCAACCCGGGACGTCAGGAGGACGTCATGATGGAGGGCCCTCGCTCAATAGCACGCCGCACAAAGGCGGATCTTCAGGCACTCCTGAAGGTCCACCAGGCCGCACTGCTGCCGATGCGCCAACGCTACCGTTCCGCCAGTCTGCGATTCAAGATCGCCTTCTTTGTGGTTATCCTCCTGACCAGCTCCTCTTTTGTGCTCTGCCTCCTGACGGTCCAGATAATGGACAATTACATCCTCAACGAAATCATCAAGCGGGGGGAGTCCGTCGGCAAGAGCATTGCCGCCTCGGCGGGCTACAACCTGCTGTCGCAGGATCTCCTGGGCCTGGACAACCTGGTCTTCAGGGCCACGTCAGCCAACAGCGACATGCTCTATGCGACCATCGTCGATGCGGACATGAAGACGATCGTCCACAGTGCCGCCGAGATGATCGGCGAGACCAAGCAGCTTGCCCAGGGGCGGCTTTTCAGGCAGGCGGCCGACGGCACCGCCGTGACCGAGGTGACCGATTCAGCGGGCGGCATTTTCGAAATCCTGTGCCCCATCGTCTTCATGAACAAATCCCTCGGCAGCGTAATCATCGGCATGAACAAGTCCGTCCTGGTGGAGGCGCAGCGCAAGGTCAGCAACACGATCCTGGTCGTCTTCGGCATCATTGTCATTCTCGGCGTCTTTGCGAGCTCCCTGCTGGCGTCTTTCCTGATCAAGCCCATCCGGGAGCTCTCGGCGGGCGTGGAGGAATTGAAGTGCGGCACGGCCAGGAACCCTCTCAGGGTCTACTCGCACGACGAGCTGGGGAGACTGACAAGCAACTTCAATGAAATGTCCGCCCTGATCAACGATCAGCGGAGCAAACTGAGCCGGTACGCGCGGGATCTCGAGGAGGCTTATGTTTCCATGGTAAAGGTTGTGGCGGCCGCCATCGACGCCCGGGACTCCTATACCCACGGGCACTCCGCCCGGGTGGCGCAGCTTTCCCTGCGCCTCGGCGAGCGCCTGGGTCTTGGCAAGGCGGACCTGAGGGATCTGGAAGTGGCGTGCCTGTTCCACGATGTGGGCAAGATCAAGACGCCCGACGCCATCCTGCTGAAACCCGGCCAGCTTGACGACGAAGAATACAAGGAGATGATGCAGCACGTGGATTACGGCGCCGCCATCCTGAGCTGGGCGCCGTCCTTGTGCAAGTATATCCCGTCCACCCGTCACCACCACGAATGGCACAACGGCAAAGGCTATCCCGATGGCCTGGCCGGCGACAACATCCCCCTGTTCGCCGCGATCATCACCATTGCCGATGCCTTTGACGCCATGACCTCGGACAGGCCCTACCGCAAGGCCATGCCCGCGCAGGTCGCCTTGCGCAATATCGCCCGCATGTCCGGGGCCCAGTTCCGGCCGGACCTGGCGGCCATCTTCCTGGAGGTCATGGAGCATGACCGCCCCCAGAAAACGCCGCTCACCGTTGTGGGGGCCACCGGATGACCGGATATCGCCCGCTGATATTGCTGGCCCTCATGATGCTCCTGCCGGCCGTCCTGTCCTGTGCGTGGGTGCAAGGCGGGATTTCGCCGGAAAGTCCTGAAAAGGCGCCGCCGCCGGCCGTTCCATCGTCGCGCACGCCCCGCCAGGCCCCCGCCCCGCCCGTCGACCAGGCCCGCAAACACATGGCGGCCGGCGAGTACCAGGAGGCCATCGAGACCTACCGCCTGGCATTCCAGAAACAACCCCACGATCGCGAGCTCGCCAGCGCGTACGTGGAGAGCATCGAGACCATCGCCGCCGCCGCCGACAGGGCCTTTGTCCGGCAGGACTTTTCCGCCGCCGGTCGGAACTACTACCTCCTGTCGAAGAATTCCGAGGCGTTCAAGGGGATTGACCAGGAGTTGTCCTTCAACGGCGCCCAACTGGATGCCAGGCTCGGCGAATGCCGGAAAGCCCTCTACAAACAGGGATTTCAACAATACCGCGAAGGCAACCTGAACGGGGCGATTGCCCTGTGGGAGGACCTCCTGGCCATCGACCCGCAAAATGCGGAAATCCAGAGAACCCTCCGAACCGCCAAGCAGCAGCAGAAGAACCTGCAGGGCCGGGAATAGCGCACGCAGGACCACCGGTCCCTTTCCCGCCGCCTCATGATGCCATTCTTTGCCGTACGAGCCGCTGCCAGAAGGCCTGCTCGGCTTCCAAGAGCCGGGCGATATAGCGCGCATCGCGGTCGACCCGCAGGTGAATTCCCGGTCGATCGGGCAGCCAGCAGAAGAAATCGATGCCCGGCAGGTCCGTAACCGCCAGGATATGCTGGAGCTGGCCGATGTAGTAGCGCGGCACTTGGCGCCGGTCGGCCATCTTCCTGTAAATGCTTTCCCCGCATTTGATTTCCACCACCGCGTTCCCGCCGGCTTCCAGGCCGTCCACGCTGGCACGCAGCCAGGCATGCCGATTGCTTTGCAGGCAGGCGGGAAGAACGCGCGTCCGGCGGAGGGCCTCGTACCGCCGTCGGGCTTCGGGCTCGAGCACGACGCCGCGTTCCATGGCCGCATTACTGGGAAGTGGCCTGGCGCTGCCGAGTTTTTCGGCAAGCAGCCGCGCGGCGCTTTTCCATGGGTTTTCGCCCATGATGGCCGGGGCATCCGACGAGCCGATGCCCTGCCTGCGCCACTCGAGCCACTCCGTGGTTCCCTGCTGCAGATCGACAACGGTGTAAGCGGTAGGCACGACTCTCCCCTGGATGCCCGTCGATAGCATCGGCCCATGGGACACGCCGAGGACGGCGGGCGGAGGTCAGCGGGGTCCAGCAGGCTGTGGATAAACAAGCATCGGGCCGAAAGGCAAGNNCAATCCCGCCGTCGGCGGGACATTTCGGCCTGAGGCGCAGTTTATCCACAGCCTGCTAGTGGGCCTTCTGGCGGTTCGGTTTGTAGAAGATATGCTCGCCGATCTCGATTGTCCGGATATATTCCGCGGACCAGCTGGGAGAAACGTCCTGATGGTGGAAATACAAGGCCCCACCGGTTCGGTCCGCAAGTTGGCGGTTGAGCGCCTTGCGCGCCAATTCCTTGGCGGTGGCGTAGGATTTCTCCTCCTCGGCGTCGTCCGAACGGCCATCGCACCACCAGGAGAACTGACAGGCGCCCTCCTCGCGGCCCTGCTGGACGACGCCGCAGATGGTGTTGGGAAAGCCGTCGTGGCCCAGCCGGTTCATGACGACATTGGCCACGGCCTCCATGCCGGCCTGCCCATCGCCCCGGGATTCCCAGTAGATGGTGCGGGCCAGGCAGGTGATCGCATCGTCCAGGGGTTCCTCTCCGGCCGGATCCACCGCCTGGGCTTCGGACTTCGTGATGACCTCGGCGGGGGTCGGGAGCGCCTTGCTGCCCTCGGCCGCCGCCTTCTGCTCAAGCACTCCCGCCTTGCTCTCGGCGGCCGCCGCCTTCTGGGCCGGGTCGGCCGCCATCGCCTGGCCCACGACAAGGCTCGCCGCAAGACCGGCCGCCAGCCATATCCGGCGCAGGGGCGCGTGCCATGCCGGGAATGCCCCTAACCGCGTTTTCGGATGCTTCGAGAAGGTCATGGAGATCCTCGCGGACGGCTTTCACTTTTCGATGGATAAAATGACCACCGGGACGGAGGCCTTTTCCTTGAAGCGCCGGGCGTCGGACAGGGACCCGATGCCCTCCCCCACGTGCATGGGCACGGCCACCTTTGGCCCTATGGCCGCGGCGGCTTCCGCGGCTTCCTCGGCGGTCATGACATAGGTTCCGCTGACCGGCAGCAGCGCGACATCCGGGTGCAGGTCCTTCATCTCCGGAATAAGATCCGAATCACCGGCATGGTAGATGGCCACCCCCTGGACGGTGACGATGTACCCCACATAGCCCGCCGCCTGGGGATGGAAGGGCACCCCCGGGCTGCGGAACTTGTTGACGTTGTAAGCCGGGACGGCCTTGATCGCCACCCCTTTGACCGTCAACTCGTCCCCCGGCTTGACGATGCGGATCTCCCCGGAAAGCTTTGCGGCGGCCGTGGCCACGGTCACGATGACGGTATCCGCCTTCCGGATCCTGGCCACATCCTCCGGAGAGGCATGGTCCATGTGATCATGGGTGATCAGGATCAGGTCGGCCTTGGGCCCCTCCTTGAGCCGGTAGGGATCCACATAGATCACGATCCCGTCCCCGTCGATCCGGAAGCTGTCATGCCCCAGCCAATGGATGTTGGATGTCAGTCGTCGCATCTCGGCCTCCTCCGCTCCCCTGGGGGAAATCCCCCGGGCTTGCCCCGGAAACAGGCAGGGTATGGCCACCAGCACCAGAACGCCCACCGCCCGCGATAGGAACCTTGTGACCAGGCGCATCGTTTTCCCCTCCTTTTGTTATGCCGGTGAGGACAGAAGTCAAAAAAAAGACTTCGCCCCTTCCCCTCAGGACGCGGCCACCTCCCCTGGGATTGGACGGTCTGGCCGGCGCCGCCGCCTGTGGAGACGGGATTGCATCAAATCGCCAAGGCCATGGGATTCAGGCCATCCGCGGGCCGCGGCATCCAGACAGAGGCCGATCCCGTCCCGCCCGGCCGAATGCGCATCGCGGCCGCTTCCGCATGGGCTTCAGGGTTCCTGGCGTCCCCCCAGGTGGCGGGCCAGGAAGTCCTCGATCAGGCGGTAATAGGTGAGGCGGTTTTTGGGTCCCACGATCCAGTGCCCCTCGTCCGGGAAGCTGTGGCTTTCCACTGGCTTGCCGGCCTTTTCGAGTGCCTGGATCATTTTGGTGGATTGCTCCAGATCCACCCGCTGGTCCTCGGCGCCGTACACGATCAACAGGGGGCGCACCACCTGGTCGGCCTTGAACAGGGGGGATTTTTCCTTCATCCGGGCCAGATCGGCGGCGATTTCGCAATCCCCGAAAAATTTCTTGAGCATCCATGCGCGGGGCCGGGTCCACATCAGGGCGGCCAGATCGCTCGGACCGAAGCCGTCGATCCCGCAGGCGAACACTTCCGGGGAGTCGCTCAGCCCCACCAGGGCGGCATAGCCGCCATAGCTGTTTCCCATGATGGCGATCCGGCCGGGATCGGCGATCCCCTGGCCCACTGCCCATTGCACGGCATCCAGGAGATCCTCCTGCATCCGGGCGCCGAACTCCTTCCAGCCGGCTTCCAGGAAAGCCCGGCCGTAGCCCGAGGATCCGCGGAAATTGATTTGCAGCACGGCATAACCGCGGTTGGCCAGGAACTGCACCTCGGGATCGAAGTCATAGCGATCCCGGCTCCAGGGGCCGCCGTGCACCAGCAGCACCATGGGCAACCCGCGCTCCGGCACCCCTTTCGGACAGGTCAGGTACCCCCGGAGCGGCAACCCGTCCCGGCTGGTGAGGGCCACCGGCCGGGTTTCCGCCAGCGCCGCCGCCTCGCTTGCACCGATTCCCAGGTCCAGCAATTGCAGTTCCTGGCGCGCCACATCCAGCAAGTAATAAGCGCTCTGGGTTGCCGCGTAGGCCCTCAAGACCAGCAATCGCTCCTCGCGGTCGCTGCTGACGATCCGGAAGTCGTGAAAGCCCGCGGCGGCCATGGCCGCCAGCAAAGGCGCGTAGGCCGCCTTCTGGTCCTCGTACAGGAAGATGAACTCCGGGTAGCCGGGTTCCACCGCCACGCCGAGCGCCTGGTAATTGACATCGCTCACGTAGGCCGTGGTCACGTCCACCTCGGGGTGGGCGTACACCACCTCTTCCCGTCCAGTGTCCAGATCGAAGCGCACCAGGGCGATCCTGTCCCGCTGGCGGTTGGAAAGCGCCCAGAGGGTGCGGCCCTCCCCGTCCAGCACCAGGCCCGTGAAGTCGTCATCCAGAGCGAGCGTCGCCCGTTCCTCCCAGGTATCCGTGGCGGGGGCGTATACTTCCAGGGACCGCTTGCCGGCGTCCTCGGCCCGGCGTTCCCGGGCCACCAGGCGCCCGTCGCGGTCGGCAAACCACTCCGTGACATCGCCCGGGTTGACGGCCACGATCTCCTTCTCGCGGCGGTTGAGCCCCACGCGGCAATAGTCATAGCCGGTGGAGTCCCGGTCGTTCATGAGCACGAACACGTGTTCCGGATCGGCCGGCGGAACAGTGTGCAGGTAGGCCCGCTTTTCGGAGGTCATGAACCCATCGAAGCTGGTGATTTCGAGGGGAGCGGCTCTTGGCTGCAGGCCGTCGAAGGCGAAGAGCCGGTAGTTCTCCTTGCCGCGCGAAGGAGCACGCACGATGAAATTGCGGCTGTTCTGAGCCCAGCGGAAGCTGCCGATGCGCCATCCCTGCGCCTGGATGCGGTGCACCTGCGCCTCCCCCAGGACCTTGAAGTGGATCGTCGGCCGGTCCATGTACGTTTCGATCCAGGCGAGTCGGGTGCCGTCCGGCGAAATTTTGTACCCGGTGGTCTTGCTCGGAGGGTAGAAAAGCCTTTCCGCCGGAATCAACGGCGGCAGGTCGGCCCCCTGCAGGCTGGGGTGCAGGGGGCGCGGCGGGCGCGGCGCGGCACAGCCCGCCAGGGCGACGGCCAGCAGCAGGACGATCCGAAACCGGCAGGTGCGCAAGGTCAGCCTCCGGGCAGAAGGGCGTGTGGCGTCGCCGGCACATTCGACCGGCGGGGTCAGCGGGGTAAAAGGGCCGGAAACCAGGTCAATCGCCGAGGCCGGTGGTGGAACCGTGCGCCGGCCCAATGCAGCATACGCCGATCGTCCCACCGAGGATTCCATGCGCGACAACCAGCGTCCGTCTACAGGATTTCCCTTACCGCCGCCATCAGCTTCTCCGCGCTGGGCAGGTAAAAGCGCTCCAGGGGCGGGCTGGCCGGCACCGGGATGTCCGGCCCGGTTACGCGCCGCAGGGGCGCTTGCAGGTGGGCAAAGGCCTCTTCCATGACGACGGCGGCCACTTCACCGGCAAAGCCGCCGGTGCGCGTGGCCTCGTGCAGCACCACCAGGCGACCGGTCTTGCGCACCGAGGCCAGCAGGGTCTCCTTGTCCATGGGCACCAGGGTGCGCAGATCGACGACCTCCATCCCGATGTTCTCCCGGGCCAGCTGGTCGGCCGCCTCCAGGGCCACCCCCACCATCTTGGACCAGGTCACCACGGTGACATCCTTGCCCGGCCGCTTGACCTCGGCTTGCCCGATGGGGATCATGACCTCCTCCTCGGGAACCGGTCCGGGAACGAAGTAAAGCGCCAGGTCTTCAATGAAGATAACGGGGTTCGGGTCCCGGATCGCGGACTTGAGCAGCCCCTTGGCATCGGCGGGGGTGGAGGGCATGACCACCTTCAGCCCGGGGCAGTGGGCCGCCCAGGCCTCCAGGTTATGGGAGTGCTGGCACCCGGCGCCGAAACCGGCGCCGGATTTCATGCGCACCACCAGGGGAAAGGAGGACTTGCCCCCCGAGAGGTAGCGCAATTTGGCGGCGTGGTTGACGATCATGTCCGAGGCCAGGGTAAAAAACGGGTTGAACATGATCTCCACCACGGGCCGCAGGCCGGCCACGGCCGCGCCCACGGCCAACCCGGCGATGGCCGCCTCGGAAACGGGCGTATCCTTCACCCGCCCGGCGCCGAAGTCCTTCAACAGGCCGGCGGTGGGCAGCAGCGGGCTGTGGTGGATGCCCACGCCGATTCCCTCCCCGGCCAGGAACACATCGGGGTCCCGGAGCATTTCTTCCCGGAGCGCCTGATTGATGGCCTGCCCCATTCTCAATGTCTGCATGCCGGCCTTCCTTTCATGTGGGAAACGTCCTCTTCAGGCGAAGACATCCTCGAGGGCTTCGTGGGGTTCGGGATAGGGGCTCTCCTCGGCAAAGCGGATGGCCTCCTGGACGATGGCCGCGATGTCGCTTTCCATAGCCTGCAGCGCTTCCGCGCCGATCAGCCCCTGGGCGAGCATTTCGGCGCGCAGTTTGGGGATGGGGCACGTCGCCTGCCAGGCCGCGATCTCTTCCTTGGGCTGGTAGAGCTGGAGGTCGCTTTCCCCGTGGCCCCGCCAGCGGTAGGTCTTGTACTCGATGAGGGTCGGCCCTTCGCCGGCCACGGCGCGCGCCCGGGCTTCCGAGGCCGATGTGTAGACCGCCAGGGCATCGTTGCCGTCCACCACCACCCCCGGCATGGCATATCCGGCCGCGCGGTCGGCGATGTTCGGCGCCCGGGTGTGTTCCTCGAACCGCTGGGCCCCGGCGTAGAGATTGTTTTCGCACACGAAGATCACGGGAAGCGCCCAGAGGCTCGCCAGGTTCAGGGCTTCGTGGAAGGAGCCCTCGTTGGTCGCGCCGTCCCCGATGAAGCAGACGGTGACGGCCTTCTCCTGCCGGTACTGCTGGGCAAAGGCCCTGCCCACGGCGATGGGCGGACCCCCGCCGACCACGGTGGTCGTGCAGGGGGCGTTGACCTCGGGCACCGCCAGGTGCAGGGTCCCGCTCTTGCCCTTGTTGCACCCGGTGCGTTTGCCGAAGATTTCGGCCATCAGGGCTTTCGGGTCGGCCCCCTTGGCCAGCAGGTGGCTATGGCTGCGGTGATTGGAGATGATCGCATCCTGCGGTTGAAGGGCGGCGCAGACCCCCGCGCCCACGGCCTCCTGCCCCGTGCACAGGATCATCATGCCGGGGATTTTGCCTTCGATTTGGCACAGCTCCGTGAGCGCCTCCTCGAACCTACGGGCCAGCAGCAGCGACCGCAGCATTTCCAGCTTTTTCGCCTTGGGTATGGGCATGGGGCCTCCTGTCCTGGGGTTGCCTGATGCGCCTGTGGATAAACTGCATCTCGGGCCGAAAGGTCCCGCCGACGGCGGGATTGCGACCCTCGCGAAAATGCTCACAACCCTTAGGGTTGGCTCGCGCTTTTCCCGTCGGGCCGCGCCTTGCCATCCGGCCCGATACTTGTTTATCCGCAGGCTGTTATGCGCGGATGCGTTCCGGAATTGCCCCGGCGTGACGAGCGCCGAGGGAGTCCAGGCATCAATCTCGAACAATTTATCGGATTTTTCAAGGCGGGATAACGGCCATGGGCGGTCGAGATGGGGTCGAAGCATAGGATGCTACTGGGAACGCCTCGTTAAAAGGCCGAAATCAGGCGGAGGCGGATGTCAAACCGCAGGCAACCGGCTGGTTGTCGCGGATTGGGAAACGTTTCCCACGCCGAGATGGGGGCAAAAGACTTTTTGGAGATGGGTTCTAGTGTCTTGTCCCGGAAATAAAGCCCTTGATGATTTGTCCCTCTGTAGCGTGGTTGCGGTGAAAGGCCGGGGGGTTCCCATCCCAGGCCTCGGCGCGCTGTCTGAGCCCCATAGACC
>DJGG01000008.1:0-12283 GCA_002432195.1 Desulfobacteraceae bacterium UBA5852
GCGCTCATGGTCAGCTCCTCCTTCGGAAGGGTGACTCAGAGCTTATCACACTGTCCTAATTCCGGGGACCACCGCCACCCACGTTCTCCCATAACGGAAAAACGGAAGGGCATCCCACTGCTTAGCTATTTTGCTGTTTAAAGACGTCCCCTCTAAACCCCCCGGCGAGGGAACCGATCCCGCAACAGCCCTTGGTTGGGCTGTTTTATTAGAAGTTGTTAAGCAATAGCTCGCGCACTCTTGCGATATGCGGTTGATTTCCCAGCATAGCCCGACTGCCTTCGCTTTCAAGGTCAAAAAGAATATTGGATATTCCATAAGCTGCAAGCTTCTGATAAGGCTTCCCGTCGACTTTCTTACGGTAATCAACTCTTAACCTTAAAAAGCATGGATAAAGAGTTCCTTCAGTAGTTTCAGCGATATGTTTCTTTATGTCTATAGTGTATGGAACTTCATCGTCAGGCTTAAGAAGGGGGACCTGCTTCATCGGTAGGGTACTAATGCCTGAAATGCTAAAGCTCTTTGAGTCAATGGCAAGGTGACTCCCTTTTTGTTCAAAAGGGCAATTCAAGTAATTTTCATATATGGCGACATCACAAATATCTAATGCACCGTTATTTTTTATTTTAAGGTTGTAAATTCCATTTTTCCCCATCCCAATATCCATAAGCTCTATAGAAATTGATGGGTCTATACCTGATTGGAATTGTCTTTCAGCAATAAGAGACTGTTTTTCCATTACGGACAATTGTGCAAAAGCAACAATTATAGCCATAATAGAAATTAACGCCGCTGCGACAGTCTCAAACCAAATTTTATTTTCTTCAAGCCATTTTCGTACTTGGATACGAGCCATACAGTTTTTGCTCCGATAGGAAGGCGATGCTTTTATGAAGCCCAACGGCAGGCGTCTGCGGCGAGCAAAGCGAGTCCGACAGAACGCCTTTGTTAGCGAATTTTCATATTAATAATGCTTTGCTAACAGAAAGTAATTTAGTAACTTCCTTTTTGTCCAAGTCGAAATGATGTCCAAATTTTATTGGCATCCAAATCCCTTTATATCCGGAACACAGATTGATTTTGTATGTCAATTCGTTAAAAAGGCTCAGTTTGCTTATTAAAGCGTTTTTAGCCCACGACAATACTATTAGATGCCCTCTGGTTACTTTAGCTCCAAACTTTTCGAGAAATTGATCTTCATGCAATATCGGTGGCTGGTTAACAATCAAGAAATCATCTGACTTGCCATTTCCATAACGAATGAAGTTTCTCACTGGATCAAAATTTTCGGATAGAACGAATTGATTACTTACCTGCGAGGCCAAGTAATTAAGCGCTATTTTGCATAAACCTCTCATAATTGTCCTATCAATTGTAATTGAACTTTCAACAAGGACAGATAGGCCATTTGTATCATCCTTCGTAAGGGCAACATCATTTTTTAGTGGAATCCCTTTTTCCTCCAGCTCCTTAACAAGAAGCTTATATTCATTCTCGTCGCCGATAATCCAGACTATTTCATTTTTTAACAAAAATCCCTTACTTATCAAATTATCTTTAGTGGGAATTTGTCCCATTTCAAAATAAAAATATTCTTGCTCTATGCCGCTAAAAAACCCTACTTGAGGTACTTTTTGTATTTTTATCTGGCCGTCCTCACCAACTTTTTCTTCAGTTACAATTACCCCTTTATGCTCTCCCTGGTTGATTTTGTTTTTAATCCTTCGACGGCTTTTTAATTGTTTCTTTGGCTTGATTCCAAATTTTACTCTTGCAAATCCCTCAAAGGAATCTCGGCCCATATATAATTCTATGTTGTCACCAAAGTATTGATTGCAATCATCACATACAGTTTTATGTAGAACCAAGTTATCGTTTGGGAAAACACCGAAACACTGAGGTATAACATGCTCCCTTTTTATAAATTTGGATGCTGGTTTATCAATCATGCAATAAATACACTTCATAAGCCTTTATCTCTAACAGTGATTAGACTGCCTAAATAAAGCGTGAAATGCTGCGTTAAATGTTGCCTATCATGCAAAATTGACCCTGGCGGCCTTGGGGTCTTCAGAGTCCTGGTTTACAAAGGGTTCAAACTCCCCCTGATCCCCACTCTCTGCCGCTAAGCGATCCTGCCCGGCATCTCCTGGTACGAGAATTCCCAACGGCTCGCGCTGGATTTGGCATGCTCGATGGTCAGGCTCACGACATTCCCGTTCCGGTCCCGATCGATTAGAAAGTGCTCGCTGATTTCCCAAGTTTCATAGACGTCATTGCCCGTGAGCTCGATATGGGCGGAATCTGTATCCGGGAAATATTTCAGCCGCATGACCATCGGCATGGCTGAAGCGTCAGCCGCGAAAGGATCCGGCATCTCCCCGGTATATGACGAAGCGCCGTGTACCTTGGCGCCGCTACCCTCGGTTCAATGACCCGCCTGGCAACAGCTTGCGTGCAGAGGTGAAGGGTTGGACCGCCGCCCGCCCGCCCGGCTGCGGAGGTCCATTGGTTGGCACCATGGCAGAAATTCGCATGGCGATCAAGGGGTGCGCGCACAGGGGTGCGCGCACAGCTTGCACGCCCCCGCCTTGGCTTTCGTCTGGTTCCGCCTTATCATCCTCCGAATGACGGACCGGGTGACTCGGTTTCCAGCCGCCGATTTCGACTCGACGCTTGCAACCACCTGTTTTCGGGAGGAGCGCCATGCACATTGCCACTGTCGCCCAGATGCGGGCCATGGACCGGGCCGCCATCGAACGCTTCGGCATCGCCGAGCTGCAGCTCATGGAAAACGCCGGGAGCGCCGCCTACCGCGTGATGGCGGAGCGCTGGGGGGTGTGGGGGAAGCGCTACCTGATCCTGTGCGGCCCGGGGAACAACGGCGGGGACGGGTTCGTGGTGGCCCGCAAGATCCTGGCCGACGGCGGGGAGCCGGTGGTGGTGCTCCTGGGGGAGCCGGCGAACTACCAGGGGGCGGCGGCCGCCAACCGCGACATCCTGTCCCGCCTGGGCCTGTCCTTCACCATCCTGGAGGACGTCGAGGCCCTGAAGCCCCTCCTGTGCGAATGCCACGGGGTGGTGGACGCCCTCCTGGGCACCGGGCTTTCCAAGCCCGTGAGCGGGCTTTTCGCCGCGGCCATCGAGGCCGTCAACGCGAGCGGCCTCCCGGTGCTGAGCCTGGACATCCCCTCGGGGGTCAACGGCGACAACGGCCAAATCATGGGCACCGCGGTCAAGGCCCACCTCACCGTGACCTTCGGCCTCCCCAAGGCCGGCAACCTGCTCTTTCCCGGCTTTGCCCGGGGGGGCGAGCTCTTCGTCTCCCGCATCAGCTTCCCCCCGGAGCTTACCGCCGCCTGCGACCTTAAGCTCGCCGTCAACAGCCCGCCGCCGCTCCCCCCCCGGGACCCGGCCGGCTACAAGGGGAGCTTCGGGGACGCCCTCTTCATCGCCGGTTCGGCGGACTACTACGGCGCACCGGTGCTGGCGGCCACGGCCATGCTGAAAGCCGGCGGGGGTTATTCCCGCCTGGCAGCTCCCGCGCCCATCGTGCCTCACCTGGCCGCCCCCGGTTCCGAGCTCGTCTTCCTGCCCCAGGCGGCCACGGAGGCCGGGAGTATTGCGCGCTCCAATCTGGAGGCCCTCATGGCCGCCTCCGTGGGCTGCGACATCACGGTGCTGGGGCCGGGAATCTCGCTGGACCGCGAAACCGGGATGCTCGTCCGCGAGCTGGCGGCACGCATCCACGCCCCATTGGTGCTGGACGGCGACGCCCTGACCGCCATCTCCCAGGAGCCCGCGATCCTCGCCCGCCGTCCCGGGCCCACGGTGCTCACCCCCCACCTGGGGGAGATGGCCCGCCTCACCGGGAAGGAGAAGGCCGCGATCCTGGCCGACCCCGTGGGAACCGCCCGGAAGGCGGCGGCGGACTTCAAGGCCGTGGTGGTGCTCAAGGGCGCCCACACCCTGGTGGCCCTGCCGGACGGGCGGGTCTTCGTGAACCTCACCGGCAACCACGGCATGGCCACGGCCGGCGCCGGGGACGTGCTCACCGGCGCCATCGCGGCAGNNGCCATGTACGGCCTGGGACTCGCCCTGGAGCCGGCCGTGTGCCTGGCGGTCTTCCTCCACGGCCTGGCCGGGGACCTGGCGGCGGAAGCTTTGGGGCCGGACGGGATCACCGCCGGGGAGATCCTGGCCCACCTGCCGGCTGCCGTGCGCGCCCACCGGGAGGGCTTGCCCGCCCGCTTCCAGGGCTGCTGCCGGCTGACGCTGGTGAGCTGAAGGGGTGGCCTTTCTGTCCCGCGGGGTTTGACCGGCTCCCCGGGGTGGCTTATTCTTGGGCCTCGCACCTTTCAATACCCTGTTGCGTGAGGATCCGAGCTTGATGCCAATCCGCCTTGCCTCCTTCTGGCTTCTGCCCCTGGCAGCCCTCCTGGGGTGCGCCGTGGGCGACCTGCGCCCCGACGAGCCCCTGCGCAGCCTGGTGGCCGGCGTGCAGCCCTCCGTGGTGACCATCCAGACCTTCGATTCGGGCAACGATGCCCATGGCCTGGGAACCGGGTTCTTCGTGGGCCACCAGGGGCACCTGGTCACCAATTTCCATGTCATGGAAAACGCCTATTCCGCCAAGGTGCGCACCGCGGGCGGGCACACCTATCCGATTACCGGGGTGGTGGGGGAAGACCGCGCGGGGGACCTCATTTTGCTGGCCGTGGACCTGCCGGCGGACGAGTCCCGGGGGCTGGAGCTCGCCGAAGCGCCCCCGGCCATCGCCGACCGCGTGGTGGTGGTGGGCAGCCCCCTGGGCCTGGAGCAGACCGTGAGCGAGGGGATCGTCTCGGCCGTCCGCGAGGTCCCGGGGGTGGGGCCCGTCTTCCAGCTCTCGGCCCCCATCTCCCAGGGTTCCAGCGGAAGCCCCGTGATGGACCACCGGGGGCGGGTCATCGGGGTGATCTCCTTCCAGGCCCAGGCCGGCCAGAACCTCAATTTCGCCGTGTCCGCGGCCAAGATCCTGTCCCTGGAATCCGGGCGGGAGCCCCAACCGGTGGCCGAGTGGGCCCTGGCACGCACGACCCGGGAGCCGGGAGCGGCCATGGAGCTCTGCCAGAAGGGGCTCAGCTTCGCCATCCGGGGGGAGTACAAGGAGGCCCTGAGCTACTACCAGGAGGCCGTGGAGCGCAGCCCCGGGGACGCCCAGGCCTGGTACGGCCTGGGCAACTGCTACGTGGGGCTCGATCAGCCCGAGGAAGCCATCGCCGCCTACAGGCAGGTGGTGGCCCACGACCCGGACAACCCCGGCGCCCACCACAACCTGGGGCGCTACTTCAGCGAGCTGGGGCGCTATGAAGAGGCTATCACCAGTTACCAGGCGGCCACCGCCCTGGCCCCCGACCACCTGCCGGCCCTCTTCGACATGGCCGTGACCTTCGGCAAGATGGACCGCCACCTGGAGGAGAAGGCCGCCTACGAGACCGTCGTGCGCCTGCGGCCCGATCTCTACCCGGCCCACTACCAGATGGGGCTGGCCTGCCTGCAGTTGGGGCTCTACGACGAGGCCATCGCCGCCGAGAAAAAAGCCCTGGAGATCAAGCCCGACTTCGCCCGGGCCCACTTCGCCCTGGGGCTGGTCTACGAAGCCCTGGCCGACCGCCCCCGGGAGCTGACGGCCTACCGTGATGCCATCCGCGCGGACCCGGAGTTCGTCCCCGCCCACTACCGCCTGGGCCTGCTCTACCTGGAGGAGGGCCAGCGGCCCCAGGCCCTGGACCAATACAAGATCCTGAAGGCACTGGACATGGAGGCGGCGGCCAGCCTTTTCGACCGGATCTACCCGTGACCTTCGACCTCCAGGCTTTCCTGCGCCGGCCCCTGACCATCGGGGGCCGTTCCATTTCCGGCCGCCTGGTCCTGGCCCCCCTCTCCAAGCTGGGCAACACCGCCTTCCGCCAGGTGGTCCGGGAATACGGAGGCTACGGCCTGCTCTTTTCGGAGATGTGCTGGGCGCGCTCGGTGCCCTGCGGCAACGGCCACGACCTGGGGGGCTTCATGTGGCGCAGGGACGAGAACCTGGGCGAGGTCGTCTGCCAGATCTTCGGCAGCGACCCGGAGGCCATGGGGCGGGCGGCGCAGATCATCGCCGGGGAGGACTTTTTCGGGGTGGACCTCAACTTCGGATGCTGTGTCGCCGCGGTCTGCCGCAAGGGATGTGGGGCGGCCCTGCTGAAAACCCCACGCCGGGCCGAAGCCATCGTGGCCGCGGTGCGCCGGGCGACCGCCATCCCCCTGTTCGTCAAGTTCCGCACCGGCTGGCAGGACGATCCGGCCGCGGCCGTGGAACTGGCCCGGCGCTTCGAGGGCGCCGGCGCCGACGCCCTGACCTTCCACCCCCGGGTGGCGCCGGATCGGCGCACCCGCCCCCCACGCTGGGAGCACATCGGGGCGGTGAAAGCCGCCGTGGGCATACCGGTGTTCGGCAACGGGGAGGTCCTGGCCGCCGACGACTGCGCCCGGATGCTCCGGACGACCGGCTGCGACGGGGTGGCCCTGGGGCGCCTGGCCCTGGCCCAGCCCTGGGTATTCGCCGCCTGGACCAACGGCTACCAGCCGCCCCCCGGGATCTACCGGGAGTGTGCCGAGCGGCTGCTGGACCTCCTGGCCGAAACTTACGGGCCGACGGTGGCCCTGCGCCGCTTCCACCGCTTCGCGGCCTACTACACGGCCAACTTCACCTTCGGCCACGCCCTCTACGGCCGCCTCTGCAAGGCGGAAACCCCGGAGGCCGCCAAAAGGATCCTGGCGGATTTCCTGGACACCGCCCCCCAGACCATCGCGCGCCCCAACATGAACCGCTTCCGCTGACCGACGGGTGGGTTCCGCAGCCAGCGTCCGGCGGTTTCGCGCACGCATGGGCGGGAGGGAATCGGCCTCGGAAAACCGGCCGAACTATCCCTCGAGGGCACCCGCGTGGCCGCGCCTCCCGGAGCAACCAAGTGTTGTGTCCCGGATATATTTGGAAAAATTCCGACCGGTTTGATGCCGTTGGGGATGACAGGGGGTGAGGGGTTCCGCTCCCGGGGGACGGGCAACTGTCTGCGCCCTTTAGAGCGCCTGGGCTCCGGCGCCGCGACAGGCTTCCAACGGGGCAAACGCTCCCAGCGCGCCCGCGACCTCATCCTTGAGAGCAGCGCCGGAGTTTAGGCGCTCTTGAGGGCGAGTTTTGCCAGTTCCCCGGGAGCGGAACCCCTCACCCCCTGTCGCGAGACATGCGCACTATCTTGTATGGGGCAAGACCAGAGGCCTTCGACCGCGAGGGCGATTCCGAATTCGAGCGTTTGGCCCTCTGCAGGCACCCGGAAAGCAGACACCAACGGCGGCAACCGGGGCGGAAGGCCTTCTTGGACGGCTGCCTGCCGCCGCGGTTTCGCCGGCGCACCACCGGAGGCCGGCGGCACGCTATTTCAGACCTTCGGCCGCGAAGAACACCACCTTGTCGGCGATGAACTTCACGCTGATGGTGCGCGGGGGTTTGCCCCAGACGCCGTTGGTGACGCCCATGGCGGTCTGGGACTGGTCCGGCGGGCCCAGGAGGGCCACCACCTCCTGGTAGTCCATGCCCATGGCGAGCTTGTCGTAATTGGCCTTGTTGACGGGGTTGCCGCAGGCCGCCAGGGACAGGAGCAGCCCCAGCAGGACGAACACACGCACCATGCGCATCGGGGTCAAGGTGGAGACCTCCTTCGGAGTTCGGTTGGGGGAAATGCCGGGGGGCACTCCCGGCGCCTCCCGGCGACGGGAGGCAGCGAGGGAACGGCTAAGTGGTCACGGTCATAAATACGGTGGCATTCGATGGCCGATGCCTCCCGGCGCGGCGGCGTTGCTCGGCGCGCGCATACGCCAGGTATGTGCGCTTCTCGCGCCTTGCCGGCCGGGTGCCTCGGCCATCTCGGTGCGTCACCGTATTTATGACCGTGACCACTTAGTCCGGCCGGCTGACGCAGGGCATTCCGCCCATTTCCCAGTAGGCCCGGCGCTCCCGGCCGCTGCGGCGGTCGGCCCCGCGGCGGCGTTCGGCGCCCCCCGCGGCAAAGTAGTCCAGGCTGTAAACCAGACGCAGGTCCAGCCCGGAGCGGCGCTCCACCAGGCAGCTGCGGCGTTGTTCCCCCAGGCGATCCTTGCGGTGCTGGAAATGGCGGGGCGAGGCGGCCATGGCGCTCCTCCCGGCATGGGGTTGGGCGGCGGGTGATGGGGGAGCCGATGCCCCCCCGACCACCCGGATTCGGCCCGAAGGTATGGCGTCGGGCCCCGGCCGTCAAGCGCCCCGGCAGGCGCCTTTGCGCGCAGGCCTCAAAGCTGCTCCCCGTGCTCCCGGAGGTAGCCGGAGACCCCCTCCGCGGTGGGTTTCATGCCCGCTTCCCCGGCATGCCAGCCCGCGGGACAGACCTCCCCGTGCTTCTCGGTGAACTGCAGGGCGTCCACCACCCGCAGCATCTCGTCCACGTCCCGCCCCAGGGGCAGATTGTTCACCACCTGGTGCTGCACGATACCCTCCCGATCGATGAGAAACGAGGCCCGCAGGGCCACGCCGTCGGGGTGCTCGATGCCGTAGGCCCGGGCGATCTCGTGCTTGATGTCGGCCACCAGGGGGAAGTCCACCGCACCGATGCCGCCCTCCTTCACCGGGGTGCCGCGCCAGGCGAAGTGGGTGAACTGGGAGTCGATGGAAACCCCCACCACCGCCACCCCGCGCTTCTGGAATTCGGGCACGCGCTTGTGGTGGGCCAGGATCTCGGTGGGACAGACGAAAGTGAAATCCAGGGGGTAGAAGAACAGCACGACATACTTGCCGCGCAGGTCGGCCAGGCGGAAATTCTCCTCGATCTGGCCGTCGGGCATGACGGCGGGGGCCAGGAAATCGGGCGCCTCGTGGGCCACCAGGACACTCATGATCGCCTCCTGCAAGGTTGACGGTGAACGAAACCCCCGGCGCCGCGCGGGCGGCCGCCGGGGGCGGCTTCCAACCCCGACATGGTAATGCCGTCAACCGACTTGGCAACCCGCCTCAACCGTTCTTCCAGCCGTCGTCGCTCTTTTGGGCGCCCGGCGTCTTTTTGAGCTCCTCCTCTTCCTTCGCCCGCACCACCTGGTCCAGGGCGGCGGCCCCGGCCGCGCGGACGGCCTCGGGGGACGCCGCGAGACCCTGGGGGAGATCCACGATGACTTTGCGGTGGGCATAGCGGATCCCCTTGGCCTCCAGGGCCTGGGTGATGCGCCGGAGGGCTTCGCGCCGGATGACGAAGTGCCGGCCGGGCTTGGCCGTGAACTTCACCCGGAAGGTCATCACCGAGTCCCCAACGCTGCGCACCCCCTGGGACTTCACGGGCCGGATGAAATCCGGCCCCAGCTCCCCGTCGGCCAGCATCTTTTCGCCCACCTTCTTGACGATCTTGCGCACCAGCTCGATGTCCGTGTCGTAGGGCAGCTGCAGGTCGAACTTCACCACGATGCCGCCGCGCATGTAGTTGGTGACGGATTTCAGGTCCCCCAGGGGCACGATCTGGAGCATGCCCCGGTGGTGGCGCAGCTTGATGGTGCGCAGGGTGATGGCCTCCACGGTCCCGGACACGCCTCCCGCATCCAGGTATTCGCCCACCCGGAAGGCGTCGTCCATGAGGAAGAAGAATCCCGAGAAGATGTCCCGCACCACCTTCTGGGCCCCGAAGCCCACCGCCAAACCGACCACGCCGGCGCCGGCCAGCAAGGGGCCGATGTCCACCCCGATGGAGGACAGCACGATCATCACCACCATCACCCCCAGGGTGGTGCCGATGAACTTGCGCACCAACGGCAGCAGGGTGTAGGCCCGATCCTGGGGCGCCGCCCAATCCCCGTCCTCGTCGGCCACGGCGTTGGGGTCGACCGCCTCCTCGGGGCCGATGCGGCGCCGGATGGCGGCCTTGGTGAACTCCCACACCAGGTAGGCCAGCAGGAGGGTGACGAAGATGTTGAACAGGGCACGGGTCACCGCGCCGCCGAAGACCAGCGGCAGCCCCCAGAGACGCCACACCCAATAGAACAGCAGGACGAACAGGGCCAGGCGGAAGAGGCGCCCCATGATCCGGGCGTGGCGTTCGAAATCCTCCGCCGCCGCCGGGTCGACCGCCATGGGCGGAGCGCCTTCCTCCCCGGCATCGGCCGTGAGGAAATAGCCCTTGAGCCATTGGGACCGGAGGGCCTGCTGGAAGAGACGGTCCAGGACCAGGAAGAGGGGCACGGCCAGCAGGCTGAAGAGGGCCCCCCCGCGCTGGGGAGACGTACCGCCCAGGTGCCCCGCCACCCAGAAGATGTACACGCCGATCACGTATGCCATGGCCAGTTGGTGGCGCAGGCGGGAGAGGTCGGCCCCCAGGCCGCCGGCAACCGGCGCCACGGCATCCTCCTGGCGCCCCGGAGACGGCAGGAAGCGGCGGCCCCGGCTGCGCCAGACGAGGGCCACCAGGGTCAGGGCCAGGAGGGTGCCCACCGCCAGAACCAGAAAGCGGTGCGATTCGGCGCTGATCCCCAGAACGAGCAGCGTCCCGCAGGTCAGCACCCCGATGGCGAAGATGGCCGTAAGACCCAGCAGGCCGCGGTGCAGGAATACCGCTCCCTGGTCCTCCACTTCCACCAGGCGGAGCGCGGGGTCCCCGGGGGCCAGGAGAAAACGGGAAACCAGAGCCACTCCCCGCAGAATGATCACGGCCAGAAGACAGGCCTCGAACAGCAGGGCCAGCCGTCCGGCGCCGGTCCCCCAAACGAGCATGAACACCAGGTTGGCCGCCAGCACGAAGATCCCCAGGGCCATCAGGTTCACCACCATCAGGCGCCCGGCGGCGGCCAGGCGGGCCACGGGACCCGGCACCCGGGCGGTGAGCAGGCGCTCCAGGCTCCGGGCCACCTTGCGGCGGTAAAGCGCTTCGGCGACCCCGCCCGCAGCCAGGAGACCCAGGACCTGGAGCCCCATGACCAGCAGGGGCCGGCCGCCCTCCCCCTGGGAGAGGCGCGCGACGGCCGCCGGCAGATCCCGGGGCAAGCTCCTCAGGCCGTCCCCCAGCACCTGGCGGCCCTGGTGGGCCCCCGTGGCCTGGGCGTCGGCTTCCTGGAGCAGACTCAGCAGGAAGGGCTTCTCCCGGGACGGCGGCGCCTGGCCGGCCCCGCGCTTGAGGTCCTCGGTGAGCCGCTGGCGCACCTCCTTGTCGGTCATGGAGGCCACGAGGGCGTCCACCGCCGCCGGGCCCTCGGCGGCGATGGGGGCCGGGGGCTGGGCCGCGGCCGCGAAAGCCACCAGCAACAGAAACATCGGCATCATCAACGGCAATCGGCGCATGGTGAACCCTCCTGGACGGTGTCCGGGATTGGAGGCCCGCAGGCCCAAGCAAAAGCCCGCCACCGTCTTCGACGGCAGCGGGCTCCAATGGCCGATCGCAACCATCCGGCCGGGGTCAGGTGTCTTCGGATTCCTCCGGGAGCATGTCGCATGTCATCCACGACCCATCCAATATGGTCACGAAGCAGTCCAGCTCTTCCGGTCTTTCGGTGAGTTCTCGATCCATGGCAGCCTCCTTGGCGGGTGGACGCGGCGGTGCCGCGGCGCCGATCCAAGTTAACCATGGACTTTCCGGTGTAAATCCCCCGCAACCGGGCCTTGCCCTCCTGCCAACCACGCGTTATCAGTCTGTCGTGCACCTGGGGTGCCGCACACCATAGCATATCGGCCGGGGGCCCACCAATGGGGGAACTGCCCGGCCGACCGCAAACGCACGGGGAAGGCTGCGTGCCCGACACCCGCCACATCACCTTTTGGGGCCCCGCCGCCCTGAAACCCCCAGTCGACGGGGGCCGCACCGGGGAGCCCGGCCAAGCCGCCGGCACCCGCACCCAGGCCGCCCTGATGGAGCGGCCCGCGGGCCTCATCCGCTGCCGCCGGTGCCTGGCGGCCGTGGCCCGGCCCGGGGACGCCATCGCCGTGGACGGCGGCCACGAGCACACCTTCGCCAATCCCCACGGCATCGTCTTCACCATCGGCTGCTTCGCCGAGGCCCGGGGGTGCGGCACGGCGGGCGGCGCCTCCCCGGAATTCACCTGGTTTCGGGGCTTCGAGTGGCGGGTAGGCATCTGCGCCGCCTGTCTGACCCACTTGGGCTGGCGCTTCAGCGGACCGGCCTCCTCCTTCTGGGCCCTGATCCTGGACCGTCTCGTCTTTCCGCCGGCGGACTGACCCGGGAAGTGCCGCCTTGCGGCC
>DJGG01000008.1:12317-32815 GCA_002432195.1 Desulfobacteraceae bacterium UBA5852
TTTATCCACAGCCTGCTAGGGTTTCCGGGCGTGGACCCCATCCAGAAAGTGCTTGACCCTCCCGGCCCAGAAGGCAAAGGCCTCCTCCGCCGACCCCCACTTGCTGAACCTTTCGGTGAAGCCGGCGCTGCGGTCGTCCTTGGCCACCGCGATCACTTCGTTGGTCAGGGAATCCAGGGCCATCATTTCGCCCCCCGTGGCCCCCGATCCGCTCCAGGAATCCGTGGCGCCCTTCTTGAGGATGCTGATACCCAGCCCGATGGGGACCACCGTCGTGATCCCGCTCACCACCGGCCGGCTCTGCTTCAGATCCGTGATGGCGAAGCGCAGCCGGACGACGTCGGCGCCCGGCTCGGCCACAATCGGGTACCGGCCCTTGAGGGCCTCCACCATTTTAAGGTTGAAGGCATCGGCCAGTTCCTTCAATTCCTGGGGGTCGATGCCCTGGTACTCGGAATCCTCGGCGAAGAAGAAAACCACGCTGTCCAGCATCACCTTGTCGTACTTCCCGAAATCGACCCCCGGCTTGGTCCAGCGCAATTTGGCGCCGCCTTCCGGCCCCGGGACGAGATCCTTGTAGTACGCTCCCAGGAACCCTGCCTTGGAGCCCGACATGGAGGATACCTGGCTTTTTTCCATGGAGGCACACCCCGCAACCAGGATCATTGCCATAAGCCCTACAATCGCTTTGTTCATCGGTGGTTTCCTTTCGTTTGGTTTTGACGCCGGATTACGTCCGCAATTACTGGCCATCCGCCGGCTGCCGTGGATCCGGCACGCCTTCGCGGATGCGGGCGGAAAACATGGGGTCCTGGCCGGCCTCCCGGGCCCGGGCGGTGATCTCGCTGCGCCGCTGCAATTCCACCAGGGGCAGGCGGGTGTCGACACTGGCGCGGGCGTACATCAGCTCGGGGAGCCGCCCGTTGGCCAGGATGCGCCAGTCCATGCGCTGGGCGATCCCCAGGTGCTTGAGGTGATAGCGGATGGCCGTGGTGCAGTTGTGGGTCAGGGCGTTGTACCACCTGGGGTGCCGGGACAAGCGGTCCACCTCGGCCAGGTAGGCGAGAAGCAGCTCCCGGGCCAGCTCCACGGGCATGCGGAGGCGGTAGAGGTAGAGCCGCTCACCGCGGTGGTTGGTGCGCAGCCCCACCACGTCCCGCTCGTCGGCCACCACATAATAGACCTCGAACTGGCGGAAGAAGCCGCGCACCGCCGAGTAGGTCTCCCCCTTCTCCTTGCGCGTCTCGATGGAGATGGCCAGGGGCGGGCCCTCGGCGAACTCCCAACTGGCGATGGTGTGGGCGATGGCCGTGGGCCCCCAGAAGCAGAGGAAGAGATCCACCCCGCGCAGGCGGTCGAGGTCGTAGGTGCGGGTCTCCCAGCGCGGGGTGAAGTCGGTTTCACTGCGGTAGTCGAAATTCCGCAGGTTGCCCACGGTCACCCGGCTCCCGGCCACCGCGGCGGTCGCCGTGCGCTCCACGTCCGGCAGCCAGTCCCGGTCGTTGCGGGGCGGGATGGTGAGCCACCAGGCGAGCACCACCCCGAAGAGCGCCAGGGCGGCCAGCATGCCCCGCCCGTAGGGACGCAGGCGCACCAGCAGGAACAGGGCTGCCGAGGCGAAAGCGGCCGCCAGTGCTCCGGCGGCCAGGCGCTGGGCTGGCCCGTCGAACCAGAGGGCGGCCGCCCCCCATGCCAGGGCCAACACCAGGGGTGGGGTCAGCAGCACCTGAATCGTCACTCGCACCCAGCGTCTGCTCATGGCCGGCATCCTCCGTCGGTCGTCAACACCATTACCCTCCTGGCACACCGGCGCGGCTGCCGGATCCGGAGAGCTATTCAAACCCCGGGGAGGCCTTGTCCCAGGGATAGCCTTCCGATGCCATCCAGTAGGTCCGGTCGAAAGGTTGGCCCATGCAATTGTGTCACCCGGCCCCATCGTCTCCCGGCCTGAACCTGCGCACTTTGGCGTCAACCTGCGGATATCGTTCCGTCAATCCGCTCAGAACCGCCATTCGAGGTTCAGCGCCACCACGTGGAGGCTCGAGTTTTCGTAAGTCCCGGACACCCGCCCGGCCAGGGGCCCGCGCTCCACATCCATGTCGACGTCGCCGCTCCAGCCCAGCTCGTAGGCCCCGGAGAAGCTCAGGTTGGGCGACCAGTCGTAGCGGGTCCCCAGGGCGAAGCGCCAGGTCTCCCCCACCGGCAGCACCGGGGTGACGTCCTCCTCCTCCATCATGGCGCTGTCGTAAGCCACCCCGCAGGTCAGGCGCCAGGCGTCGGTCGCCTGGTACTGCGCCCCCAGGGCCGCGTGCCAGGTGTCGTCATAGTCGAGGTCGGTGGTGAGGCTGGTGTTGGTGTCGGAGCTGACGCTCACGTCCACCTTGCCGAAGCGCGACCAGTCCTGCCACCCCAGGTTGGCCAGGAGGGCCAGGCGGTCCGTGACCTCCTGGTAGAGGCTCAGCATCACCGCCTGGGGCATGGTCATGCCGAGGTCGAGCTTGGCGTCGAGCAGGCCCTGGTTGCCCAGGGCGGTCTGGAGCCCCGGGCCCAGGCCGCTGAACTCCACCCGGTCGCTGAAGTCCAGGTCCGCCTCCGAGAGGTAGGTGAGGCCCACCCGCGTCCCCTTGCGCGGCTCGATGAGCACCCCGAGGTTGAACTGCACGGTCCAGTCCTCGTCGCTCACCTCGAGCTCCCCGTCGGCCAGAAGGGGGTTGATGTTGTTCACCGCCACCTTCTCCTCCATGACGCCGTAGAGCACCGCCGCCCCGACCCCCAGGGAGAGCCAGTCGTTCACCTTCCAGGCTGCGGTCGGCTGGACCCCGGCCGCCTGGAGCGCGGTATCCCGCACGTAGTAGCGGCCCACCCAGTCGTCCCCGTAGTCCAGGGCCAGCCCGAAGTAGCCCGTGGCCGCCAGCCCGAGCCAGAGCTTCTCCGTCACCGGGTGGACGTAGAAGAGCCCTCCCGCCGGCATCCAGCCGTTGCTATCCCCTTTGTCGGCCGCCACCCCCCCGGGAAGCGTGGTTGCCACGGCCGAGGTGCTGCCGTCGGGTTTGAAGTCCAGGTTCAGGTACATGGGCTGGGACCCCATCATCAACGACGGCTGCTCCAGGCGGGTCATCCCCGCCGGGTTGGTGAAAACCGTGGCGGCGTCCTGGGCCCGGGCAGCGTAGCCGGCCCCGGCGAGACCGACATCGGGACTGCCGACTTCATAAAGGTAGAGACCGCCGGCCTGGGCGGCGCCCAGCGCCACCAGGAGACCCAGCCCCGCCCACAGGCCAATGGATGCCAATCGCCTCATCGTCGTTTCTCCTTTGTCGGGCCGCGCGCCGTCGGGGGGAGATCCCACCGGCCCGGCAGCTTGAATAGGATCGTCTGATTTCCGGTCTGCACCCTGGCGGGGCCCCGTAAACGGCTTCGCCGGCTCGTGCGGCGGCGATCAGGTCCGCCCTGCGCCCGGGGGGGCCGCCGTCTCCTTCGGCGGCGGGCATCGGAGCACCAGCGGACCCTCGATCGCCCGCATGACCTCGGAGGCCGGGTAGCCATGCTCCAGCAGGGTGGCCATGGCCTTCAGATACTTGCGGATGTGCCGGAAGAACTTCTGGTAACCGGGGCAGAGATAGTGAAGCCCAGGCTCACCGCCAGGGGACTTGGCAAAACGGTGCTTGGGGCACCCCCCCTGGCAGGCCGCCAGGACATCGCACTCGCGGCACCAGCGGGGTAGGGCCTTCTCCTTGCCGGCGCCGAAACCACTGGCGGCGGACGCCTCGACCATCCGCCCCAAGTCCCCTTTCAGGATGTTGCCGATCCGGTGCTCCGGGTAGACCAGGTGGTCGCAGGCGAAAATGTCGCCGTTGTGCTCGATGGCCACCGCACGGCCGCAGGTGCGCGCATGGACGCAGACCGGCGAGGGGTTGCCGATCCAGGCATTGAGCGCCCACTCGAAGTTCATCACGAAAACCCCGCCCACGTCCCGGCGCACCCATTCCTCGTAGACGCCGATGAGGAAATCGCCGTATTCCTCGGGGGCCACCGACCAGGGCAAGACCTCGGTCTGGGATTCCTCCGCGCCCAGCGCGGCCGGGCCGGCCAGACGCAGGCCCTGCTTCCGGCGGCGGGCATCCGGCCGCCGCTCCACCACCGGCGCGAACTGGATGAACGCGACCCCCTGATCGCGCAGGAAGCGATAGACCTCCAGCGGCCGGCGCGCCGTTTCGGCGGCCACGCAGGCCTGCACGTTGTATTCGACCTTGTGTTGTTGAAGCAGCTTCAGGCCCCGCAGCACCTTCTCGAAAGACCCGTTCCCCTTGCGGTCGCGGCGATAGCGGTCATGGATCGCCTGCGGTCCGTCGAGGCTCAAGCCCACCATGAAATTATGCTTCTTCAGAAACCGGCACCATTCCTCGGTGAGCAGGGTTCCGTTGGTCTGCAGGGCATTCGTGATGGTCTTCCGCCCCGCAAAAGGCTTTTGCAGCTTGATCACCCGCTTGAAGAAATCGATCCCGGCGAGGGTCGGCTCCCCCCCCTGCCAGACGAACTCCACGGCAGGGGTGGGCTGGGAGCTGACGTAGCCGGCGATGAAGGCGGCCAGCACCTCATCCGACATGCGGTGTTGTCCGCCGGATCCGAAGAGGGCCTTCTTCTCGAGATAGAAACAATAATCGCAATTGAGGTTGCAGCGCGGCCCGACCGGCTTGGCCACGACGTGGATGCCTTGTATCCCTCCGGCGGCCGGTCCATGGGCGGATTCTGCGATCATCCGTGTCGGTCCTTGATGGCCATCAGGCCTGTCTCCGCTATGGATGCGGCCGCCTCCATGGTTTTCAGCTGCCTACCTGACCTCGACGGTCACCTGGTCGATCCTGCCGGTGAACTTCGACTTCGCTTCCGATCCGATGGTCTCCACCACCGGTGTGGCCAGGTCGATCCCCACGTCGGCGGTTTCGTCCGCCGAAAAGATCATCGGCTGGGTGCGCTCGATGCGTCCTTCGCCCACTTTCCGGTCGTTCACGAACAGCGACCCCGTGCCGCCCTTGCCCACGCCTCCCCCATCGTAGGCGAACTCGAAACGGACCGTCGCCTTGCCGGGGGCAAGTTTCTCCTGGGAGGCAATCGTGGAGCGTTCCAGCCCCAGGAAGTTGTAGTCATAGGCCGGCACGCCGTCCTTGACATACAGGGCCCAGCCGCCGAACCGTCCCCCCTGCACGAGCACGGCGCCGTGCGCGCCGCCGTCCGGCACCTCGATCTCCGCGGTGATGGTCTTGGACTTGTTCTTGATGTTCAGGAAGACGTTCTCGGTCATGCCCGTCATGCCTTGGGCCAACGTGATCGAAGTGCGGCCCGCCATGAGGTCGGGGCGGCCGACCAGTTCGGCGTTGACGCGCTCGAACACCCGGTCGTCGATGGGAAGGGCCTGGTTCCTCTGCGCCTCCTTCATAAACAAGGCTTGAAGCTCGGCCAGCTTCTGCGGGTGCTTCGCCGCCAGGTCGTGCACCAGGCTGAAGTCCTTGCGCGTGTCGTACAGCTCCCAGATGTCCTCGGCCAGCGGCCGGCGCGGCTTGGGCTCCCACGGGGCCCTGTGGATCGTCCGGGCGAACCAGCCCTCGTGGTAGATGGCCCGGTTGCCGAACATCTCGAAATACTGGGTGCTGTGCCGGTCCTTGGCCCGGGCGTCGTCGAAGGTGTAGCGCATGCTCACGCCATCCATCGGGCGTTGAGGCGTGCCGTTGACCGACGTGGGTTCCGGCAGGCCGGCGGCCTCGAGGATGGTGGGGGCCACATCGATGACATGATGAAACTGGGTGCGGACCTCTCCCCTGGCCGGGATGCCCTTCGGCCAGCAGACCACCGTGCCCACCTTGGTCCCGCCGGGGTCCGAGGCCACCTGCTTGGTCCACTGGTAGGGNNAGTGCTTGAGCATGTCCTCGACCGTCTCCTGCACCCCGTTGAAATACGTCATCTCGCTGAACATGCCGCTGCGGCCGCCCTCGGCGCTGGTGCCGTTGTCCCCGTAGACCAGGAAGATCAGCGTGTTGTCGAGCTGCCCGGTCTTTTCGATGGCCTCCACCACCCGCCCGATCTCGTAATCCGTCATCTGGAGAAAGCCCGCGAAGACCTCCGCCTGGCGCGTGAACAGGCGCTTCTCGTCCGCCGAGAGATCGCCCCAATCCGGGATGGCATCGGGCTTGGGGGCGAGCTTCGTCCCCTTGGGCACAATGCCGAGCTCGATCTGTCTGGCCAGGATCTGCGCGCGCAGCGCGTCCCAGCCCTGGTCGAACTTGCCCTTCTGCATTTCAATCCATTCCTTTGGGACGTGGTGCGGCGCATGCACGGCGCCCGGCGCGAAGTAGACGAAGAAGGGTTTGTCCGGCGTGAGGGCTTTCTGGTACCGGATCCAGGCGACCGCCTGGTCGGTCATGTCGGTCATGAAATGATAGCCCGGGTCGTCCGGCAGCTCCACCGGGTGCACCCCGTCGTAGATGAACGGCGCCCACTGGTTGGTCTCGCCGCCGAGAAAGCCGTAGAACTTGTCGAAGCCCTGATGGGTCGGCCAGCGATCGAAGGGCCCCGCGGCGCTCGCCTCCCAGGCCGCCGTCTCGTGCCACTTGCCGAAGGCCCCGGTGCTGTAACCGTTCAGGCGCAGCATTTCGGCCAAGGGCGCGACGTCGTTGGGAATCTGGCCGGTGTTTCCGGGGAACTGCGTGCCGGTCTCGATGATGGCGCCCATGTTGTTGACATGGTGGTTGCGGCCGCTCTTGAGCGCCGCGCGTGTGGGCGAGGAAACGGCGGTCGTGTGGAAGTTGTTGTAGACCAATCCTTGACTGGCCAGACGGTCGAAGGTCGGGGTCGCCACCGGCCCGCCGTACGTGGAGGTGCCCGCGAAGCCGAGGTCGTCCACCAAGACGATCAGCACATTGGGCGCCCCTTCCGGCGCCTTGACATCGAAGCGCGGCGGTGGCGTGGCATTGCGGACATCCAGCTCCGTGACCTCCGGCCGCCCCGGTTCCCGGATCGGCAGGGTTGTGCGGTCCAAATCGGCCTGCGCGGCGGCGGTTACCGCCCACGCCGTGCCCAAGGCGACACTGATTGCGTTGAAAGCAGCACTTCTTTTCATGTTCTGTCGCCCTATTTGGGGATCCTGCGAAACGTACCGATCCGCGGTCACGGCGCACCTCCTTGTATGTAAGGGTCTCAAGGTTTCTCCACGCGGATGGCGATCATTTCCGTGGCCCGGAACACCACCTTTTCCCCCACCTTGCGCTTGCTCAAGTCCACATCGGCGCGCACGGGGAAGGTCCTGGTGGTGCCGTCCTCGAAGCGCAGCGTGGCGGTGCGCTTGGGGAGGTTCAGGGCCGTGACCGTGGCGACGCTTTGGGTGGTTTCGGCCACCACCCCGCCCGGCGGGGCTCCCTTGGGGGCCAAGGCCACCACGGCGGCGGCGCCTTCGGTCGGGGATGCGCCCTGGGGGCTGAGATAAACCACGAGCTCCTCGGTCACGGTGAGGCTGACCTGGTCGCCCACGGCCACCTGGTCGAAGTTGACGGCTTCCGGACCGGCCTTCACCGTGAAGCTCCGGCCCTCCGGCCCCAGGAGCGTGGCCTTGCGGTTGGCCTGGTCGATGGCGGTGACCCGGGCATTCACGGTGCGGGTGTTGACGACGATACCGCCCGGCACGCCTTCCTTGAAGGCCGTCGCCGTGGTTGCCGTGGAGGACGACGGCGCCGAAACGGAGGAACAGGCACTTAGCCCGACCAACCCCGCCAGCACCACCACCAGCGCCCCTGCGCCCTTGCACCAACCCGATTGCCTGTCCATCACGCGCTTGATGCTCATTTCCATGCTCCTGCCTTTCTTTCGGTTTGCGATGGTTCCAATTCGCCTCTGGCCAGGGCGATGGTACGGATACCCGTGGAATGGGAAACCCTGTCGAAGCGGATTTCGGGAGGCTGAACCGCCATTTCCACCACCATGAGCACGGTGCGGAATTTGTCCGACCGCAGATGGCGCTCCAAGTGCTCTTCGCCGGACCAGATTTCCTCGAGCATGATGGCGCGCTCCTCCAGGACATCCTGGTAGAGGCGGCAACTGAGGCACCCCTCGTCGAGCCTGGTCTGCTCGATGGTGGCCCCGAGGATGATGAGCGCCTCTTTGCGCTTTTTGGCCGGGACCACGATCCGGATGGTCGCATGAATGGAGGTGTCGACAACCGGCTGGGCCTCCGGACTGGATGGTCCCCGCTTGGATTCGGTCAAGGGATTCACCTCCGACCAATGGCATCACAAGGCGCTGCAGCAGAAATCCTGACCAGCGAAATGCGAAAACCGTTCCCAAAGGGGCGGGCCAGGCAGCCTTGCGAATATTACTTTGTAATTATGGAGCTTTATTTTTTTCAGGGATCTTGGAAGGGCCGGTGGAGAGGGGATCAAGTGCCGCCATATCGGCATTCGGACTATATTTGGGCATCATGCCGTGGGGCGTTGGATGCCCAGCCTCTTCATGCGGGATTGCAGGGTGGTGCGTTTCATTCCCAGAATCGCGGCGGCCCCGTTGGGGCCCGTGACGCGCCAGCCGGTTTTCTCCAGGACGCCCAGGATGTGCCGGCGCTCGACCTCCTCCAGGGTGGCCTGGGGGAACACCTCTTGGGGCTTGATAATCGGCGGATGCACCTCCAGGGTGCCACCGAGGCTGGTGATCATGGCGTGCTCCACGATGTTGCGCAGTTCCCGGGCGTTGCCCGGCCAGGGGTAGCGTTTCAAGGCCTCCATGCTCCGGCCGGGGATGCGGTCCACCCGCTTGCCCAGCTTCTTTTCGTTCTGCTTGACGAAGGCCCAGACCAGGGGAGGGATGTCCTCGCTGCGTTCCCTCAAGGGGGGGATGGCGATGGGGAAAACGTTCAACCGGTAGTAGAGGTCGCGGCGGAACCGGCCGGCGGCCACCTCCCGGTCCAGGTCCCGGTTGGTGGCCGCGATGATGCGCACGTTCACCTGGAGGGATTTGGTGGACCCCAGGCGCTCAAAACGCCCCTCCTCCAGGACCCGCAGCAGCTTGGCCTGGAGGTCGGGGGGCAGCTCGGCGATCTCGTCCAGGAAAAGGGTGGAGCCGTCGGCCACCTCGAAACGGCCGGCCATGCGGGTGAGGGCCCCCGTGTAGGCCCCTTTCTCCCGGCCGAAGAGCTCGCTTTCGATGAGGGTGGGGGGCAGCACCGCGCAGTTGAGGGTGACGAGCGGGCGGTTTTTGCGCCGGCTCAGGGTATGGATGGTGCGGGCCAGGAGCTCCTTGCCGGTGCCGGTTTCCCCCAGCAGCAAAACGGTGGCGTCGGTGTCGGCCACCTGTTCGGCCTGGGCCAGCACGCGCTTCATGGCCGGGCTGCGGCCCACGATCCCCTCGTGGCCGTGCTGGAGCATGATCTCTTCCCGCAGGTAGAGGTTCTCCTGCTCCACCTGCATCTTCAGCCGCCGGATCTCCTCCAGTTGCTCCCGCAGCCGCTGCTCCATCTCCTTGCGGGCGGTGACGTCCACGGTCACCCCCATCATCCGCTCCGGCTGGTCCGCGCTGCCGGGGTAGGAACGCCCGCGGGACACGAGCCAGCGCTCCCCGCCGCCGGGCGGAACCATGCGGTATTCCACCCACACCAGCTCCCGGGTCCGGAGGCAGACCTGCATCGTCTCCCGCAGCCGTTCCCGGTCTTCCGGGTGGACCACTTCCAGGAAGCGCTCGAAGCTCACGGCTTCTTCGGGCCTGAAATGCAGCAGCTCGCGCAACTTGTCCGTCACCCAGATCCGGCCCGTGGCGGCATGCAGGACCCACAACCCCGCATCCGCCGCCGAAGCCGCCAGGTTCAGGCGCTCCTCGCTTTCCCTGAGGGCCTCCTCGGCCTGGCGCCGCTCCAGGGCGTTGACCAGGATTTCGCCCAGGAGCCGCAGCCGGGGGATGAAGGCCTCGGGCCAGACCCGTTCGTGGCGCTGGGCGTTGATGGAGATGATATGGACAATGGACTCCCGTTTGAGGACCGGCAGGGTGAGGTTGGAACGGATGCCCCAATCCCTCCAGGTTTGCTTGTCCACATGGGCTTCATCCGGCATGTCCTCCACCCGGGCATAGGTAACCACCTCGCCTTTTTCGGTCAGCTGGTCGTAGGCCCAGGGGTTGATGGACCGGTGGAGCTCGGTGCCTTTGGGCACCGGCGTGGCGAATTCGGAGTAGGCGGCATGGGTGATGATCCATGCGTCTTTGCCCGGCAGGGTATGCAGCAGGCCGCAGCGGTCCACCTCGAAGAACTCCATGACCTTGTGCAGGGCCTCCTCGATCTCCCGGTCGAGCCGTTCCCCCGGAACGTTGATGAAGCGCGCCGAGAGGTCGAAGAGCATGCGCTCGAAGCGCAGCCGGTCGCCGAGATCCGCCTCGGCCTGCCGGCGCTGCTCGATCTCCCGGCCCAGGCGCCGGTTGGCCTCGGCGAGCTCGGCATTGGCCTGCTGGAGCTCGGCGGCGCGGCGCTCCACGAACCGCTCCGGGTGGTGCTGCCGGCGCGAAAAGGCGATGTGGGCCTGCACCCGCGCCAGCACCCGGTCGGCCTGGTAAGGGAAAAGGAGGCAATCGAGGCCCCCGGCCGCCCGGCCTTCCACCTGGGCGCGCCCATCGTTCACCTGGCAAAGGAAGACCACCGGAATCGCCTGGGTCCGCGGGTCCTGCTTGAGGCGGCGGCAGGTGTCCAGCCCGGGCAGGTCCGGCCCGCGGAGGCCGATGAGGATCAGGTCGGGGAGACGTTCCCGGGCTTGCTCCAGCGCCGCGCCGCCGTCCGAGGCCCAATCGGCCGCGTAGCCTCCGCCGGTGAGGATGGCGCTCAGGGCCTGCCCCGGCTCCCCGCCGTCGTCATCGACCACCAGGAGCCGGCCAATCGGGGGGCCTGCGGGGGGGCTTGCCATGGGCGGTGTCCTCGAAATGGATCAGGGGGGCCACGCCAGGCGCTCGCCGTCGCGGAAAGGGGCGCGATCGACGGGAGGCCGGGACCTTCAGCGCGGCCCCGCCGGCGTTCCTTGTTCCATAGCATATCCGCCGGGGGCCGGCCACGGGAAGATGGCCGCGGGGGCGGCCGGTGCTTTGACACCGGCCGCCCCCGCGTTATTGTTGCTGGAAACGCCTGTGCCGCGGCACGCGCCCCAGGCGGCTCGCCTTCCCGGCGACCGGGGGCGGCCCCGGCCGCCCCGCAATCCGCACCCTTCAGCGAGAGGACCAGCCTTATGCCGATCAAACCCCTGATCATGATTCTGGTGGCCGCCCTGGCCCTGGGGGGCTGCGCCGCCCCGCGCCTGACGCTCTTCACCGACACCACCGCGCCTTACAGCGAATACACCCTGGAGGGCAGCGGCCGGGACAAGATCCTGCTGCTCCAGATCGACGGCAAGATCTCCGAGGAGACGTCCTCCGGGTTCCTGCGGGACCGGCCGGGGGTGGTCCAGGAGATCGTCTCCCAATTGCGCCGGGCCGAAAAGGACGAGCGTATCCGGGCCCTGGTGTTGAAGGTGAACTCCCCGGGGGGCACCGTCACGGCCAGCGACATCCTCTATCATGAAATCGCGGCCTACAAGGAGCGCACGGGCATCCCCATGGTGGCGGTGCTCATGGGGGTGGCGGCCTCCGGCGGCTACTACGTGGCGCTTCCGGCCGACCGCATCGTGGCCCATCCCACCACGGTCACGGGCTCGGTGGGCGTGATCTTCATCCAGCCCAAGGTGGACGGGCTCATGGAAAAGATCGGCGTGGGGGTGGACGTGAGCAAATCCGGGGAGCGCAAGGACATGGGCTCCCCCTTCCGGCCGAGCACCCCCGAGGAGCAGCGCCTGATCCAGGCGCTCACCGCGGGGCTGGGCCAGCGCTTTGCGGACCTCGTGGTTCGGCACCGCCGCCTGCCCGATGGGGCGCTGGCCGAGGTCACCAGCGCCCGGGTTTTCCTGGCGCCCGAGGCCCTGACCCTGGGGTTGGTGGACGAAGTCGGCTATCTCACGGACGGTTACGCCGCCGCCCGCCGCCTGGCCGGCCTCCCCGCCGATGCCCGGGTGGTGGTCTATCGCCGCAACCGGTACCCCGACGACACGGCTTACAACACCGTGGAGGCCGCCGCCCAGGCAGCGCGCCCGGCGCTGGTGAGCCTGAACCTGCCGCTGGACCTGGGGCCCTACCGGGCCGGGTTCTATTACCTCTGGCCCCTGGCGGGCCCTTGAAACGCGGACCGGCCCGCGCCTCGAGGGGAGGCGCGGGCCGGTCGCTTGTCCTGTCCGGCGGTGGGTTTACCCGGTTCAGCGGATGAACTTGACCGCCACCAGGCCGCCGCCACCGCGGCGCAACAGCATCTGCACCGTGTCGCCGACCTTGATGCCCTCCATGATCTTGCCGAAGGCCTCCAGGTTCTCNNCCCGGCGGTTCACCTCGCTGATCAGGTCCCCCCGCTCGATGCCGGCCTGTTCGGCCTTGCTGCCGGGTTCCACCTGCATCACCACCACCCCCTGCTGGGCGGCATCCAGTCCCAGGCGTTCGGCCAGTTCCGGGGTCAATTCGCCCACCTGGAGCCCCAGGTCGTCGCTGCGCTTTTCCGAACGCACGGCGCCCGGCTCGGTATCGGAACGCTTGGCCAGCTTGACCCGCACCGTCTTGTCCTTGCCCTCGCGCCGCAGGTGGACCTTGATCGTGCTGTCGGCGCCGGCATCGGCGATGGCGCCCGACAGATCCCGGCTGGAGGTCACCGGCGTGTCCTCCACGCCCACGATCACGTCCCCCGGGCGGATACCGGCCTTGTCCGCCGGATCGCCTTCGTAGACCTGGGTCACCAGCGCTCCCTGGTCCTCCTTGAGCCCGTAGTACTCCATCAGCTCGGGGGTCAGGTTCTGGATGCCCACGCCCAGCCAGCCGCGGGAAACCTCGCCGGTCTCCTTGAGCTGGGCGATGATCCCCCGGGCCAGGTTGACCGGAATGGCGAAGCCGATGCCCTGGCCGCTGGCCACGATGGCCGTGTTGATCCCCACCACCTCGCCCTGGAGGTTCACCAGGGGGCCGCCGCTGTTGCCGGGATTGATGGACGCATCGGTCTGGATGAAATCGTCATAGGGTCCGGAGCCGATGATGCGCCCCTTGGCGCTCACGATCCCGGCCGTGACGGTCTGCTCCAGTCCGAAGGGGCTGCCAATGGCCACCACCCAGCTGCCCACCGGCAGCTGGTCCGAATCCCCCAGGGGCAAGGCCTCGAGCTTGCGATCGGACTTGATGCGGATCAGGGCCAGGTCGGTCTTGGGGTCCCGCCCCACCACCTCGGCATCGTACTCCTTCTCGTCGTAAAGCCGCACCTTGATCTGGTCGGCGTCCTCCACCACGTGGTTGTTGGTGACGATGAAACCCGCCGCGTCCACGATGAAACCCGATCCCAGGCTGCGCTGCTTGAACTCCCGGTTGGGGCCGCGGCCGAAGAAATCCCGGAAGGGGTCCTGGTCGCCGAAGGGACCGCGCTCGAAGAAGTGGCGGAACACCGGTCCGCCGCCGTTTACGGTTTTCACCGTGCGGATGTTCACCACGGCCGGACGGACGCTTTCGGCCAGGTGGGTGAAATTGGCCGGAACCATCACGGTCTCGGCTGCGCCGGTGCTCGCGGCACCGGCCGGCAGGGCCGCCGCCAGGCTGAAAAAGGTCAGGGCCAGCACCCAGGCAATGGGTCGTAATCGCGTGTTTCGCATAATCGCCTCCTGTTGGTCGTCACACGTAGAGGCCCCCGGAGGGGCGCGCCATTCATCGGACTCTGATCGGGTTCGACCAGCTTGAGGGGATACTAAACTCGCCACTTCGCCCCTGCATGACGTCCAGATGATCAAAAAGTTAGATTTAAGATGGAAGCGCCGAAAGATCGTCCCCTCGGCGCAGAGGCCGTCGGGACATCGGTTCCCAGTAGAGGAAGCTGTCTGAGGGGCTTAGGGGCCGTTGGGCCGGACAGGTTCACCATAGCCCGCTATTCAAAACGAGGGCATCCGAGCGCCATCAGGGCCGGTTTCCGTGGCGGCGCCTGGCCGGCCTTACGGCCGCTTGCACCGAGTTCTTCCTCTTCTGGGAACCGATGTCCCGACGGCCTCCTCTCCCAAGGCTTTCAGCTGCGCCCGGCGGTGGGATCGGACGGCAGTTCCACCGTGAAGGTGGTCCCCTCTCCGGGCCGGCTGGCGGCCGCCACCCGGCCGCCGTGGGCCTGGGCCACGGCCCGCACCAGGCTCAATCCCAGGCCGGCGCCCGACGTGGAGCGGCTGGGGTCCCCCCGGTAGAAGCGCTCGAAGATGTGCGGCAGATGCTCGGGGGCGATGCCCGCGCCGGTGTCCCGCACCCGCAGGCACACCGGCGCGCCGGCCGCCGGGGGGGCCTCCAGGCTGACCTCCACGCGCCCCCCGGCGGGGGTGTAGCGGATGGCGTTGTCCAGAAGGTTGGCCACCAGGCGCTGGAGCATGGGGGCGTCCCCCCGGACCTTCAGCCCCTCCGGCACCCGGCAGGCGAGCGTGAGTCCCTGGTCTTCGGCGGCGGACTGGAAGAGCCGGCAGGCGTCGGCCACCAGGGCGGCAAGATCCAGGGCGGTGACCTCCCCGTCCCCCACCCCGGCCTCGGTGCGCGAGATGACCAGCATGGTGTTGATCATGTGCAGCAGCCGGTCGCAGTCCTCGATGGTGCTGGCGGCCATCTGCTCGTAGTCTTCCAGGCTGCCGGCCGTGGTCAGGGTGACTTCGGCCAGCCCGCGAACCCGCGTGATGGGGCCCTTCAAGTCGTGGGCGATGTTGTCGGTCATCTCGCGGATGCCCGTGACCAGGGTCTGGATGCGATCCAGCATGTGGTTCAGGGTGGCGGCCAACTGGTCGATTTCGTCCCCGCGCCCGGTGACCGGCGCCCGCACCTGGAGGTCGCCATCGGAGATCCGCCGAACCGCCTGGGCGATGCCGCCGGCCCCCGCCAGGGTCCGCCGGGCCATGAGCCAGCCCCCCGCCGTGGCGCAGAGCAGCAGCACTCCCATGGTGGCCGCAAAGGTGCGCCGGTAGGCGTCCACCACCCGGCTCTCCCCCTGAAGGGTACGCCCCAGTTGGAGGATGACCCCCGGCCCCAGGGAGGCGTAGACGATGCGGATGCTTTCGCCCCGCGCGGGCAGCCAGAGGGTCTCGAACACCGGGCCGCCGGTGGTGAGCAGGCTCCGCACGGCCTCGCTGTCCACCCCCACGTCCGGCCAGTAGGCCAGGTTGGAGGCCGCGAACTCCGTGCCGAAGCGCGACAGGAGGCGCACGAAGACCTTGCGCTCGCCGGCGGCCTGGGCCTCGCGCACGACCTCCCGGCGCACGGCCTCGAGCCCCTCGGTGTACATGACCTGGGCGAAGGCCCGGACCTGGGACCCCAGGTCCTCGTCGGTGCGGATCTGGAGCAGCCCCACGACGGCGTAGTAGAAAAAGAAAAACGCCGCCACCGCCGAGGCGGAGAAGATGGCCGCGTACCAAAGGGTCAGGCGGAAGGCCAGCAGCCGGCGCAGATCACCCAGACGCCTTGAGAACATAGCCCACTCCGCGGACCGTGTGGATCGTCTTGACCGCAAAATCCTTGTCGAGCTTTTCCCGCAGGCGGTAGATGCGGGATTCCACCACGTTGGTCCCGGGGTCGAAGTGGTAGTCCCACACATTCTCCATGATCATGGTCTTGGAGACCACCCGCCCCGCGTTGCGCAGGAGATATTCCAGCAGGGCGAACTCCAGGGGCTGGAGCTCGATGGGCCGTCCCCCGCGGACCACCTCCCGGGTGATGAGGTTCATGCTGATGTCCCCGGCGGTCAGGCGGGTGGGCTCCGAGGCCCCGCTGTCCCGCCGGATCAGGGCCTGCACCCGGGCCAGAAGCTCCGAGAAGGCAAACGGCTTGGCGAGGTAGTCGTCGCTGCCGGTCTGCAGGCCCCGCACCTTGTCTTCGGTGGCGCCCTTGGCGCTCAGGACGATCACCGGCAGGCGCACGTTCTGCCGGCGCAGGCGCCGGATCAGCTCCAGGCCGTCGAGCTTGGGCAGCATGATATCCACGACGGCCGCCGCGTAGGGTTCGGTGAGGGCCAGGTGCAGCCCGGCCTCCCCGTCCGCGGCGTGGTCCACGGCGAAGCCGGCAGCCAGGAAGCCCTTGCGCACGAAGGCGGCGATCTTGGCGTCGTCCTCCACCAGCAGCAGTCGCATGGTGCGCTCCTGTCGGCTTGCGGATGAAGCCCGCCACGGCTGTCCGCCGGATGCGGATCCATCCACGGGCTTCCATGCGCCGCCCCGGGCGAACCCGGCCCCCGTGGCCATCGGCCGGCCCAGGGGCGCGCAAGGTGGAAAGGTGCGGGAACCGGCGGCCCCGGAACAGATCCAGGGCCGCGCCGGGGAGAGGCCGTCAGGAGCGCAAGGTGGCCGTCAGCCGCAGGGGATGCAACAGCAATTCCAGGGCGGCGACGATGCCGGGGCAGACCACGTCCGCGGCCGCCACGGCCTCGCCCGCCGCCCCCTCGGCCAGGAGCACGGCGATTCCCAGGGCGGCCTCCTTGAGCATCAGCCGGTCGTTGCGACCGTTGCCCACACACACGGATTTCCCGGGGCCCAGCCGCCGGAGGTAGTCCAGTTTGGCCTTTTCCTGGTGCTCGGGCCCCATCAGCACCAGCCGCACCGGCATCTCCGTCAGAATTTCGGTCGCCCGTCCGAAAGTGTCGGCGGTGAGCACGTGGATCGTGAGGTTCCGTGACAGGCGTTCCAGCGCCGGCGCCACGCCATCCACCAGGAGGCCGTCCACCGCCAGGGTGCCGTTGTAATCCAGAACCAGGTGGTGGATTTCCAGCGGACCGAAGCCGGGAATCTCGATGCTGATCATAGGCTGCTCCTTCCCTCCGTAAACCGCCGGCTGGCCGGCCGGACGCCGTCAAGGCGCTTCCAGGGTCACCCGGTTGCGGCCGGCCGCCTTGCTGAGATACATGTTGTCGTCCGCCCGCTGCAGCAGGTCGGCCGCCTTTTCCCCTTCCCGGCGCATGGCGCCACCGATGGAGACCGTGACCCCCACGGGCCGCCCGGCCACCATCAGGTGGGAGCCGCCCACCAGGACCCGGGAGCGCTCGGCCACCCTTTCCAGGCGCCCGCGGTCCACGTTGATCACCAGGGCCACGAACTCCTCTCCGCCCCAGCGCCCCACGCCATCGAAATTCCGCAAGCTGCCGGCCAGGGTTCGCCCCACCATCTGCAGCACGCGATCTCCCACGGCGTGGCCATGACGGTCGTTGATCTGCTTGAAATGATCGATGTCGATGAACAGCACGCCCAGGGAAAGCCCATACCGTTCCGCCTCGGCCATGCGCATGGCCAGCCGGTCGCCGAGGGTGCGCCGGTTGGCCAGTTGGGTCAGGGGATCGATGGAGGAGAGCTTGGACAGCAGGTCGACCTGGCGCCGGAGGTGATCGTCGGAGGTACCGTCGGAAAACATCTCCGCGGCCCCGACGATGGCCCCGCCCGCATCCCGCAGGGCGGACACCCGGATCCAGATGGGCACGCGATGCCCGGCCCGGTGCAGGAGGAAGGCCTCGGTCTCCCGGTCCTTGCCGTCGGACAGGGTGACCGCCACCGGGCAGCGCTCCTCGCAGAGACTAACGCCATCCGGACCGATATGGTTGAGAAGGTTCCGGGCGCAGCAGCGGCCCATGACTTCCTCCGCGCGGTAGCCGGAAATGCGTTCCGCACCCTGGTTCCAGAACTGGATGCGCCGCCCGGGGTCCAGCAGGTAGACCCCCTCGAAGAGGCGATCGAGGATCATCGGAAGGTTTGACGGCCAGAAAGGTTGCATGCGTGACGCTCGCGCGGCGCTCCGCGGGCCGCTGACCGACTATAACGGATACGGGGTCAGGCTCTCGCAGCCGTCCTCGGTGACCAGGACCGTCTGCTCGAACTGGGCCGAGAGGGAGCCGTCGGCGGTGACGGCGGTCCACCGGTCTTCCAGGATCCGCAGGCCCGGTTCCCCGAGGTTGATCATGGGCTCCACGGTGAAGACCATGCCGGGCACCAGCCGGATGCCCGTTCCGCGCTTGCCGAAGTGCGGCACCTGCGGGGCTTCGTGGAAGGCGAAACCCACGCCGTGCCCCACGAATTCGCGCACCACCGAGCAGCCCTGACCTTCGGCCCAGTGCTGGATGGCCCAGCCGATGTCTCCCAGGGTATTGTCCGGCCGGACCATGGCCAGCCCTTCCCGCAGGCTCTGGCGGGCCACCTCGACGATCCTGCGCGCGTCCGGTCCGGGGGTCCCGATGGTGTAGGTCTGGTTGGCGTCCGCGTAATAGCCGCCCAGGATGGTGGTGATGTCCACGTTGACGATGTCCCCGTCCTGGAGCAGGCGCTCCCCCGGTATGCCGTGGCAGATGACCTCGTTCACCGAGACGCAGACGCTCTTGGGAAACCCCCGGTAGTTCAGCGGCGCCGGCACCCCCCCGTGGGCCAGGGTGAATTCGTGCACCCGGGTGTTGATGGCCTCGGTGGCCGTGCCGGGGATCAGGAGCGGCTCCACCTCCCGGAAGGTGGCCATCACGAGATCTCCCGCGCGGCGAATCCGGGCCACGTCGGCGGCTTCCTTCAGGCGGATGTTGTAACGCCTCCGGTAGATCTCCTTGACCCCCGGCGGCTCCGCGGTCCGATCCTGGCAGCAGTTTTTGTACTTCTGGCCGCTGCCGCAGGGGCAGGGGTCGTTGCGGCCGATCTTGAGGGCTTTGCTTTTGCTTTTCATGGGCCGTGTCCAGGGCCGCACCCGAGGGCACCGCCGTTGAAGCGTTGACCTGTGAAGCGGCGAGAGATCAATCCAGCAGAACGGCCTTCTGGATGATCACGGGGTTCTCGGGTACGTCCGCGAACCCGGAGCGGCGCACCGTGGCCACCCGGGCCAGGGCCTCCACCACCGCCATCCCCTCCACCACCTCGCCGAAGACGCAATAGCCCCATTCCTGGGCCGTCGCGGCGCGGAAGTCCAGAAAGGGGTTGTCCCGCAGGTTGATGAAGAACTGCGCCGTGGCGGAATGGGGGTCCGCGGTGCGGGCCATGGCCACGGTTCCCCGGCGGTTCTTGAGGCCGTTGCCGGCCTCGTTGGGCACCGGTCCCCGGGTGGGCTTGGTGGCCATGTCGGGGGTCAACCCGCCCCCCTGGACCACGAAATCGGGGACGACCCGGTGAAAGATGGTGCCGTCGTAAAACCCCTCGGTGACATATTGGAGGAAGTTGCCCACCGTTGCGGGTGCCGCCTGGGCATCCAGGGCGATGACCATATTCCCCAGGGTCGTTTCCAGACGGACCCGCCGGGACGCTTCGGGCCCGGCGGCGGCGCTCGGCCCGCCGCCGGCGGCCAGCAACCCGAGCGCCAGCACCCATACCCACCACGACCTCCCCACAGGCTTCATGCAGGCATCCTTTCCCCATCTGATCTTTGTTTAAAATCAGAGAGTTTTTAATATAATCCCCGCATGCCGTCAACTCCTCCCCACGGGCGGCCAGCCGCGGACCTCCCAGGGGCGTGCGGCGCTGAAATATCGATTGACAAGGTCCGGGATCATCCGCTACTGCTGGAAAAAGACTTTTCGGATAGGCAAAAAGTTTGGCCCAACAATGAAAACCAGACCCCCGGACGCCGATGCGTGTGCCCGCATGATGACCGCCCCCGACGAGCTCAGCGCCAGCATGGAAGACTACCTCGAGGCGATCTTCCACATCGTGGCCCACAAGCAGGCCGCCCGGGCCAAGGACATCGCCCGGACGCTGGGCGTGAACAACTCCTCGGTGACCGGGGCCCTGCGCTCGCTTTCCGAAAAAGGCTACATCAATTACGCCCCCTATGATGTCATCACCCTGACCCCCAAGGGGCAGCGCTACGCCGAGGATGTGGTCCGCCGCCACGAAGCCCTCATGGACTTCTTCACCAAGGTGCTCTGCGTGGAGGAGATCGAAGCCTCGGAGGCGGCCTGCAAGATGGAGCATGCCGTTTCCCGCCCGATCCTCGACCGCTTGATCCGCTTCGTGGAATTCATCGAGATCTGCCCCCGGGGGGGGGATTCCCTGATCGACGGGTTCCGCACCCACTGCAGCGGCAACGACAGCCTCGACCGCTGCCACCGGTCCATCGCCAACTGCCTGGCGGATCTCCACAGGAAGCAGCGGGCCCTCCAGGACGACGCGCCCGCCCCGGTGAGCCTCACCGCGCTGGCGGCCGAGCAGCGCGGCCAGATCGTCCGGATCAAGGGCACGGGGGGCATTTCCCAGCGGCTGGCCGACATGCGCATCACCCCGGGGTGCGTGCTGGAGGTGCTTCAGGTGGACCGGGAAACCGGCAACCTGGACGTCAAGGTCCGGGGCTACCGCTTGAACCTGAGCCTCGAACAGGCGGCCCGCATCGACGTGGAGCCCTGCTGACCGGCCCTCGGCAGGCGGTGGCTAAACTGCGCCTCAGGCCGAAAGGCTGCGTTGGCCGCAAGGCGG
>DJGG01000008.1:32838-35716 GCA_002432195.1 Desulfobacteraceae bacterium UBA5852
CGCGCCTTGCCTTTCGGCCCGAAGCTTGTTTATCCACAGCCTTCTAAGCTGATTTATCCGTCGCCTGCCGGTCCGGGGAATCGTTGTCCTCCCCGGTGCGCAGGTCGCCGATGCCGACGGGGGGCGCCGGGCAGCAGGTGGGGCAATCCGCACCGCACGTGGCGCAGCCGCTCTCCCGACCGGCCGCCTGGCGATAGAGCCATCGGACACCGACGCCCGCGGCCACCAGCACCACCAGCCCGACGGCAATCGCATCCCACATACAGTTCCTCCCTCGGAAAACGGCTATCAATCGGCGGTTGGCGGCCCACCGGCGGCCGTCAACCGCCGGGCCATCGCCTGGAGCCGCCGGGCGAGCCCGCCGCTCACGGGGGACTCCCCGGCCCGGCGGCAGAGCTCCACGGTACGCCGCAGGGTCTCGGCGCACACCTGGCAGTGACGGCAGGCCCGCAGGTGCCTTTCGAAGCGCCGGCTCTGGGCCGGCGTCAGCTCCCGGTCGATGAGCTCGGAGAGCCGGGCGAAGAGCGCCCGGCAGACCTCGTGGTCGTGGGGTTCAGGGGGCATGCTCGAAATGCTCCTTGAGACGGGACCGCAGAAAGAGCCGGGCCCGGTGAAGGCGCACCTTGACGTTGGCGGGGGTGATCTCCAGCACCTGGGCGGTCTCGGCGGTGGAAAGGCCCTCCATGTCCCGCAGCACCAGGACGCTGCGGTGGTCCGCGGGCAGGTCCAGGATGGCCTCCTGCAGGTACCGGGAGGTTTCCGCCGACAGGACGCGCTCCAGCGGCAGGCGGGCCCAGGAGGGCACATCCTCCGGCATGGCGGCGGGGTCTTCGGGGAAGAAATCCTCCAGGGACAGGGTTTCCGCCCGGGTGGCGCGGGCCTTGCGCTTGGTCTTGAGGCAGGCGCTCATGGCCACGCGGTAGAGCCAGTTGCGGAACCGGGTTTCGAAGCGGAACCCCTCCAGGTATCGGAAGGCGTTGAGGAAGGCCTCCTGCACCATGTCCTCGGCGTCCCGGGCCTCCCCGCACATGCGCAGCCCGAAGTTGAAGAGCTTTTGCTGGTATTTCTCCACCAGCTGCTGGAACCGGTGCCCCTCGCCGGCATTGATGGCCCGGATCAGCTCCGCGTCCTCATCCTTTACGCCCGGTTTCGCCCTGGTCCCCGTCGGCATGCTTTTTCCGGCCTGTCACCTGACAGGCATCCCTCACTCAGGTGGAAATTCCCAACCGGGGAAGTATGTGGGCCTGGAGCAGGTACCAGGCCGCCACAACCCCCAGCAGGATCAGCAGCTCTTGCATGGGCACTCCCTTCTGGTTACGTCTCTAGTTACGTCCTCATCGGGCCCTTGTCCATCTTTTGCCCCCCGCCAGTCCCGCCAGTCCCGCCAGCAGGAACCCCATCACCAGCCCCAGGTGCAGGATGTCCAGCAACGCGACGGCCACCCCCGGCAGCTCGTGGCCCTCGTAGTTCGTGATCGCCCGCAGCACCCCGGTGAGGACGATCCCCGCCATGAAGCCTCCCTGAATCCAGCCATAGCGGCTCAGGCGGCATCGGGGGCGCATCAGCAGCCGGTACTCCGCCAGGGCCAGGGCGCAAAATCCCAGGAGCAGCGCGGCCCCCAGGTAGTGCAGGGTGTGGGTGACGTAATAGGCCCCCAGCCACCCCAGGCCCGGGAGGTCGGCGACATAATAGCGCCCGAAGATGGGCATCTGACCGAAGCCGCTCAGGGCCAGGGCCGCCAGGGTCAGCCCATAGGCAATCCTGAATGGCCGGCCGGCGGTGAGGGGCGGGCCTAAAGTTGACGGGGTCATGGTCTCCTCCATTGCCGGCGGCCGCGCGCGCCCGGGCCGGACCGCCCGGACGGCTCCCGAAGCCAAGTTACCGCGTTCGCCCACCGGAAGATGCCCGTGGGAGAGATGCGGGGTGCGTCCGTTGCCGGGCGCCGCCGGGTCAACCGGCGGATGTGCCCCCCTCGCCGGCCTTGTCCGCTGCCCGCCGCAGGAGCCGGGCGCTGCGTCCCAGGCCCGCCGCCAGGCCGGCCATGGGGGCCACCAGCAGGGCCCAACCCAGGTTGTCGGCCTCGGCCATGCGGTCGGCCGCCGGGGCGAAATGCATGCGCCCCGGCCCCTTGGCCATGGCCCGGTCGAGCTCCGCGAAGGGCACCGGCGAGACGTAGAGGGTGTTGGTGCCCCCGTTCTCGTGCTCGCCGTAGATGTATCCGCCCATCTCGGCGGCCAGGGCGTGGGCCCGGGCCACGATCTCCGGCCGGGGGCCGATGGTCTGGACCTCCTCGGGGCAGGCCGCGATGCAGGCCGGGGCGTCGCCGGCTGCCACCCGGTCGTAACAGCGGTCGCACTTGTTCATGACGCCGTTACCCGCAAAGCCCGGCAGGAGCTTGAGGTAGAGACCGGCGCCGGTCTGGCGCTGGGGAACCTCCCAGGGGCAGACCGCCTGGCACTTGGCGCCCCCCAGGCACATCCGGGGGTCGATGCGGGAGATGCCGTTCCCGTACTGGCGGGACGCCCCCCAGGGGCAAAGCTTGACACAGGGCGGGTTGACGCAGTGCATGCAGCGCCGGGGCATGCTGAATTCCCGGGTCCCGCCGTCCAGGCTCACCGTGGCGCGCTGGATGGTGAGCCAATTGTAGGGGGTCAGGCGGTCATCCACCTCCCGGCGCTCCGACCAGTCCGAGACCTTCACCCGGCTGGGGTACATTCGGGGGAAGGGCTTCCGCGGCTCCGGAAACTTGTGGGCATTGGCCTCCCGGCAGGCCTCCACACAGGCGCCGCAGCCGATGCACTTGCGGATGTCGATGAGGGTGGCCAGGTGGTCGTTCCGGCCGCCGGCGGCCTGGGCGGCGGCCAGGGCCTCCACCGCC
>DJGG01000066.1:0-189 GCA_002432195.1 Desulfobacteraceae bacterium UBA5852
AGCCCAGGCGCTCGAGCATGCTGCGGGCGAGGTTCAGGATGGTCGGTTCATCTTCCACCAGCAGGATCGCCTCGCCGGCCCCGCAGGGGATTTCCTCCCCCGGGGTGGCGCCGGGGGGCATGGGCTCGCCGGTGAACCGCGGCAGGTAGATCTTGAAGACCGAACCCTGCCCCGGCTCGCTGTAGACGT
>DJGG01000066.1:224-11179 GCA_002432195.1 Desulfobacteraceae bacterium UBA5852
CTTGGTGGTGAAGAACGGCTCGAAGAGATTGTCCAGGACTTCCCGGGACATTCCGCAGCCGTCGTCGCTCACCGCCAGCAGCATGAATTCCCCCGGGGAAAAACCCGGGTGGCGGGCGCAGAAGGCCTCGTCGAAGACCACGTTCTGCGTCTCGATGGTCACCTTGCCGACCCCCGCGATGGCGTCCCGGGCATTGACGCACAGGTTGGCCAGGATCTGGTCGATCTGGGCCGGGTCGATTTTGACCGGCCAGAGTACGGCCCCCGGCATCCAGGCCAGGTCGATGTCCTCGCCGATCAGGCGGCGCAGCATCTTGAGCATGCCGGCGACGGTGTCGTTCAGGTCCAGCACCCGGGGGGCCACGATCTGCTTGCGGGCAAAGGCCAGCAATTGGCGGGTGAGGTCCGCCGAACGCATGGCGGCCCGGTGGATCTGCTGGAGCTCGGCATGCAGCGGGTCGTCCGGATCCACCTGTTCCATGGCCAGCTCGGCGTGCCCTATGATCACCCCCAGCATGTTGTTGAAATCGTGGGCCACGCCCCCCGCCAGGCGCCCCACCGACTCCAGTTTCTGGGCCTGGATCAACTGCGCCTGAAGCTGAACCTTTTCGGCCTCGGCCTTTTTGCGGTCGGTGATGTCCTGGAAGCTCACGGCGAATTGCCCGGGGGCCGGGCAGTAGGCCGCCACCGCGAAGTGCTTGTCCAATGACTGGCTGTAGCTTTCGAAATGGGTCGCCTCGCCGCTCAGGGCCACGCGGCCGTAAAGCTCGATCCACAAGGGCTCCGTTTCCGGAAGCGCTTCCAGAACCGTGCGCCCGATGAGGTCTTCGGCCCGCAGACCGGTGAGGTTTTCGAAGGCCGGGTTGACTTTCAGAAACCGGTAGTCCCGGGGCCGGCCGGTGCCGTCCAGCACCACCTCGTGCAAGGCGAAACCCACGGGCATGGAGACGAAGAGCTGGGTGTAGTCCTGCTCGGCCTGCCGGCGCTCGGTGATGTCGTGGTAACTCGTCAGCACACCCTGGACGATGGGGTCCCGCGTCAGGTTGACGGCCGTCAGCTCGATCCACTTGAAGGCACCGTCCTTGCAGCGATAGCGGAGCTCCGCGGTTTTGGCCGCCCGGTCGGCGGACAGCAGGCGGGTGAATTCCGCCTGGATACGCTCCCGGTCGTCGGGATGGATGACCTCCCAGACCTCGGTGCCCACGAGGTCCTCGGGCCGCCAGCCGAACCATTTTTCGATGTTGGGACTCTTGTAGCGGATCACGCCCTGGGGGTCGATGATGGCGATCACGTCCGTGATATTGGCGATCATCTGCCGGTGCTTGGCCTCGCTGGCCCGCAGGACTTCCCCGGCCTGCTTCCGTTGGGTGATATCCATGATGTTGCCGGTCACCCGCGTCACGCGGCCGTCTTCCACCAGGGGGCGCGCCGTGGTGCGCACCCAGATGCGGGCGCCGTCCCGGCGGATGAATTCGAGCTCCAGGTCGTAGGGCGTGCCCTGGTCGACCGCCTTGCGGAAGGCCTCTTCGATGATCGCCGCGTGCTCCGGGGCGTAGAAGCCTATGGCCCGGCGGAGATCGTTGGGGTCGAAATCCCGCTCCACGCCGTAAATGCGGTAGACCTCGTCCGTCCAATGGTGCCGGCCGGTGGCCACGTCGAATTCCCAGCCCCCCACCCCCGTGATGGCCTGGGTCTCCTCCAGGAGGCGCTTGGTTTCCCGCAGGGCCTTCTCCATGGCCTTGCGCCCGGAGATGTCCCGGGTAATGGAAATGATGTGGGCCACGCCCTTGATCATCATCACCCGGGCCGACATCAGGGCCGTGTCCACCCGGCCGTCCTTTTTGCGGAACTGGGCCTCGAGGTTCCCGCAATAGCCCTTGGCCCGCAGCTCCCGTACCAGGCGCTCCCGGTCCGCCGGGTCCTGCCAGATATTGATTCCCACGGAGGTCTTGCCGATGACCTCCTCGCGGGTATAGCCGGTGAGCCGGGTGAACCCCTCGTTGATGTCCACGAAGAGGCCGTCTTCCAAGCGGTTGATGTTCACCGCATCGGGGCTGGCATCGAAGGTCAGGCGGAATTTTTCCTCGCTCTCCCGCAGTTGCAGCTCGGAGTGCGCCCGGGCGCGTTCCGCCTGCTCCAAGGCCTGGATACGCCGTTCCAACTCCTCATAGGTGGGCTTTGCCGGCATGCCAATGGTCTCCAGGTGGAAAGCGCCGGGATTGGGGGGAATGGATCGATCCGTGATCGGACGGGTGCGCGCCACCCGCTGGGAGGGTCGGGCGGGCGTCCGGCCGTCCGGGCGGGTCATCCGGCCGTGGTTGAGCTGCGCCTGAGGCCGGCGATGCCCGCCGACGGCGGGATGGAGGCCCGCCTTGTCTTGGGGCCCGCGGTGCGGGTTTTCCACCAGCCGGCCACTGGCCGCCATCGATCTGGGTGGTTGCCTGCATTCGAATAAAAAACCAAATTTGAGCGCTTGGCAAAGGGTATATAAGTGACGGGATGGTGAGGGCGGCCAGGCCGGAGCGGGCACGCTCCGTTCGCCGGTCAGCGGTCCCCGGAACGCCATTGCCGCACCCCCAGGAAGCCAAAAGTGGCCTGGGGCTTGAAACCGACGCCCACGGCGCCGTCCCGGGTATACAGCACCCAGGCATACCGGGGCTCGTACCGGCTGGTCGTGGAACTCCAGTACCCCTCGGGGATCGTCGCCGGGCCGTCGAAGGAAAGCGCCGGGGAGTGGCGTCGCAGGTCGCACAGGGCCTCCAGTTCCCGAATGTTGGGGAGGCGCCAATCCGTGAATCCCGAGTGCCGGCGGTGATTCAGCCCGGCGACGGCCTCCAGGGCCCTGGACCAGGACACCCGGCCGGCGGCCTCCCGCGGACCGAAGGTCCATGTGCGGCGGGTCCGGGGGTCGTGGAGATCCCCCCGGCAAGGGGTGCAAGGCCGGGGGCCCACGGTTTCCGGGGCGGGCGGGGTGGCCACCGGCCACAGCATGCAGGAGCCGTGGCGCATGCCGGGATAAACCCTGCCGCCGCCCAGGTGGATATACCAGGCCTGCCGGGGCAGGCGGGCGCAGCTTGTCCCGGTCCAGTAATAGCCGGGGAAGACATGGTCAAAAGGGTGCCCCGCCGGCAGGCAGGGGTTGATGGCCTGGTGGCTCACCAGGCTGAACAGCTGCCGGCGGCTGGGCAAGGCCCACGTGGTGACGCCGGCATGCGCCGCCGCGTTCAGCCCGGCGACGAACTGCTGGGCTTCCGGGAAGCTCAGGGGGAATTCGGCGAGGGCCGCGTTCCTCGCCCACGTTAGGCCCGTCAAACGATCCGCGACGAGGTCCCCGGCGGGCGCGAATCGATCGGCGGCTCCCGCGGCGCGCCAGGCGTATTCCCCGTCCTGGCCGGTCCCGCCGCAGGCGATCGGCTGGCCGGAGGCGTCGAAGCAATCGGTCTGATCCGTCTGCAGGGGATACGTCACTCGGGCGTCTCGCTGTCGCTGAAGGTCTGAATGGCCGCGGAGAGTTTGCTTTCCACCAGGTCCCATTCGGTACGGATGCGCTGCAGAATAAGGTTCAGGGGCTCCGCGTCCGTATCCGGGCCTTCCTGGTTGCGCCGGTCCTCCAGGGCGGCAGCATAGAGATCCGCCATGCGGCGGGCGCACGCCCGGCGGTCGAACCCGGCGACGCTGGAGCGGATGGCTGCAGGATCCCCGGTCGCCGGGGGGTGCGCCGACAGCCAGCCCTGCAGGGCGCGGGCAAAGCCCTGCGCGGGGGTATCGGCCGGCAGGAGGCGCCCGTTGACCCCGTCCCGCACGACTTCCCGCACCCCGCCGCCGTCGAGGGCGACCACCGGGACGCCGGCCGCCAGCGCCTCGGTGAGCACCAGGCCCTGGGTTTCGGACTGGGAGGCAAAGGCAAAGACGTCCATGGCGTGGTACCCGTCCCGCAGCGCCTTGCCCGACTGGCGGCCCGCCATGGCAAGCCGGGCCTTCAGGCCTTCCCGGTCGAGGACGGCGATGATCTCGGCCTCGCTCGGTCCGGCGCCGATCACCAGGAAGTACGCCTTTTCCTCCGCCCGCAGGAAGGCGGCCACGGCGTGGGCCAGGTAGGCGAGGTTTTTTTCCGGCGCCAGGCGCCCCACGTGGCCGATCACCACCGCTTCCTGCGGAATTCCCTGGGCCTCGCGGAAGCCCCGGCCATCCCCCCGCGCGAAGAACGGCAGGTCCACGCCGGTGGGGATCACGTCCACCGGCCTCCGCACGCCCCGGGCGGTGAGGAGGTCGGCAATGCTTTCGCTGGGCGCGACCACCCGCGAGCAGAGGTTGGCGTATTCCGTCGAGAGGTGGATCACGAAGCGGCCCAGCGTCGCGGAGTCGGAGGAGACGTAGTGCGTGTAGCGCTCGTAGAGGGTGTGGTGGGTGAACACCAGGGGAAGCCCCCGGGGCTTGGCGGCGCGCAGCGCCGAGTCTCCCAGCAGATAGGGGTGATGGCTGTGGATGAGGTCGGGCTGGAAGCGCTCCATGCGGTCGGCGATCAGGAACGGGATGGGCATGCGCACGGAGAAATCGCTGCCGTTGAAATTCTGGATGGCCGGAAGACGGATCACCTCCTCGGCATCGGATTTGTCGGGGACCTCGCCGGCGAATTCCGGCGCGACGACCAGCACGCGATGGCCCATACGGCGAAGATCCGCGGCGAAGGTGGCCACGGAGTTGGCCACGCCTCCCACATGGGGCCGATAGGTATTGGTGAACATGCAGATCTTCATGGCCGGATATCGTAGCTGGCATGGGGTTTGGCATTCGGCACCAGGCGGTGGCCCGGCAGCGCGATGTCGAACACGGGATTTTCTCCGTCGGAATCGCATGCGATGGTCACCCGCGGCCGGCCGGCGCGCGGTGCGATGCGCACGCTGACCGGGCCGTGGGGCGTCGGCGTGGGGCCGAAGGCCAGGGGACGGCTTCCCGCCAGCCATTCCCGGAAGATCCCCGAGCCGATGATCAGCCGGTGACCCTCCTCGCGCACGAACAGGTTGCGGAGCATCATGACCCATTCCGCGGCGGCCCACCCGTGCTGGCCATCCCCCATGCAACCGCCGCCGGTGGCCGGATGGATGGCCTCGGGCCACTGGCCGGTGGGGGAGGCCATGCGGGCCACGCGCCGGACGAGGGCGGCATAGCGATCGTCACCGGCCCGCAGCAGGGTCTGGGCGATGGCCAGGGTCAGGTAGGCGTTGATGCCGGAATGGATCATGTCCTGGAAAAAAGCGCCGTCCACAAAGGAATGCTCCAGGAGGTAGTCCACCGTCCGCAGGATGCGGGCGTCTCCGGGAGAGGTGATCTGCAGGGGATAGTCGGCCACCAGCGATCCGACGGCCCCGGCGTCCATGCGGCGGTAGGGCGATGCCGGTATGCCCCCCCGGCTGCGGTGCGCGGGTATGCTCTGGATGCTGCGGAGGATGCAGGCGGCAAGGTCTGCGGCAAGCGCGCGCCACGGTTCGGCCGCCGCGCGGGACCCGGAGCGGTCCAGGGTGCGGATCAGGGCTTCGAGGCCTCCCAGGGCCCAGAAATCGTCCCAGTAGTAAAAATCGTTGGGGCCGAAATGCTCGGCGCTGAACCCGGCGGGCAGCAGGCCGGCGTGGGGCGCGTCCGGGGCGCTGGGCAGCCGCTTGCGCCGGATCCAGCGGGCGCCCTTCTCCAGGGACCGCAGGAGCCGGCTGTCGAGAGCCTCGCCGCTCAGTTGCCGGAACCTGTCGGCTGCCCAGAGGACCTGCCCGTTGGAATCCCACTCGCCGTTCTGGGATTGGAAGTAGCCGGTCGGTCTCTGCCGCTCGGCAAATCGCTGCAACGCCCGCCGGCATGGTGCGATGGCCCCGATGGCCAGAAGGGCCTGCATCATCAGGCAGGCATCCCGGAACCAGAAACGCCGGTAGGTGAAAGGACCCGGAACGATGTCATCGGCGGACAGCAGGACCAGGGTCGCCACCGACGCCTCGTAGAGGTATTGCATGCGCCGGTCGGGGATTTCCAGGCGCGCCGTGTCCTTCACGGCCACGGACCAGTCCGCGGCCGTGGTCGCTGAGTGGATCTCCAGCGGCGCCGGCGGGTCCTCGAAGGGGATGTGCAGATGGATCTGCCCATGGCCGGAGGGATCCAGCGGAAAGATGGCCGCGCCGGTGGCCATGCCCATCGGGCAGCGCACCCCGTCCGCCGCGCTGCCGGCGGCGAGCCGCACGGCGACATCGCCCTCGGCATAGTTGGAATACACGATGTGGTCGGGTGACGCCGACAGGCGGATCGCCGTCTCACCGTTGACCTGCCAGGTGCGCTCGGCGGCCTCGTAGCGGATGGTGTCGATGAACTGGACACCTTCAGGGTTGTAGGGGCGCAGGGAGGCGATCAGGGCGCCTCCGCCGGGGGTCGTGGCGGCGGCGGCAATGACGAGCTCGGGTGCGCCGCCGTCGGCCTGCATCCATACCCGGGTGTCCAGCGCCAGGCCTTCGCCCTCCAGGCGGGTGACCACCGTGAGGCGGGCGTCCAGTTCCAGGCGCTGGGCGGCCGTGGGCATCCGGGAGGGCAGCAGGCGCCGTCCCTCCTCCGATTCGACCCAGAAGTCCAGCGACCAGCCGTTGTGCAGGGGCGTGATCAGTCCGCGGGGGTCGACGATGGGGTAGATCGCGCGGTTCGGGAGCCCCACGGCGGTCCAATCGCGGTGGGTCAGGTTGATGTGGGTGAAGGAAAACCCCCGGGGGATGAAGGACGGGTCCCGGGGGTTGAACTGCTTTTCGATCCAATAGGGCCATACCCAGTCCAGGTTGTGCTGGATGGCCTTGGTATTGATCAGACCCCGGGCATGAAACTTGATTCCCTCCCGCAACAGTTCGATGGGCTCGGCGATTTCCGATGGCTGGGAGAACCGGCGCAACTGGGCCAGAAGGATGAAGGGATCGAAGATTCCGTGGGCCCGGGCGGCACGCCGGACGAGGAACTTCCAGGGAAACCAGTGACCGAACATGGCTGGCGGCACAATCCTTTCTCCGCCCTTCGGGGCGACCGTGGCATACGCCGGCGGCATCCGTTGAATGGCCGGCCCTGGAGCGCTCAAGCGGTCACCGCCAGGGCGCTGCATCGGATCATCGCGGGGACCATAATACAACCGTACCGCCTGGGCATGCCGGGCGCCATGGGGTCAGCCGAGGGGGATGCGGGCATGGACGGTGGTCCCCGCACCTTTCCGCGAGCGGATGCCGAAGGAGCCCCCGCAGATCTCCACCCGTTCGCGCATGCCCCGCAGCCCATAGCCCGACAGGGGGTCGCTGCGGGCCAGAATCTCCTCGACGGCGAAGCCGCCCCCATTGTCCGTGACCTCCAGCTCCACGGCAGCGCCCCGGCGTTTCAGGCGCAGGTCCGCCCGGTCGGCCCCGCTGTGCTTGTGGATGTTGTTCAGGGCTTCCTGGATCACCCGATAGAGCACGATTTTCAGCGGGTCGGGCAAATCGGTTTCCCGGACTCCGATTTTCATGGCGATGGCCAGGTGCGGAAAGGTTTCCTTCAATTGCCGGACGTAGGCCTTCAGCGTCGGCAGCAGCCCCAGGTCGTCGAGGGTCAAGGGGCGCAGGCCGTTGGAGATGCGCTTGGACTCCTTGATGGTGTCGGCCAGGTGCGCGATGATGGTCTCGAACGGCAGCTCGCCCTCCGCGGGGGGCCCCCCCATGACGCTGACACGGCCTTCCAGGGCGAACTTGATGGCCGCCAGGCTGGCGCCGATGCTGTCGTGAAGCTCCTTGGCCACCGCCTGGCGGTCGCTTTCCAGCATCTCCAGCGTCTGCCGGGACAGCCGCCGGAGGGCCTTTTCGGCCTGGATGCGCTGGGTGATGTCGATGCCGATGCCGATGCGGATGCCGTCGGCCAAGGGCGCGTGGTCCCAGGAGGTCTCGAGCACCGCGCCGTTTCGACGGCGCAGGCGGAAGTCCTGCCAACCCGTTCCGTCGCTCATCATGAACTCCAGGGCCCGGCGCCGGTCGCCGGGGTCGGGGTACAGGGCCGCCAGGATGTTGCTGCGGCGGGCTTCCGCGAGACCCCACCCGGTGACCTCCTCGAAGGCGTGGTTGACGAAGAGCACCTTGGCGGAGGCATCGTAGCAGCAGATCATCACGGGAATCCGGTCGAGGATGATGCGCAGCGACTCCGTGGTGATTTCCAGCTCATCGGTGCCGAGGTCGATGATGTCCTGGAGCCGGTCCTTCACCTTGCCGAGCTCATCCTGGGCTTTTTTGCGCTCCGTGATATCGACGGTGACCAGACCGAAGAAGGTGGAGCCGTCCGGGCGTGGCGGCAGGGGGAACACCCGGCATTCCAGCCAGACGGGAGGCCTGCGGGAACGCAGCCGGCATTCGAAGGTGCACACGGCAGGCCGCTTCGCGCCCCGGGCGCAGCGTCGCAGCCACTGTTGCAGGCAGTCGTCCAGTTCGGCAAAGGCCTTCAGGGGCGTGTTCGCCAGGCGATCCGCGGGGAGGTCGAAAAAGGCGACGACGCTGCGATTGGGCAGGTAGAAGAAGAGCTCGCCGGCTTTCAACTGCAGGATGGCCATCTGCTGGTCGAGGGTATCGAAGAAGTCGATCAGCAGATGTTGCGCATCCTTAGGGCTGCCCCCCATGGTATCCTCCATCTGGTAGGCGGGGAAACCGCCGGTCAGGGATTTTCAGCCTGTGGATAAACTGCGTCTCAGGCCNNGGCCGAAAGGCGGCGTTGCGGCCCTCGGGAAAATGCTCACAACACACCGAGGTTGCTCCGCTTTTCCCATCGGGCCGCGCCTTGCCTTTCGGCCTGATACTTGTTTATCCACAGGCTGCTGATGCCCGTATACAGGCATCGCCGCCCCCATGTACCGTCAACACCTCATTGATCGTGACACCCGGTCCCCTTACGGTTTGCGCTGTAGGCGTCGGCATTGGATGGAAAGGCTCGGCTATGACCGCAGTGCGTACCATACTGGTTGTGGATGCCAATCCCCTGGCGCGCGACTCCGCCAGCCGCATGCTCCGGAGCGCCCATGCGGGGGTGCGCGTGGTGGCCACGGATCGCCTGGAGGCGGCCCTCGAGTTTCTCAGCACCCAGCGGACCGATATGGTGGTCACGGATATCCATCTGCGCCAGGGCAACGGCCTGCGCTTGACGGAAGCCATCGCCAGGCGCTTCCCGGGCATTACCGTCGTCGTCTTCACCCACGACGACTCGCCGGAATACAAAGACGAGGCCCTGCGCCGGGGGGCGGACTACTTTTTCGCCAAAACCGAGCCGAACGGACGCGCTCTGGTGGATATCATCCGCAAGCGCTCGGCGACAGCTGGTCGCGACTGATGGGCGCCCGTGGCAAGCACCGGGAAGGGCGCCGGGAGCTTGGCCACTGTCCGCGGCGCCGCCCGGCGTGCGACGGCGCGTCCGGCCGCTGGCGACGGCAGGCCTCCTCGTGCCGAAGCACCGCCTTGACCCGCCGCTTGCCGGAGAGGCGTACCGGCCCTAGAGTCTATGGCTGATTCGTTCCGCCGTCCAGTACGGTGGATGATGTCCAGGCCAGTGACAGCACCAACCAGCGACGGCGGGACGGTACTTCCGAAGCCGTGCGCGGCGGGGGGGGGGAGCATGACCGGCAAGCCCACGATCGTCATCGCGGAAGACCACCAGTTGTTCCGCGAAGGTCTCAAATCGATGTTGGCGGCCAGCGGCGGCTTTGCGGTGATCGGTGAGGCCCAGGACGGCCTGGAGGCGATGCGCTGCGTGCGCAAGCTGCACCCCGATCTTCTCCTGCTGGACCTGTCCATGCCGCGGATGGGGGGCATCAGCGTCATCCGCGAGGTGAAGAGCCAGTTCCCCCAAACCCTGATCCTGGCCGTCACCATCCACGAGTCCGACCAGTTCGTCCTGGAGGCGTTTGACGCGGGCGCCAACGGGTATTGCATCAAGGACGCCAGCCGCGATGAATTGATGCTGGCCATCCGCAGCGTGCTCGAGGGGAAGAAATACATCAGCCCGGGAATCGCCGACCAGGTGATGGAGGGCTACATCGAAGGCCGCAAGACCCTGAAGACCGAATCCGATTGGGATACCATCACCCCGCGGGAGCAGCAGGTTTTGAAGCTCATCGCCGAAGGGTATGCCAACAAGGAGATTGCGGGCCTGCTGCACATCAGCGTCAAAACCGTGGAGAAGCACCGCTCCAACATCATGTCCAAGCTGGACCTGCACAATGTTTCGGCCCTGACCGTCTACGCCATGGAAAAGGGCCTGGTGACCACCAAGACCTGAAGAGGGGCCGCGTTGCCGCCCAAGCAGGCCGTGGATAAACAAGCTTCAGGCCGGAAGGCAAGGCGCGGCCTGATGGGAAAAGCGGAGCAATCCCGCCGCGGCGGGATGGTTGTGAGCATTTTCCCGAAGGCCGCAATCCCGCCTGCGGCGGGACATTTCGGCCNNAGTTTATCCACAGCCTGCTATCGGTTGACCCGCCGGCCCTTCCGGAGTCCATGATGCCCGTCGCCTTGATTGAATTGCTGCTGGCCGCCGGGATGAGCCTGCTGGTCAGCCTGGCCTACGCCTGGGCGAGCCGCTCCCAACGGCAGCGGACCGGCTTCCCCTGGTTTTTCCTGATGGTCCTGGCGGCCACCTGGGCCGGCGGGGTCTGGCTGACGGCCTTCGGGCCGACCTGGCACGGCGTACACTGGCTGCCCTTCGTGGCGGCGGGCGTCGTTTTCGGGCTGCTGCTGGTGGCCGTCGTTCCCCAGCGGCCGCCCCACGGGCGCCACGAGACCATCGAGAAGCTCGAGGAGATAGCCCGGGTCAAGCAGATGGAGGCCATGACCTACGTGACCCTGGGCGCCGTGTTCTGGATCGTGTTGGCCTTGCTGCTCCTGGCGGTCACGGCGCGTTACCTGCTGCGCTAGTGTCGTGTTCCGGAAAAATCTCGAAAAAGGC
>DJGG01000064.1:0-1935 GCA_002432195.1 Desulfobacteraceae bacterium UBA5852
CTCGCGAAAATGCTCACAACGCACCGAGGTTGCTCCGCTTTTCCCATCGGGCCGCGCCTTGCCTTTCGGCCTGCTACTTGTTTATCCACAGGCTGATAGGGGCTCAACTCGAAGGCTGGTGCCGAATAATCAGCAGGGGCCGGTCACTGTGCTGGAGGAAGCGTGCCGTCACACAGCGGGAAATCACGCATGCCGCTCCGGCGCGGCCACGGCTGGCCATGGCAATCAGGTCCACGTTTTCCTGCCGGGCCACCGAAAGGACCTTGTCGACCACGGATCCGAAGGCCGTGCGAACCGTGGCGACGATTCCCTTGGTCTGCAGCCGCGATTTGATCTTGTTGAGATAGGCTTCCGTGAGCCGTAGATTCTCTTCGGCGGCCATCACGGCCATGCCGACGGCCCCTCCACCCATGGGCAGCAATTCCACTCCTTCGGCGCCGGCCCGGATCTCCATCACCTGCATGAGGGTCACCGCGGAATGGAATTGGGAGGCCAGCCTCTCGACATGCGGGAGAATTTCCTCGGCACTTTCCGACCCGTCCAACGGGACCAGGATTTTGCGATACATAAGGCGGCTCCTCTCGCCGGCAGCGGGTTCATTACCCGGGGGGGGATCTGGTGATAGGATAAGGCGGCCAGCCACCAGTCAAGGGCGAAGCCCATTTCCCCTTGACGATAACCATGCGGAGGATGTGTTACGCGGGCATTAGCGCGGGGCTAGAAATTCGTGTGCCCCTGAAACCGGGGCGTGGGGGCGGCCTGTTGAGGGCATGGCATCGACGAGTACGGGGGCTTTTCACTTTTTGCAGGGGAATTGCCGGGCCCCAGCGCCTGACGCTGAGCTTGCCCATTGAATCCCTTATTCGACTCCCGTTTCCCTCGTCAGGAAACGCCTGGCTTGAGTGCGGTCGGTGAATTTCCGGACGATCAGGCCGGCGTTGCGGCAGACCGTTTCGACGAAGTTGTGGGAGTCGTCGGCCGGATCGGCCAGGATGGCGACACGGGCCGCTCGGTCAATCCCTTCAGCCGTCTGCATGTCCGCGTAGGCAAACGCATAATTGTCCGAGGGCGAATCCGTGTTCCTGGCCTTGGTCACATCCACCAGGTACCGCCTGATGCGCAGGTGCCTCCGGTCTCCTTCCATCGACGGTGCGGTTCCAGGGTTTCGATCGAGAGCCGGTTCTGGATTCCACCGTCCGAAATTTATGGATCCATGGCTGTCCCTTATCAGGCTGAGGAAAAACAAGCATCGGGCCGAAAGGCAAGGCGCGGCTGAACTTGAGTGGCAGGGTGGGGGAGGCGGAAGGGGTGCCTCCTTCCAGGAGGCCGGAAAACCATACCAAAAAACTCAGGCCGCCCGGTTTCCCGAGACGGCCTGAGGGTTGGATTCGATTTGGTCGGGAAGACTGGATTTGAACCAGCGACCCCAGCGTCCCGAACGCTGTGCTCTACCAGACTGAGCCACTTCCCGACACAAATGAGGCTTTTAGGCCATGCGGAACCGCTTGTCAATCCCCAAAGGGGCTTTGGTTCAGGCGCGGGGAGCGTCCACGCGCCTTATTTGAAGGGGTTGGACAAAACGATGGTGGCCTCGCGGCCCGGGCCCACCGAGACGATGTCGATGGGGGTTTCGCTGAGCTCCTCGATGCGCTCCAGGTAGCGCCGGGTGTTGGCGGGCAGATCGGCCTTGCGACGCATCCGGGAGATGTCCTCCTGCCAGCCGGGGAGGCTCTCGTAGACCGGTTGGCACTCCGCCAGGACCTTCAGGTTCGCCGGGAACTCCGTGAGGCGCTTGCCCTTGTGCTCGTAAGCCGTGCAGATCTTGATCTCGTCGAAGCCCCCCAGCACGTCGAGCTTGGTGATCACGAGGCCCGTCAAGCCGTTCAGGCGCACGGCGTTCCTCACGATTACCGTGTCCAGCCAGCCGCAGCGGCG
>DJGG01000064.1:1951-3363 GCA_002432195.1 Desulfobacteraceae bacterium UBA5852
GCGGCCGGTGGTGGCCCCGAATTCGGCGCCTTTTTCCTGGAGGCGGTCGCCCACGGCGTCGAAGAGCTCGGCCGGAAAGGGGCCGGCCCCCACGCGGGTGGTGTAGGCCTTGACGATGCCGAGCACCCGGTCGATGTGGCGGGGCCCCAGGCCCGCGCCGGTGCAGGCGTTGCTGGCCACCGTGTTGGAGGAGGTGACAAAGGGGTAGGTGCCGTGGTCGATGTCCAGGTGGGTGCCTTGGGCGCCTTCGAAGAGGATCGCGCGCCCCGCGGCCACGGCCCGTCCCAGCTCGGCGGAAACGTCCCCCACGTGGGGGGCCAGGCGCCGGGCGTAGCCGCCGTAGAGGCGGATCACCTCGTCGGCGTCCACGGTCCCGGCCTTGAGGTAGTTGGCCAGGTAGAAGTTCTTCTCGTCCAGGATGGCCCGGATGCGCTCTTCGAAGAGCGGCGGGTCGACCAGTTCCACGAAGCGGATGCCGCGGCGGGTGGCCTTGTCTTCGTAGCAGGGGCCGATGCCGCGGCCCGTGGTGCCGATCTTCTTGTCGCCCTTCATCTGCTCCCGGGCCAGGTCGATCATCTGGTGGTGCGGCATGATCACGTGGGCCTTTTCGCTGATGCGCAGGCGCTCCGGCCCCACGTCGATGCCCTTGGCGGCCAGGTAGTCCATCTCCTTCAACAGCACGGCCGGGTCCACCACGACGCCGTTGCCGATGACGCAGGTCTTGCCCTGGAGGATACCTGAGGGCACCAGGTGGCTGATGAACTGCTGGCCGTCCACCACCATGGTATGCCCGGCGTTGTTGCCCCCCTGGAAGCGCACCACGACGTCGGCGTCCGCCGCCAGGAGGTCCACGATCTTGCCCTTGCCCTCGTCCCCCCACTGGGTTCCGATGATGACGATGTTGGCCAACTCAGTCTCCTTCCGGTGGCCGGCGGTCTGCCTTGGATGCTTCGCGGCGCCGGCGAAAAAAATCCTGGATCAGCGTGCGGCAATCCTCCAGGAGCAGTCCTTCGACGATCTCGATGCGGTGGTTGAGGCGGTCGTCCGCGGCCAGTTGGTAGAGGGAGCCGGCCGCGCCCCACTTGGGGTCCCGGGCGCCGAAGACGATCCGCCGCACCCGGGCGTGCACCAGCGCTCCCATGCACATGACACAGGGCTCGATGGTAACATACAGGGTGGTGTTTAACAACCGGTAGTTGCCCAGGATCCGCGCGGCGGCGCGCAGGGCGAGGATTTCCGCGTGGGCGCTGGGGTCAGGCTCGGTGATGGCGCGGTTGTGCGCCGCGGCCAGGAGCGTGCCGTCCGCCGCCACCAGCACCGCCCCCACGGGGACCTCGCCGATGGCTTGGGCCTTGAGGGCCTCGGCGAGGGCCATTTGCATCCAGGCGATGTGGTCGGGGATATAGGTCATT
>DJGG01000064.1:3404-3608 GCA_002432195.1 Desulfobacteraceae bacterium UBA5852
CCCGGGGCGGCCTACAGGAGCAAATGGTGGTGAAAAGGGCATTGACATGCGATGTCACCGCCCGACAAGGCCCGCCGCGCCGGGCGAAAGGGCGGCTCTTGCGCGGCAAAATTCCGCGCCAAAATGGTTGACAGGCTCCGTACTATAGCTTAAAAAGCTCATCTGTTTCAATCGAAGTGCTTGCGCCCGTAGCTCAGTTGGATA
>DJGG01000064.1:3650-4021 GCA_002432195.1 Desulfobacteraceae bacterium UBA5852
TCGAATCCTGCCGGGCGCACCATTTTTAAAAAGGAAGTCGAGGGATGTTCCCCGGCTTCCTTTTTTTTATGCGTGAGCGCCAAGGTCGCTGCCGACATTGAAACCCGGCCAAGCCCTGCCCAATTTTTATTGAAAAAACCAAAGAGAATTGGATTGCGTTTTCGTGTATAATATGCAACATTATTCGCCCCTTGAAGATTACGAATGGCATGCAGGATGTGCCATCTAACAAGATTAATTACCAATATAGTTTGATTTGTGTTCCCATCGGGGAATTGAGAGGCGCGCCTTGCGGTATGCCAATATCCTGCGCCCAAATCGAATTGTCACCTCGGTTTCCTTCCTTCTTGGCTTAGCAGGCTGTGGATAAA
>DJGG01000069.1 GCA_002432195.1 Desulfobacteraceae bacterium UBA5852
TGGGATGGGAGCCCCCCGGCCTGCTCGAAGGCCTTTTTCGAAATTTTTCCGGGACACAACACTAGCCGGCCTTGGAAAACGGCCTGGCCTTGCAACCCAGGAGTGGAACGACCCCATGGATCACCCAACCCGGTGGCTGATGCCCCAGCGCAGTATGGTCCTGACCCTCATCTGCACCCTGGGCCTGCTGGTCTTTTTCCTGTTGACCATCCTGCCCAACCAGAAAGCCCTCGCGCGCCTGGATCAGGACATCGCCCTCCTGCGCACCCGCCTTGTGGAACAGGCGGTCCTTCTCCCGGTCTACCGGAAGTTCTACGACGTGATCGACAGCACCCGCGCCGGAAAAGTCAGCCGCCTGCCCTTCCCGGCCCCACTCAGCCTGACGGCCGACCAGGCGGCCGGCATCGACGCCGTTTTTCGCGCCATGGCCGCGGCCACAGGCCTGAAGGCACGCCAGGTAAGCCCCGAGATCAACTCCATCATCAACGCCAGCCAGAGCCTGCGCCTGGTAATCTCCGCCGAGGGGAGCCTGGAGAATATCCGACGTTTTCTCCTCAAGCTGGGCGAACTGCCGTATCTCACCCAGGTGGAGCGCCTCCGCATCCAGCAGACCGGCCCCGGGCCGGACCTGGAACTCAGCGCCCAGGTGCTGCTGGCCCAGGATGCCGGGGCCGACCGCTGACCGGCCGTTGCGCCGTTGACCGAGGCACGTGCATGAGTGTGCGGGAAAAAATCGTCGTGGCCCTGATGCTGCTCACCGTGTCCTATGGGCTGTACAGCTGGCTGTCCCCCGGGGCCCCTGCGCCCGGCGGGACGGAGAAAGCCTCCGGAGCATCCCAGCAGATCGAGGCCCTGGTGGCCAACCTGGCCCAGACATTCGATCAGTCCAACACCCTGGAGCACGACCGCCTCCTCCTCGAGCGCGCCGAGGAGGCCTGGACCGCCCGGCTGTTTCTGGAGAAGGCCTTCGGCGCGGCGTCCCTGGAAGCGGTTTCCAGCACCGGGGAAGGGGGCGCCCCGGGGGAGGCCGCCCTGGTCTATTCGGGCTACATTGCCGTCGGCGCGCGGCAGGTGGCGGTGATCAACGGCATCGAATACGAGGCCGGTGACCAGCTGGACCAGTCGGCGCTGGTGCTGCGCCGGATTCAGCCGGACCTGGTGACCCTGGGCACAGCGGAGAAGGATCTCCTGAGCGTTCCCCTCTGGAACCCTCTCGGCCTCCACTAGCGATATAACCTTAATCCAAGGGCCAAAACGCATATGCGCACTCCCAGACTCCCCGGACGGAGAACGCTCCTGGGCCTGGCGCTGCTCACCGCACTCGGGCTTGCCGGGTGCGCCGCCAAGGTCGCCAAGCCCGATCAGGAATTCCTGGAGGAGTGGCAGGCCCGCTCCGCCAAGTCCCACGGTTTCTCGCCGGCCGCCCCACGGCGCCCCATCGAGCTCCCCGACCGGCCGCCCCCGGCAGCGCCCCCCGGCGCCGCCCCCCCGGCAGCCACGCCGCCCCTGCCGCAGCAGCGCATCTCCCTGCGCATGGTGGAAGCCTCGGTGCCCAGCGTTCTGCGGGCGCTGGCCAAGGCCGTGGATCAAAACGTCATGATCAACGAGCGGGTCAAGGGCGTCATCGACGTCAGCCTCAAGGAGGTTGCCTGGGACCAGGCCTTTCTCGGCATCCTGCGGACCCACGGGCTGGCCTACGTCTGGGAGGGGGACATCATCCGGGTGATCACCCTGGAAGACAAAAACCGCGAGCTGGAGCAGCTGGAAACCGAGCAGAAGATCCGGGCCAAGGGGCGAGAGCTCGAATGGTATGAACCCCTGTTGACCCGCATCGTGGAAATCGAGTACACCGACGCCGGCGCCCTGCGGGACAACCTCCAGACCTTCCTCTCCCTGAACGCCGCCGAAAAGCCCGTGGGGTCGGTGCTGGTGGACGTCCACACCAACTCCCTCATCATCCAGGCCACTCCCCAGGACCTGGAACGCATCCTGCCCCTCATCGACGTCCTCGACCGGCCCACCCCCCAGGTGCTCATCGAGGCCTACATCGTGGAAGCCAACAAGGATGCCGCCCGCGCCCTGGGGGTCCAGTGGGGCGGCCTCTACCGCAACCAGGCCGGCAGCAAAAACTACTTCTTCACCCCCGGAGACATCGCCGGAGGGGCCGGGTCCGGGGTCACGCCGGGCTCCGGTGAGTCCGTCAACCCCTCCTCGGGCATCGCCAGCAATTTCCCCGCCCCCTTGACCACCACCGATGCGGCCGGCAACCTCCTGGGCCTCGATCTGGGGTTCATCCTGGAGAGCGCCAGCGGGAACATTCTCAGCGTCCAGCTCCAGGCCCTGGAGGAGGAGGGGGTGATCAACATCCTCTCCAGCCCGTCCATCACCACCCTGGACAACCAGGAGGCCTTCATCGAGAGCGGGCGCGAAGTGCCTTTCCAGACCGTGGAGGACGACGAGGTCAACATCGAGTACAAGCAGGCCGTTCTGCGGCTGGAGGTGACCCCCCACGTCATCGACGGCGGGACCATCAAGCTCACCATCTTCACCACCAAAGATGAGCTGGATTTCGAAAACGCGGTGGGCAACAATCCCACCATCATCACCAAGAAGGCCCGCACCAGCGTGATCCTGTTCAACGGGCAGACCACGGTGATCGGCGGCCTGAGCAAGGAAACCAAGAGTTCCAGCGATTTCGGGATCCCCTACCTGCGGGACATCCCCTACCTGGGGTACCTCTTCGGCGGCTACGGCCGCGCCAAGAACGAGGAGGACCTGCTGATCTTCATCACGCCGCACATTCTGGCGGAACAGACGTCGGCCATCTCCCGGGGGAATCCCGATAACCCGGCCCTTCCGGGGACCCCCGCGGACTAGCGGGCCGGGGATAAACCGCGCCTCCCGGCGGGGGCGCTGCGCACGGGCCATCGACCCATGGACTATTTCCAGATTCTCGACCTTGACCGGGAGCCGTTTTCCAACTCGCCGGATCCCGATTTCTTCTACCGCTCGGTGGGCCACGCGCGCTGCCTCCAGCAGCTGGAGCTCGCCATCCGCCTGCGACGCGGTCTCAACGTGGTGGCGGGGGAGGTGGGTACCGGCAAGACCACCCTGTGCCGCGAGCTGCTGCGCCGCTTCGCCGCCGAGGAAGAAATCGTCACCTGCCTGGTGCTGGACCCCCAGGCGGCCACGCCCCTGGCCTTTCAGCAGATGCTCCTGGGCGCCCTGGGCGCGGGGTACCCTCCGGAACTGGAGGAACGGGCCGCCCAGGAGCGCCTCAAGACCGTCATCCACCGCATCGCCGTGGACGAAAAACGCATCCTGGTGCTGATCATCGACGAGGGGCAGAAACTGCCCGCTTTCGGCCTGGAAATCCTGCGGGAACTGCTCAACTACGAGACCAACACCCACAAACTGCTGCAAATCGTGATCTTCGCCCAGAGGGAGTTCACCACCCAGGTGGCGGGCCATCCGAATTTCGCCGACCGCATCAATCTCTTCCTGCTGCTCGGGCCTCTCGGTTTCGCCGACACCCGGGCCCTGGTCGACTTCCGCCTGCAGCAGGCGGGCCTGCGCGCGGGGCGTCGCTCCCTGTTCAGTCTTCCCGCCCTGGTGGCCGTCCACCGGGCCACGGGGGGCTACCCGCGCCGCATCATCCATCTCTGCCACCGGAGCCTTCTGACCACCATCATCCAGGACCGCCCCCGGGCCGGGTGGCGCCAGGTGCGCGCCTGTGCGCGCCGCGCCTGGCCGCGCTCCGGTCCCCCCATCGGGCGCTGGGCGGGCGGATTGCTGGCCGCCGCCCTGCTGGCCGCCGCCGCAGTGGGGGGCGGCCGGCTGCTGCACCCCCCCACGGGGTCTTCCAACGCCGCTCCCCTGCCCGCCGCGGTCAGGGCCCATCCGGCACTCCCGGTCGGTCCGGCGGCGCTTCCGGCGACGGACATGGCCGGAGTGTGGGAGCGCCTGGCCCTCGCCCCCGAAACCCCCATGGCGCTGCATCCTCCGGGTCCGGCCGCGCCGGTGCTGCCGCCCGCTCCCGCGGCTTCCAGCCCCGTCGGGCGCGGAACCGCCGCCGGAGTCGACCCTGCGCCTGCCACATCGCCACCGCGCCTGCTGGGTCAATGCCAGGTGCGCCCGGGTGACACCATGGGAGGCCTGATCCAGAAGGTTTATGGGCGCTTCACGCCGCGGCACCTGGCCGCCGTGCAGGCCGCCAACCCCCAGGTGGCCGATCCGGACCGCCTGGAGGTCGGGACCGCCCTGTGGCTTCCGGCCCTTGAGGTGCAACGGCCACCACCGGCGATCCCCACCTGGTGGCTGGTGGCCGCCTCCCGCCGGAGCCTCGCCGAGGCCCTGGAGAGCCAGCTGGACCTGGAAGCCGCCGGGTTCCCCGTGCGCCTGATCCCCCATTGGAACCCGGCCGCGGGCCTGCGCTTCGAGCTGGTGCTGCCGGAATGCTTTTTCGATGAGGCGACGGCGCGCGGGCATTTGGACCACCTGCCGTCCGCGCGTCGCGCCACAGCCGACGTCACCCGGCTGTGGCGCGACGGCAGCCTCTTCTACCGGGATCCTTACGGGGGAGGGGAGGGATGAGCAATCGGAAGAAACTCGGCCAGATGCTGGTGGACCATGGCCTGCTGACCGAGCATCAACTCAACCAGGCGGTAGCGGGGCAGAAGAAGACCCGTCTCAAGCTCGGCCAGTACCTGACCCGCGAGGGCCTCTTGTCCGAAAGCCAGGTGGTGGACCTGGTCTCCTGCCAGCTGCGCATCGCCAAGTACCACCCGGAGCGGTTTCCCCTGGAGATCGGCCTGGCGACGCTGATTCCCGCGGACGTCTCCCAGAAGCACCAGCTGGTGCCCATCCGCTTGCAGGGCCAGCTCCTTACCGTGGCCATGCCGGACCCCCTGGACATCGATGCCCTGGATGCCATCGAACTGGCCACCAACTTCGAGGTCGAGGCGGTGATCTGCACCGAGCAGGAGCTCAATCACCTCATGGGCAGCCTCTACGGCACCTACACCGGCATCGGGGACGTCCTCGAGGACATGGAGGAGATGCAGTACGACACCGATACCGATGCCGCGGCGCCGGTCCTCATGGAGGATGTGGAAGTCAGCTCCCTGCAGGACATGGCCGAGGAGGCCCCGGTGGTGCGCCTGGTCAACTCCATTCTCTCCCAGGCCGTGCGCGAGGGGGCCAGCGACATCCACATCAGCCCGGAGAAGGACTATGTTCACGTGCGTTTCCGGGTGGACGGCCGGCTGCACCCCGTGCCGGCGCCGCCCCGCTCCATGCTGCTGCCCATCGTCTCCCGCCTGAAAATCCTGGCCAATATGGACATCGCCACCTCGCGCATCCCCCAGGACGGGCGTTTCACGGTCAAGCTCAACAACAAGGAGATCAACATCCGCACGTCCACGATCCCCACCATTTATGGGGAGAACATGGTCCTGCGCCTGCTGGACACCGGGGCCGGGGTTTATTCCCTGGAAAGCCTGGGCATGGCCGACAGCGACCGCGCCAAGATCGAGAGCGTGATCTTCAAGCCCTACGGCCTGATTCTGAGCACGGGCCCCACCGGCAGCGGCAAGAGCACCAGCCTCTACGCCATTCTCAAGCGCATCAACCAGCCGGACATCAACATCATCACCGTGGAAGACCCGGTGGAATACCGCATGGAGAAGATCCGCCAGGTCCAGCTCAACCGCAAGGCCGGTATGACCTTCGCCAGCGGCCTGCGCAGCATCCTGCGCCAGGATCCGGACGTCATCATGGTGGGTGAAATCCGGGACGCCGAAACCGCCAATATCGCCGTTCAGGCCGCCCTCACCGGTCACCGGGTGCTCAGCACGGTGCACACCAACGATGCCGCCGGCGCCATCACCCGCTTCATCGACATGGGCATCGAGCCCTTCCTGGTGGCCTCCACGATGCTGGTCTCCTTTGCCCAGCGCCTGGTGCGCCGGATCTGCCCCAATTGCAGCGAGTCCTACCGGCCGCCCCCGGAGGCCCTGGAGTTCTGGCGCATCGATCCCCAGGCGGAAACCCGGTTTCAAAGGGGGCGCGGCTGCATGCACTGCCAGGATACGGGCTACAAGGGGCGCATCGGGATCTATGAGGTGCTGACCATCGACGAAACCATCCAGGACATGGTGGGCAAGCAGGCGCCGGCCCACGAGATCACTCGGGCGGCCCGCGCGGCGGGCAGGCTGCGGCTGCTGCGCGAGGACGCGGCCGAAAAGGTCTGCAGCGGGGTCACCACCTTCGAGGAAGCGGCCTCGGCCGTCATGACCTGACAGGGCTTTGCCCAAACCGGACGAACCATGCCCCTCTTCCACTACCGCGCCCTGAACGAAAAGGGCGAGACCACCAAAGGGCTCGTCGAGGCCGAATCGGCCGCGGCGGCCGCCGAATCGCTGGCGGCCCGGGGCTTCATCCCGGAGAAGCTCAAGGAGCGCCGGCCGGGGCCATCCCCGGAAGCCCTGCGGCGCTTCACCGAAGGCTTGCGCCCGCTCCCCGCCCCGGACTTGATCCTGTTCACCAAGCAATTCAGCACCCTCTTCAAGGCCGGCGTGCCCATGATCAGCCTTCTGGACATCCTGGCGCGGCAGACCGAAAACCGGCGCCTGCGGCAGATCGTGGAAGACATCCGCCAGGCCATCCGGGAGGGCAGCAGCCTCCACGACGCCTTCCGCCGCCATCCCGAGGCCTTCTCCCCCCTCTACTGCAGCATGATCCAGGCCGGAGAGCTGAGCGGCTCGCTGCCCAGCGTCATGAACCGCCTCAAGTACATCATCGAGCACGAGCACAAGGTGAAGTCCGACATTCGCTCCGCCATGGTTTACCCCCTTTTCGTGGTCGTCCTGCTGGTGGCGGCCTTCCTGATCCTGCTCACGGTGGTCACCCCCAAATTCGTCAAGATTTTCGCCCGCAGCGGCATCGATCTTCCCTTGCCCACGCAGATCTCCATGATCCTCTATCAATTCCTGAGCCGGCACTGGTCGGCGGCCTTGTTGATCCTGGCCGCTCTCACGGGCTGGACGGTCTGGTATCTGCACACCCCCCGGGGGCGCTTCCTCAAGGACTACCTGCTGCTGCGCCTGCCCCTCGTGGGGCCCCTGGTGATCAAATCGGCCATGAGCCGGTTTGCCAGCATCTTCAGCATCCTCCAAGCCAGCGGGGTGGCGGTGCTGGACGCCATCGCCATCCTGTCGCAGACCATCGGCAATACCGCCATCTCCCGGGAATTCGACCGGGTACGCGTGCTGCTGGAAGAGGGCCGGGGTATCGCCAAGCCCCTGCAGTCCGCCAATTATTTTACCCCCATGGTCATCAACATGGTGGCCGTGGGGGAAGAGTCCGGCAACCTGGAAGACATGCTCAAGGAGGTATCCGAGCACTACGATGCCGAGGTGGAATACGCCATCCGGAAGCTCACCGATGCCATCGGCCCTCTGTTGATCATCTTCCTGGCCGTCCTGGTGGGCTTCTTCGCGCTGGCCATCTTCCTGCCCATGTGGGACCTGACCAAAATGACCCGCATGTGAAAGGTCGTCACTGTGGCCATCAAAAACGTGCGCTACCATATCAGCCTCTATGTCATCGTGCCGGTGATCTTCGCCGGAATCGCCTTCCTGTCGGCGGTCCTCACCTTCCAGCTGACCGTTCTCGCGCACAAGTCGGACGGGGACCCCGGCGCACGCATCTATCTGCTGGCCCTGGCCCTGGCCACCGGAGCCTATGTCTGCGGCCTGGTGGTGATCCGCCTGATCGTGGTGCCCGTCAAACACTTCATCGACAAGGCCAGCGAAATGCCGGTCATCGCCAGCCAGGACAAGGAACGCTACCGGCGCAAGCAGGTGGACGAAATCAAGCATTTCGCCCAGGTCTTCGAGCGCGTGGAGGACGTCCTCTCCAAGCTGGACGCCCGCCAACTCTTCCCCGAGCTCATCGGCGACAGCCGGGTCATGCGCGCCCTCCTGCGCCGGGTGACCCAGGTGGCGCCCACGGACACCACGGTACTGATCCTGGGGGAAAGCGGCACCGGCAAGGAGTTGGTGGCCACCAGCATCTTCGACAACAGCCGCCGCAAGCACCAGCCGTTCATCAAGCTCAATTGTGTCGCCATCCCCCCCGAACTGCTGGAAAGCGAGCTGTTCGGCCACGAGAAGGGCGCCTTCACCGGGGCTGCCGGGCGCAAACCCGGAAAATTCGAGCTCGCCGACGGCGGAACCATTTTTTTGGACGAAATCGGGGACATGCCTTTAAACGTGCAGGCCAAGATCCTGCGGGTGCTCCAGGAGAAGGAATTCGACCGGGTGGGGGGCACCAGGACCGTGAAGGTCGATGTGCGCATCATCTGCGCCACCAACAAGAACCTCGAAAAAATGGTGGCAGAAGGCACCTTCCGGGAAGACCTGTACTATCGGATCAACGTTTTCGCGCTTCGCCTGCCGCCCCTGAGGGAGCGCAAGGAGGACATTCCCCTGCTGGTGGAACGCTTCCTGACCCGCATCTCCGAGAAGGCCTCCATTTCAGCGGACGCCTTGCAAACCCTGATTGGACACGACTGGCCGGGGAACGTACGGGAGCTCCAGAATACCATCGAGCGCGCCGTCGTGCTGAGCGAGGGGGGGGAAATCGGCCCGCGACACCTGCCGGAGGGGATGACCGGCGCCCTCGAACGGCACCGTGAGCCCCCGGCGGCAGATGGCCGCGGCTCCATCGACGACCAGCTGCGCGAAATCGAGAAGAGCATGATCATCGATGCGCTGCGACGCACCCACGGCATCCAGGTGCGCGCGGCCGAGTTGATGGGCATCAACCAGCGCAGCCTCTGGCATCGGATCAAAAAATACGGTATTGATGCAACGGCCTTCAGGGCCGGCGACAAATAATGAGGCCTTTTCTTCAAAAATTGTCGCACCCCCGGCGGCGGCCGGCGGAGCGAGGCGCCGCCGCCGGAAAATCGACCCCGACAGCGCTTGGGCGGCAAGCAGATCCATTTTCAGGGCGGCGGTTTTTCTTCCAGTAAACGTTACCGGGTACGTTTCTTGCTTTTATTGCCCTTGGCGTTCGACAGGACGGAACCTTCGAACCGGGCACTTGGGAACCCAACCGGTGCACTCAAGGAGGCAGGTGGCATGAAGGGCAGATCGATACTCCGGGGCCAGGAAGGCTTCACGCTCATCGAAATCATCGCCGTCCTGATCATACTCGGGATCCTGGCGGCCGTGGCCGTACCCAAATACGTGGACCTCATGGCGAACGCCGAACGGCGGGCGCTGGATGCGGCGGTTTCCGAGCTGAACGGCCGCGAAACCCTGACCTGGTCCAACATCATGCTGTCGTCCACCGGGTGGGCGGATGACGCCACCACGTATGCGGCCTTGGACACCGACCTGGGGGCCGACTACACCTGGAGCGCAGGTCCGACCGCGGCCGGGGGGAGCCTGACCTTCGGCAACCAGTCCCTGGCCCTGAACCGCACCGCTTCCACGGCGTCGTCTCCGGGCCGCTGGTCGACGCCCTGACCCGGCCGCGGACCGGCACGCCCCAGGCCGCCTGGCGCGGCGCCCTGCCGGCCGGGGCGGGATGGCGCCCCGATTGACGGGGGCCGCCGTTCCCGCGTCGGCCGCCAAATCCGTGCCTTTAGCGCCGTTGCGTCGAGGGGCCGGACACCGCGGTTGTGCCTGTCGCGGTCGCCGCCGCGACCCGCCCTGGCCGGCCGCATCAGCCGGACGAATGAAACCTGTTCCTGAAGGCATGCGGATGCTGAACCAGCGAGGGTTCACCCTCATCGAAATCATTGCCGTCATGATCATCCTGGGGATCCTGGCCGCCGTGGCGGTGCCCAGGTACGTGGACATCGCCGCCGCCGCCGACGAGCGTTCCCTGGACTACGGTATCGCGGAGCTCAATCAGCGTGAGGCCATGGCCTGGTCTAACCTCATGCTCTCCCAGACGGGCTGGACCGGCGACGCTGACGTATTTGCCACCCTGGACCGCAACCTGGGTACCGGCTACACCTGGTCCGGAGCCGTCTCCCGGGACGGCGGCGCGCTGAGATTCGGATCCTCCAGCGCGGCGTTGAGCCGCGCCCACTCCACCGCCACCTCGGCCGCCCGCTGGTCGCGCTGAAGTCCCCTTCCCGCCTCGGATCGGCGGCGTCTTCTCCGTGGCGGCCGGCGGGCGGCCTGGGGCCATAACCCTTCGACGTGATCAGCTTTTCATAGTATAGAAACCTGGTGCGGCGCCGGCCGGACGGCCGGGCCGCATGCGACCCGTCATCGTGACCTTCAGCCGGCGCCAGCATGCCATCACCTGCACCTCCAGATTCGCGCGGCTCCCGGGCCCCGGGCTTCACCATGATCGAGATCCTGGCCGTGCTGGTGGTTCTCGTGGTGGTAAGCACGGTGGTCATCAGCCGCGACCCGGACATGGACAAGGAGGCCTACGCCCAGGCCGCCATCCTGAAAACCCACCTGCGCTTCGCCCAGTCCCTGGCCATGGCCCAGAACACGGCATCCTGGGGAGTGGCCTTCTCCAGCGGCGCCTACATCCTCCTGCACAACGGCCAGCCGGCGGCCTTTCCCTGGCCCAACGACACCAGTTCCACCCATGGTCTGCCGGACGGCGTGATCCTGACCGCCGGCACGCCCAACCTCTTTTTCGACGAGTGGGGCAGTCCGGGAGAGACCACCATCGTGGTGACTCTGAACAGCCACCCCATCACCATCACGCGCCATACGGGCTTCATCCCATGAAAACGCCCGAGACCGCCGCCGGGTTCACCCTGGTGGAAATCGTCGTCACCCTGTTGATTGCCGGGGTGCTGGGCGCCTCGCTCTACCAGTACATGGGATCGGCCCTCACCGGCAGTTCCGTGCCCGTCAAACGCCTCAAAGCCACCATCGACCTGCAAGCGGTGGTGGAAAACATCGTGGGCGATTTCGAGCAGCGCAACCCCGTCGTGGAATCCGACTGGACTGCCCTGCGCAACGACATCGGCGCGCCGGCCACGGAACAGACCAACGCCTATGGCACTTACCGGGTCGTGCGCAACGAATACATCCGCTTCGCGGGCACGGGCGCCGAGGCCGCCGACACCTACGGCACCCCCCCCGACAACGTGCTCCGGGTCACCCTGGCCAATTCCCTGGACGAGCACCTCACGGCGCTGCTCGTCCGGCCGACCCCCTGAAAGGCTGCCCGCGATGGCCGTTGGCCCCCGCATGCGGAAATTTCCATGGCCCGGCCGCCCGGATGCGGGGCTGACCCTCATCGAGATGATTGCCAGCCTCGTGCTCGTCAGCATCCTGGTGGCCATCGCCGGGGCGGGCCTGGTGAATCTCTCGGAGAGCTTCCTGTTCGCGCGCGCCACGGCCGACACCACCCAGAAGGCGCAATTGGCCATGGCGCGCATGACCAAGGAGTTCGAACACCTCACCGACACCACGAGCGGCAGCGCCACCCAGATCGCCTTCGAGGCCTTCCACCCCGATGCCCCCCTCGACGACCTGCGGCGCTTCACCTTGTCCTGGGGCGGCACGCCGGGGGCCCCCCTGCACCTCACGTCGATCCTGCCCTCCGGCAGCGTCACGGACATCCTGGTGGACCAGGTGGTGCGGTTCGAGCTGCGCTACATCTACTACGACGCGGCGGGCCATCATACCGTCGCCGCCAGCCGCACCGCGGAGTGGGCGGCGGCCGCGGCCGATCCCGCGCGGCAGGCGGCCCTGGGGCTGCGTCTGAAACTGGTCAGCGACCGCATGGACGAGCTGTCCACGGTGGTCTTCCTCGGCAAGCACGACTAGCCCAAGTGGGGCGCACCCGCCGGAGCGGGAGACCGCCCCCCACACGAGAGATGCTGCGCATGGCCCCTGGATGCGGAACCCTCAATAACCCTGACCCGGCGCAGGCTTTCGGGCTTGCCGATGGGTCTGCGCGCTTTCCGGGGCACGCCGCCGACCGCCTGCGGGCCGACCGCGCCCGACCCATCGGCCGATTGCGCGTCCCGCCGCCGGCGGGGGCGGCGCGTCCCCGGCAGCCCTCGCGGGCACGCGACCAGCGGGGCGCCCTGATGATCAGCCTGATCGTCACCATGACCCTGGTCGCCCTGCTGGGGGGGGCCATGGTCTACCTCACGGCAACCTCCGGCGCCGGCTCCCTCAACCCCAACAGCCGTCAGCAGGCGTATTATCTGGCCCTCGCGGGCCTCAAGCTCTATGACGCCCAAGCCGTCAAACCCGAGCTGCCCCAGACCTACACGCTGGACAACGGCGACCGGATCCTGCTGGCCAGTGGGGGGCTGCCCGAACGGCTCTCCAGCACGGGCATCGTCCAGGGGGCCTTCGGCGAGGTGCGCGTGCGCCTAACCTCCCGGGGTTCCGCCGGTTCCCCCGCATGGGTGGACACCATGGAAAACCTCGACAACTGGCTGGGCGCAGCAAGGATCCCGGGCACCGCCGCCATCGAAGCGGTGGAGGGCAATCGCGCCATGCGGACCGGCGGCGAGGCCGTCGAGGCCCTTGCCGGCGGCGCCAGCGCCCCGCTGGAGGACCTCGTGAGCGAGGCCCGGGCGGTCCGGGACGACTACCGCAGCCAGCGCGACAGCACCCCGCCGGCCAGCGCCGAGTGGTGGACGCTGGAAACCCGCCTGCAGTACTGGGAGGCCGTGCTGGAGGCCCTGGAGGGCGCCCGCAGCGTCCTGGAGTCCCACGGCGTGGTCGGCGCCTCGGTGACCCTGCCCGCGGACCTGTTCAAGCCCCAGTTTTTCGGCGTCTACCTCTGGCGCCAGGCCGACGGGGGCAATCCCGTCCCGCTCTTCGATTACTGGCGCGGCACTTCCTACGACGGCACCTTTCACGAGGCGAACACCCTCAGCTACGACCTCCAGGTGAAGAGCGCCCTGCTGCCCCCGGATCCCGAATTCCTCACGGGGATCTCCCTGCGGGTGGATGCCTCCCGCGCCGTCAACGGAGGCGACCTCCTGGGCGTGTCCCTGGTGCGCGGCGTCCGCGGGGGGGCCCTGCCCGACCGGCTGGTACCGGAAGACGACCCCGGACGGCCGGCCGTCATGCTCTGGCTGCAGCAGGATCGCAACGGGGATGGCCTGATCACGCCCCTGTGGGAATACACGGTGCCCCCCGCCGGACCGACCCTGACCCTCTGGCCGGAAGAACGGGAGATCCTGGCCTACGCCGAACTGCCGGCGGACTATTGCCTGCTGCAGCCCGACAACCGGTGCTTCCACCCCTGGACGACCCTCATGGTGCGACTGGAGGAGCGCCGGGTGGCCGTGGAAGAGGCCGGCGGCGGTCTGGACGCCGGGGACAAGGTCAACGCCGTCAAGGTCTTTCTGTCCACCGTCGAGGCCTGCAACGGCGGCGGCAGCCTGACCGGGGATGCCGCCGACCTTTTGCTCGACAACCGCCGGGGCGGCAGCACGCGGCTCCCGCCGCTGAGCCCTTTCATCAACTGGCCGGTCGTGGACCCCAACAACCTGCGGGTGGGCAACGACCTCTTCTCCCTGGCGGGCGGAGGCCTGAACCAGATCGACTGGACTTTCGTGGCCGCCAGCCCGAGCCCCGTCCACGGCGTGTGCCTCCACTTGACCGGTGGGCAACCCGGCCGGGATGCCGACGCCGTGCTCCTGATCGATGCGCGCCTCACCGCCGGTTACGGCAACGCCATCGAGGACTGGCCCGCGGAGATCGGCCTGCATGCCATGGGCCTGGAGGCCTCCGAGGCCGCCGCCGTCTACTTCGACGACTTCGCCGTGCGGCTGAAGGGCCGCGAGGCCGGCCTCCGCTGAGGGCCTTGTCCGGAGTTTCCCTTTACTTCCCCGCGGCCATCCCCTATACTGCCGCTGAACCAGCTGATGTTATTCTAAATTCATCCATCGATCCTCGAGGCTGGCCATGGAGGCGTTCAACGAACTGATCCTGGGGGCCGTCCGCGACAACTGCTCGGACATCCACATTACCGGCGGCCACCCCGTGGTGTTCCGCAAAAACGGGGCCATCGATTTCGACAAGCGCCTCAAATGGTCCCACGAGCAGGTCGACGCCCTGGTCAACGGCCTCCTGAGCCTTCGGGAAATGGAGACCCTCAAGAACCGCCTGTCGGTGGATCTGGCCCGCACCATCCAGCACGTACGGGTGCGCCTGAGCGTCTTCAACACCACCCGGGGCCTAAGCCTGGCCGTGCGTCTGCTGCCGGGCAGGCCTCCCGAGTTGAGCCGGCTCAACCTCCATCCCATGGTGCAGGAGTTCTGCCGCCTGCCCAACGGGCTGGTCCTGGTTTGCGGTCCCACGGGGTGCGGCAAAACCACCACCATCGCGGCCATGCTGGAGGAGATCAACCGCAGCCGGGCGGTCCATCTGGTGAGCCTGGAAGACCCCGTGGAATACCGCTTTCTATCCCGCAAGGCCTTCATCGAGCAGCGGGAGCTGGGCACGCACTTCCCCACCTTCGAGCAGGGACTGCTCGATGTGCTGCGGGAGGCCCCGGATGTCATCGTGGTGGGGGAGCTGCGGGAGGCGGAAACCATCCGCCTGACGCTGAACGCCGCGGAAGCCGGCCACCTGGTAATCGCCTCGCTCCACGCCTCGGGACCGGAGGACGCCCTCTACCGCATCTGCAATGCCTTCCCCGGCGAGGCGCAGAACCTGGTGCGTCAGCAGCTGGCCTCCATCCTCGCGGTGCTCCTGGTGCAGAAGCTGGTGCACCTGCCCCAGCACGGCTTCCGCGTGCCCCTGCTGGCCATCCTGCGCGGCATCCCGGCGGTCAAGACCCTCATCCGGGAAAACCGCCTCTCCCAGATCGAGAGCACCATGCAGACCGCCACCCAGGAGGGCCTCTACACGGCGGAGAAATACCTCAGCGACTACATCCAGCGCCAGGCGCGCTTCCACCCCCCGGCGGAGAATTTCCACCCCTCCACGGAAGCCACCAGCGAATTGCTCTACCGCTCCCGGCTGGTGCCCGACGAGCCCCGCCGCCGGGCGGCGGACCGCCTGGGCCTGCCGCTGCCCCGGGGGGTGGCCGAGGCCCCGGCCGGGGACCGCTTTTTCGGCCGGCGCCACTACGACGGGCCGCCGCATTACGACATCACGGAAGAAGCCAGCATGCAGGAATTGCTCGCGGAGCTCGAGCGGCAGAAGCGCCGGAAGCCGGCGGCGGATTAGACCCGAGGCGCAGTTCATCCACAGGCGGATTGGCGCAGACTGTCAGGGCCTCCGGCCGCGCCGGCGGCCATTGCCGCCGCTGCCGTTGCCGGCCCCG
>DJGG01000137.1 GCA_002432195.1 Desulfobacteraceae bacterium UBA5852
CCCCCATGCGGGCGCGCAGGGCTTGGAAGAGCTGGCGGGCCACCGGGCCGGGGCGCCCGTCGCCGATGGGGCGGCCATCCACGGCCACGATGGGCAGCACCTCGGTGATGGTTCCCGTAAAGAACACCTCCCGGGCGGCGAAGAGCTCCTCCAGGGGGATGAGGCGCTCGCGGACGGACAGGCCCTGGGCCGCGCAGATCGCCAGGATCTGCATGCGGGTGATGCCCCCCAGGATGGCGGGGGTGAGGGGGTGGGTGGCCAGCCCCTCGGGGGTCACCAGGAAGAGGTTGGAACTGGTGCCTTCCCGCACGACCTTGTCCGGGGACACGAAAATGGCGTCGCCGGCCCCGGCGTCCAGGGCCTGCTGCTTGGCCAGCACGTTGGCCAGGAGTTGCACGGTCTTGATGTCGCAGCGTCCCCAGCGGGTGTCGGTGACCGTGATGGCCGTGGCCCCCTTGGCGCACATGGCCGGCTGGGTGTCGGCCACGGGGCGCACGGTCATGATCACCTGGGGGACGGCCTTGGGCGGGAAGGGGTGGGAGCGGGGGGCGACCCCGCGGGAGACCTGGATGTAGACGCCCGCCCGGGGGAATTCCCCCCGGCGGAAGAGCTCCTCCACGGCCTGGCGGATGGTCGCCCGGGGGATGGCCGGGAAGGCCAGGGCCTGCATGGAGCGCTCCAGGCGTTCCAGGTGCTCCTCCATGCAGAAGAGGCGCCCCGCGGCGCTGGCGATGACCTCGTAGACCGCATCGGCATACTGGTAGCCGCGGTCCTCGATGGGGACCGTCGCCTGGTGGATGGGCATGAAAGCGCCGTTGACGTAGGCCAGTTCCGGCATGGTGGCTCCTTGGGTATGGGGGGTATGGGTGCGCAGGGCACGATGCGCATGTCCCGAAGAAAGTGCCATTTTCCCTGTGCAGGGGGTGGGGGGTTCCGCTCCCAGGGGAAGGGCACCGGTCTGAGCCCTGTTAAGCGCCTGGCGATCAAATGACTCGGATTGCTTTCCATTTCTAAGATGGGTTCTTGTACTGCAAGGCGGCGGCGGGCGTCAAGCCCGCCCGCCGGTCGCGCGGATCATCCCAGGGCCGCGGCGGCGGCCAGGGCCAGGCGGATGACGGGGGCGGGGAAGAAGCCGATGGCCACCATGGCGCACGCCAGGGCGGCGGCCAAGACCGGCACGCCCCGGGGGACCCGCAGGGGGGGCAGGCCGGCGGCGGGTTCGGCCAGGTAGGCGGCCTTGAGCACCAGAAGGTAGTAATAGAGGGAGACCACCACGTTGAGCATGGCGAAGATCACCAGGGCCAGATGCCCCTGGTCCACGGCGGCCTTGAAGACCAGGAGCTTGCCCGTAAAGCCGATGGTGGGGGGGATGCCCGCCAGGCCGAAGAGGGCCATCATCAGCGCCAGGGCCAGCACCGGGGAGCGGGCGTGGAGGCCCGCCAGATCCTCCAGGCGGGGGTTGCGCCCGTCGCCGGCCACGGTCACCACCACCAGGAAGCAGGTGAACTTCATCAGCAGCACCCCCAGGGCGTAGAACATCACGGCGGCGTGGGCCGCCGGGCTGAAACTCAACAGGCCGATGAGCACATAGCCCCCATGGGCCACGCTGGAGCAGGCCAGCAGGCGCTTGAGGTCCTGCTGCCCGATGGCCGCCAGGTTGCCCACGGTCATGGAGGCCATGGCCAGCACCGCCAGGAGGGTCACCAGCGGCGGGCCGCCCGCGTGCGTGAGGGCCGTCAGGCGCAGCAGCACCCCCATGGCGGCCACCTTGGAGACCGTGGCGATGTAGGCGCCCACCTGATGGACCGCCCCCTGGTAGACATCCGGCGCCCAGAAATGAAAGGGGAAGACCGCCAGCTTAAAGAAGAAGCCCCCCAGGGTCAGCAGGAGGCCCACGGCGGCCAGGGGGTTGGCTCCCAGACCAACGAGGGCCCGGGCCAGGGCGTCCAGGGTGGTGGCCCGGGTCACGGCATAGAGCAGGGCGAAGCCGAAAAGGGTGACGGCCGAAGCCACCACCCCCACCAGGAAATACTTGAGCGCCGCCTCCACGCCCAGCTCCCGGTCCCGGCGCAGCACCACCAGGACGTACAGGGCATAGCTCGACAGCTCCAGGGCCAGGTAGACGGCCAGCAGGTGCACGGCGCTCACCAGCATGGTCATGGCCAGGTTGCAGGTGAAGAGCAGCAGGAAGAATTCGGGGTGGCGCCGGGCCTCCACGTCCGCCAGATCCCGGCAGACGGCCACCACCAGCACCAGGCCCCCCGCCAGGAGAATCTTATAGACCTGGGCGAAGAGATCCGCCCGGTAGCCCTGGTGCGGGAGTTCGCCCGTGGCGCGCACGACGGCCAGGCTCACCGCCAGCCCCAGCAGGGAGAGCGCCATGGCCGCGACGAAATCCCGCCGGGGGTTGGCCGGCGCCAGGGCCAGGCCCAGGAAGACCACCACGGCCAGCAGGTTCACCATCTCGGGAGCGAAGCCGATCCAGTTCATCGTGGCACCCCCTGGAGGAGGGGAAGGGTCGCCGTGGCGATCATGTCGAACATGAGGGCGGGGAAGAAACCGAAGACCAGGATCACGGCCGCCAGGATCAGGCGGGGCAGCCCCAGCGCGAAGGGGACGTCCGGCAGGGCCGCGAAGCGCTCCCGGGGGGGGCCGTAGAAGGTGCGCTGCACCATGCGCAGCATGAAGAGCGCGCTCACCACCAGGGCGCCCACGGCCAGGGCCCCCCGCACGGGATAGGCCCGGAAGGCGGCCAGGAAGACCAGAAGCTCGCCCCAGAAGCTCGCCAGGCAGGGGACCCCGATGCTCGTGAGGGCCGCCAGGATGACGTAGGCCGAGGCCCTGGGCATGGTGTGGCTCAGGCCCCCCAGCTCGTCGATCATCTTGGTGTGGGTCTTGTCGTAGATCCAGCCCACGCCGGAGAAAAAGAGCGCGGTCATGACCCCGTGGGCGAACATCTGGAAGACGGCGCCGTTGACCCCGTCCACGCTCACCGTGGCCAGCCCCAGGCCCACGATGCCCATGTGGGAGACGCTGGAGTAGCCGATGACGAACTTGAGATCCGTCTGGCGCAGCCCCGCCAGGGCCCCGTAGACGATGCCCACCGTGGCCAGCAGGCCCATGAGCTGGGCCCAGTAGCGCCAGCCCTCCGGGCAGAGGAAGATGCCCAGCCGCAGGACGCCGAAGGCGCCGATCTTCATGAGCACCCCGGCGTGGATCATGCTCACCGCCGTGGGGGCGGCCACGTGGCCCACCGGGGACCAGGTGTGAAAGGGCCAGACGCCGGCGAGGATCCCGAAGCCCAGGTAAAACAGCAGGAAGGCGAAGCGCTGCTCCCCGGGGCTGAAGGTGCCCGGCCGCATGAGGGCCGTGAGGTCGAAGGTGTTCAGCCCCGCCTGGACCACCAGGAAGAGGATGGCCGGCAGGATCAGGGCGCTGCCCGCCAGCAGGTAGAGGGTCAGCTTCATGGCCCCGTATTCCTTGCGGGTGCTGCCCCAGATGGCGATGAGCAGGTACATGGGGAAGAGCGAGACGTCGTACCACACGAAGAGGAAGAAGAGGTCCAGGCTCATGAACAGGCCGAAAACCCCGGTCACCAGGAGGAAGACCAGGGCGAAGAACTCCTTCACCCGGGTTTCCAGCTCCCACATGGTGAGCACGCCGGTGAAGAAGACGATCCCCGAGAGCAGCAGCATGGGCAGGCTGAACCCGTCGGCGCCGTTGAAGTACTGGATCCCCAGGGAGGGCACCCAGTCCAGGCGCTCCACGAACTGCAGGCCCCCGCGGGCCTGGTCGTAGGCCGCGAACAGGTAGGCGGAGAGCAGCAGCGTGATGCCGGAGCAGACGGCGCTGACCCACTTGATGGCCCGGGTGCGCGCGGCCGGCAGGCACAGGATGGCCAGCAGGCCCCCGCCGCAGGTCAGGAGGATGGCGCTCAGATAGGGGAAATCGGCACTCGCCAGGGGCATCGCCTGCACTCCTCGGTTAGAAGAAGACGGTTACGGCCAGGGCGGCCACCACCAGGAACAGCGCCAGCAGGCGTGCCTGGAAGCGGCCCGCGTGCCAGACGGCCAGCCGCCGGCCGCCGGCCACGGTGCCGGCCGCCAGCCCGTCCACGGTCGGGTCGATCACCCGGCGGTCCCCCTGGGCGCAGAGGTGGGCGGCGCCGTGGTCCACGAGCGCCCCCAGGGCCAGGCGGTAGAGGTGGTCCAGGTACCAGCGCTGGGCGAAAAGTTCCCCCAGGGCCGGCCAGCGTTCCGCGAAACCCACCCGCGGGGCCTGCCGGCGCCCGAACTCCCACCAGGCCAACGCCACCCCGGCGACGGCAAGCCCCACGGCCGTGAAGGGCAGCCAGGCATGATGGCCCGCCGCCGTGGGCGTCAGGCCGCCGCCGGCGGCCAGGAAGCGCGCCAGGGGTTTCTCGGCCCACCCCAGCAGAAGGGTCACCCCGGCGAGCACCACCAGGGGGGCGGCCATGGCCCCCCGGACTCCCGGGGGGGCGTCGTGGTGGGGGGCCGGGGCGTCTTCCATCCCCCCGGCCGGGGGCGCCAGGAGGAGGAAAATCAGGCGGAAGGCGTAGTAGGCCGTGAGGAAGGCACCCAGGAGGCCGGCGGCCAGCCAGACGGGGTTGGGGTGGGCCGCCAGGGCCGCGAGGAGCAGTTCCTTGCTGAAGAATCCCGAGAGGGGCGGCAGTCCCGCCAGGGCCGCCGCGGCCACCGCCAGGCAGGCCACGGCCAGGGTCTGCCGGCGGGCGCCCCGGCGGGAGAGGTCGACGATGTCGTTGGTTCCGTGGTGGTGGATCAGGACCCCCGAGCAGAGGAAGAGCAGGGCCTTGAAACCGGCGTGGGTGGTGAGGTGGAAGACGCCGGCCACGTAGCCCCCCGCGGCCAGGCCCATGAGCATGAACCCCAGCTGGCTGATGGTGGAAAAGGCCCAGACCTGCTTGATGTCCCGGCTCACCAGGGCCATGGTGGAGGCCAGGAGCATGCTGAGGGTGCCCACGGCCAGGATCACCGTGAGGGCCGTGGGCGCCAGGCTGAAGAAGGGCAGCAGGCGCGCCAGGAGGTAGACCCCGGCGGCCACCATGGTGGCCGAGTGGAGCAGGGCGGAGACCGGGGTGGGACCCTCCATGGCATCCGGCAGCCAGGTGAGCAGGGGGAACTGGGCGCTCTTGCCCACGATGCCCCCGAAGATCAGGAGCGCGGCCACCGTCAGCCGGTGGCCGGAAAGGCCCGCGGCCGCCCCGGCGTTGAGCCGGGTGATCTCCACGTGGCCCAGGTGGGTCAGGACCAGGAGCAGGCCCAGGAAGAAGGCCACGTCCCCCAGGCGGGTCATGACGAAGGCTTTTTTGCCGGCCTGGCTGGCGCTGAATTTCGCGTACCAGAAGCCGATCAGCAGGTAGGAGGAGACCCCCACCAGCTCCCAGAACACATAGAGCTGGAGCAGGGTGGGGGCCACCGTCAGGCTGGCCATGGCCCAGGCGAAGAGCGACATGAAGGCGTAGTAGCGGGCGAACCCGGGGTCGCCGGCCATGTAGCCCAGGGAGTAGACCTGCACCAGCAGGCAGACGGCGGTCACCACGGTGAGCATAAGGACGCTCAAGGGGTCCAGCAGGAACCCGCAGACGATCTCCAGGCTGCCGGAGGCCATCCAGCGGGTGGTGTAGGTGACGCTCATCTCCAGGCCCCACAGGCGCGCCAGGAGAAACAGCGCTCCCGCCAGGGCCAGGGCCACGGCCCCGATGGCCAGGCCAGCCGAGAGCCCCGGGCGGCGCCGGGTGGCCAGGACGATGGCGCCGAAGGCCGCCAGGGGCGTCAGGGTGGCGGTCAGCGCGGCCAGCAGGATGGGGTCCATGGCAAAAGCTCCGTCGGTTGTCGTCCGGGGCGTCACCCCAGGCGGTGGAAAGCGTTGGGATCGAGCCGGCCCGAGCGGCGGTGGGCGTTGACGATGAGGGCCAGGCCCACGGAGACCTCGGCGGCCGCCACCGCCAGGATGAAGAGCACCAGGACCTGGCCTTCCATGGCCTGCCAGCGCAGGGAGGCCCCCACCAGGGCGATGGCGGCGGCGTTGAGCATGATCTCCACCCCCAGCAGGATCATGATCAGGTTGCGCCGGGCTACGACGCAGACCATCCCCAGGACGAAAAGCAGGCCGGCGAGCAGCAGCACGTGACCGAAGGGCACGATCATGGGCGCACCTCCCGAGGGGCGCCGGGCCCCTCCGGGGTGTCGGCGGCCGGTGTCCGCCCCCCCAGGACCAGGGCCCCCACCAGGGCCACGAGCAAGAGCAGGGAGACGATCTCCACGGCCAGCCAGGCATTCCGGAAGAGATAATCCCCGAAGGCCCGCGGATCGGCCAGGGCCGTCTGCAGCACCCCCCCGGTGCCCGTGTCGCGCACCGCCAGCAGGCTCGCCACCGCCAGGTAGACCGCGGCCATGGCGATGGCCGGCAGGATCTGGCGCGGCGGGAAGAGGGGCCCCTGGTCGGCCCCCACCCTGAGCATCATGACGATGAACAGGAAGAGGATCATCACCGCGCCGGCGTAAATGATCACCTCGAGAGCCGCCAGCAGGGGCGCGCCGAAGAGATAGAAGAGCAGGGCGCTGCCGAAGAAGGAGACGATCAGGTAGAGCACGGCGTGCACCAGGTGGCGCCGGGTGACGGCCATCAGGGTGGCCCCCAGGATCACGGCGGCCAGCAGGTAGAAGGCGACGGCGTAAAGATTCATGACTCCCGCCTCACGGCAGATTGCTCGTGAGGTTCACCGGCGGGGCCTCGCCCGCGTGGGTGCCCTTGCCCCCCGCGGCGGTGACGATGCCGCAATGCCGGTAGAAGTTATAGTCCGGGTCCTTGCCGCCGTGGTCCACCAGCAGGTCCTCCTTCTCGTAGACCAGGGACAGGATCTCCCGCTCGCAGGTCTCGAAGAAGGGGGTCAGCTGGATGGCCGAGGTGGGGCAGGCTTCCTCGCACAGCCCGCAGTAGATGCAGCGGGCGAAGTTGATGCGGAACCAGGTGGCGTAACGCCGCCCGTCGGCGGCTTCGGCGGACTGCATGGAGATGCAGCTCACCGGGCAGGCCGCCGAGCAGAGGTAGCAGGCCACGCAGCGCTCGCCCCCGTCGGGGTCCCGGGTGAGGACGATGCGCGCCCGGGAGCGGGCCGGCAGCGTCCGCTTGAACTCCGGGTACTCCTCGGTGATGGGACGCCGGAAGAGGTGCCGGAAGGTGGTGGCGAAACCCTCCCCCAGGGCGGCGACGGATTCCCAGAGGTTTCTGACGGTCATCGATCCTCCATCTCGCAATCCCCAAGCGGCCTTCCAGGATCGGGTGGTCGTCCGACCAGGGAGGGCGGGGGTTGCCCCCACGGGACGGCCCGAACTCGGCCTTAAGAGCGCCTAAGCCCCGGCGCTGCAATCGGTAAAAAATCCGGTCGGCGAATCGCTGTGCACCAGGCAGTTCGGGATCTGTGGCCGCGCCGGGACCCAGGCGCTCTAAAGGGCTCACACAGTTGCCCGTTGCCCCGGGAGGGGAACCCCCCGCCCCCACCCGTCGTTCCCATGGCGCGCGCCTTCGCCCCGCCGGCTGGACAGGGCGGGGGACTTGTGCTATCGGCTGTCGCTGCCCGGACCCCGCCAGGACATGGTCGCTTCACCCCCGCGGGGCATCGGACGCGAACCTCCAACCACCGCGGGTTAGGTGACATGGCCAGCTGCTTCAATCCGACCTCGGCATTCGAGTTCCCCCCCGCGGACATCGCGGCCGCCGTCCGGGACGACCGGCTGCTCTCCATGGAGATCGAGTTCAGCCGCCGTTGCAATTTCCGCTGCCCTTACTGCTACGTCCCCCGGGAGGCCCCGCCCACCGGCGAGCTCAGCCGGGAGGAGATCCGGGACGTGATCGGCCAGGCCCGGGACCTGGGGGCCCGCAAGATCATCGTCCTGGGGGGCGAGCCCAGCATCTACCCCCACCTCGTGGAGATGCTGGGGTTTATCGCGGACCAGGGCCTGACCGCGGAGATGTTCACCAACGGCTCGGGAATCGACGCCGCGGCGGCCCGGGAGCTGGCCGCGCGCCGGGTGCGGGTGGTGCTCAAGCTCAACTCCTTCACCCCCGCCATCCAGGACCGCCTCACGGGGGTGCCCGGATCCCACAAGATCATCCACGCCGCCCTGGAGCACCTGCGGGAGGCCGGCTACCCCTCCGGGGATCTCTTCCTGGCCGCCAGCACGGTGATCTGCGGCGACAACCTGGAGGAGATGCCGGACCTGTGGGCCTGGCTGCGGGAGCGGGGGATCGCCCCCTATTTCGAGGTCATCACCCCCCAGGCCAACGCCGTCGCGCACCCCGAGCTGCACGTGACCCCTCCGCGCCTGGAGCGGCTCTTCCGGCAGCTCTCCGACCTGGACCGGGAGCGCTTCGGCCGGGACTGGGACCCCCAGCCCCCCCTGGTGGGCAACAAGTGCCTGCGCCACAGCTTCTCCTGCCTGGTGACGGCCGTGGGGGACGTGATGCCCTGCGTGGGGGTGACCATCGTCGTGGGCAACGTGCGCCGGCGCCCCCTGGCGGCGATCCTGCGGGAAAGCCAGGTGATCCGGGACCTCAAGAACCACCGCGAGACCATCAAGGGCCCCTGCGGCACCTGCGAGAAGGCCGCCGAGTGCTACGGCTTCCGCGGGGCGGCGTATCAGTTGACGGGGGATTATCTGGCGTCGGATCCCCTGTGCTGGCTTCATGGTGGCCGTCCACAATAGGCGTCTTGGGCCCCGGGC